>JAAELO010000472.1 GCA_024226555.1 Desulfobacterales bacterium | reverse complement strand
GGCTATGGCCATAGGACGGGACACTTCTAATCTCAATAAGTTACATCTGTACATCTCGGCAAAGGTAAATCACCCATTCGTTCTACTACCCATTCTAAAGGATCAGGAAATTTCGTTCGAAACAATCTTTCTGCTGCCGTTGTACCATCAGGTCGTTTCAGGTAGTAATTGTGCAAAACAGTTTGGGCTTTAAGACGTTTTGGAGTAAACCCTCTACCGTTGTGATGCATTTGGGTCAACCATCCATTTCTACCCTCTACTGCAGAGGAAGTTCTTTGAAAATTACAAACCATCCAATCAGCCCAAGACATAATTTCTTCATTTTGAATAAATTGTTGTGTCAATGGGTGTTCATCAAACGCTAATCCTGATTTATCCGCAGCATATTGATACGCCTTCTTTAAATCAGGATTTTTAGTCTTGTCTGTCTGTTGTTCCCAGTATAATAATGGTAGGAGGTATTCCTTTATCCAAGTTCTTAAATCATCACTTATGTCATCATTTTTTAGACGTTCATCAACCCAAAGCCACCATACGTCTATTAAAGATGCTAACTCTTCAATCTGGTTCTTAAATGTTTTTAAATGATTTTTTTTGCTTGATATGTTGAACTCTTCTTTTAAAGCTTCGGCATCCTTTAATATAGTATAAAGAACAATTCCCACCATTGCTGAAGTCACTGGTGATAAATTTTCAATGTTAAACGGGTGTACTGTTTTTGATAGTTTGTGAAGCATCTCATGGTAATTTGAATACCCTTTATCAATTACTTCCTGTTGTTCTTGAAGTTCTCTTAAAATTATTTCCTGTTCACTTATATTTTGAGATAGTTCTTTTAATAGTGTTAGCTGAGCGATTGCTTCTCTTACTTTTTTTTGGATATCAGCCTTTTTTTTACTCATTCTCACTCCAAACTGTTTTGCAAGTTCATTGCTTGTATGAAATAAATCTGGAATACTTGAACACTTGAAACCTTGCACAGCTAATTTTATTAGTTGCTTTGCTCTATCGCTTACAAAAAATGCAAACTTAATTTTAAATCTATCAGCTACTTTTTTTGCCTTTTCATACCAGGTGTCATAACTTTTACTCTCTGACTCTTCTTCAACAAAAATATATCCTGATGACAGGTCCATTAATACAAGAATCATTTCATTGAAGAATGTTTCATCTATTCCGCCAACAATTTTTAATGGATTATCCAATTGAGTATGTTCTTGCTCTTCTCTGTATTTGTTAAGCATCTTACAAATTTCATTAGCATTATTTTTTATAGTTGAAGGTTTAATGCCGATATGTTGATCTAACCGCAAAAACATAAAAAATTCTGTTAGTTTATTAGCTCCAACACCACATTGAACACAAAGAAGTAGTATAGATCCATAATATAAACGTTTCAGAAAAATAAGGCCTTCTTCTGATTCCCATAAATAGGACTCTGGAAAATCATTTCTTTTTAAAATAGTTTGCTTATGCCGATGAGCAGCACTTTTTGAAATGCCTGTTAGTTCAGCTATTTTTCGAACAGAAGTTTTTAATGATTCACATAGAGTTGGATAGATTTTTAGAGTGCGTGATCTGTTTTTCATGAGTCTCTCCACAAGTATTCCAAGTTTAGTTGTATTCAGAGACGCATTAAATCACATACAAGCTCTTTTGTTAAGTATTTAAGTTATATTTTTATGTCTAAAAATTTAGTACATTTTTCTCTTAATTGTAGTCATTATTGTCCGACCAGAATTTTTTTAAATGGCAGAAATTGTCCCGTCCTATGCCTGTAGCCAAAAATTCTCTAGCAGTGGGCAAATCTATCCATGGTGTCTCACCGCATCCACGTTTAATATCAAAGTAATCGAGAACTAATTCAAAAAGAGACAGGGCATGGTTGCATGTAAAATTATTTTGTATTG
>JAAELO010000471.1 GCA_024226555.1 Desulfobacterales bacterium | reverse complement strand
TGTTACTACTCAGCAACAAAATTAACAATAAATTGTGTATAAGTTTTTGACAATTGGAGAAAACACATTTTTTAAAGCAGTTTCTTTGAAATATCGAAACGACAATAACTATATCGAAAAGTGATTATGATGACCTTAAGCGAGAGAATGCTGAATTAAAACAACAATTATCAGAAGCATTATCTTTAATAAAGGATTTGCAAA
This sequence comes from Desulfobacterales bacterium, assembly GCA_024226555.1. Taxonomy (GTDB): domain Bacteria; phylum Desulfobacterota; class Desulfobacteria; order Desulfobacterales; family JAAELO01; genus JAAELO01. Next base: position 1,422 of record JAAELO010000471.1, on the reverse strand, counting down.
TAGAAATTCAGTTGCTCAAAAATGGCCGGAAGAGCAATACAAGCTCAACCCCAAGTTCACATGATTATACACGAAGCAATATTAAAAATTCACGGGAAAAGTCAAATAGAAAAAACGGTGGGCAAAAAGGACATAAAGGAAGTTCTTTAAAGATGAGTGAAAACCCGGACAAGATCATCAAATATATACCAAATTATTGTCTTGGTTGTGGGGAAAATTTAGATAATTCATTATCGCTGTTTCACAAAAGAAGACAAGAAATTGTAATCCCCCGAATCACCCCTGAATATGTAGAACATCAATCCTATCAGTGCATTTGTGGCAAGTGTGGCCATGAAACAATTGGACATATGCCAAGCCACTTAAAAGCAAATATACAATATGGCAAGAATGTACAATCCCTTGTAACATATTTGTCGATATATCAATACCTCCCTGCAAACCGGTTGAAAAAATTCTTAAAGGATGTTGTTAATTTGCCAATGAGCGAAGGCACAATTTTTAATATCTTAGGGTCAATGAGCAATAAAGCCCAACCAGTATACCAAAAGATAAAAGAAAAAATACAATCTTCAAAGTTTGTTGGTGGCGATGAAACGGGTGTACATATCAATAAAGTCAAAGCGTGGTTTTGGGTATTTCAAAACAATGCCTTAACATTTATACTTGCCTCATATAGCAGGGGATACCAAACAATAATCAACACTTTTGCCGATGGCTTCCCATTGTCTGTGTATGTCTCTGACAGTTTGCCTGCCCAATTAAAAATTAAGTCGTTAGCCAAACAATTGTGCTTTGCCCATTTAATGAGGGAATTGAAAAACTTTGAGGAAACCTTTAACAGTAAATGGGCAGGTGAACTTAAACAATTGTTCAAAAATGCCATTGGATATAAAAAGCAAATGAGTGAAAATGACTATTCCGGTTCAAACATGAAAGTAAAAGAATTTGAACAGGAGTTGTCAACCCTTTTAAAAACAAATACTTCAACCAGGCACAAAAAAGAAAAAGCATTTGTTAACCGGTTGATTAAAAACCGTAATTCAATTTTCACATTTTTGTATTATAAAGAAGTCCCCCCCGACAACAATGGTTCGGAAAGGGGTATCAGGAATCTGAAAGTTAAAATGAAAGTCTCAAACCAATTCAAATCTTTTGAGTTTGCTCAACACTATGCAGTCATAAGATCGGTTATTGATACTACTATCAAAAACTCAATGAATGTTTTTGATGCTTTGGCAAATTTAGCTGATCAAGACATAAGTACTGCTGAGTAGTAACAAAATATGAACTTACAAAACCAAATTAAATCACTGTACAGCCAGCTCACCCCTGAAGATCAATTGAACTTGCTGGACGAGTTGTCTACCATCAGTACTGGTTACTCAAAGATGCATGTTGAAGACAAGGTTTCATCCTGCC
>JAAELO010000470.1 GCA_024226555.1 Desulfobacterales bacterium | reverse complement strand
TGGATCTCGCAACTTACGAACAAGTTTTAAAAAAAGACATTGTATGAAACTTAACTATTATTTCGTTTTCCACATGCATGATTTACCATATAAATGTCATATGATGTGTCCTAAGTTTGTGTCGAGAAGATGTAGTTTAATTGGGATCCAATAAAGTGTTCAGCACATGAACGTGCAAGTAGACTCACCGACAATTCTGGGATCTGGCTAAGGAATATGCTTGTCTGGAAGAAAAACTTGGGGGGAAAATACTTGGAGATAACATTTGGAAGGTGGAAATACATGAGGATTCCTGTTGGGAGGAAATGTTGTGTGAATTCAACACAAAAAGAAAGTGTTAAATGAGTGACAGAAATTGTGGTGCTTTTTGGCTTCTTTTGAAAGGAAAGGAGTGAGGGTAAGCGGGAAGGAATGGGAGGAACGGTTAAAGGGGAGCGTCTCTATTTAAACGGGTGTTGCATCAATCGCGTCACACAGCATCAACACATGGTGAAGGACACAGCTGCCGATACTACAAGATGAAGAAGAGCTCTGAACAGGTGTATAGAGAAAACCTTTGTTCAGCCACTCCACGTGTTCAGGAACAACAACATATTTGCTTTACAGTAAATGAGAGACATCTAAAAAAGTCAACTGTTTTTGCATTAGCTTCATTCAGGAAAGAAATTGCTGTATGATGGTCGTATAATTTGTCATAATCGTGTTTAGGGAGCATTCAAATTGCATAAAATCAAAGGAAAATTTCATTTTTAGGAGCATTGAAATAAATGCACCTGTATTTTTTTATAAATACAGGACCGCGATCACTATATACGCGTCTAACTGTTTTCGTTTTGGAAAAAACAGCAAAGACAGCACAAAAACCGTCTACATGCAAACATCCACCATTCCGAGCTTGTGGATGCTTGTCCCCAAGCATATTATTTTAGTATTATTCCTCCCAAAAATCGTAAGAACAATCAACAATCCACAGCATTCGAATTCACATGAATGCTTGTGGATATTTTTTTATCGAATTCGTTTGAAAAATGTGCTTTTTTTCTGTCGCTCCACAAGCACTTTTTCGTTTTTGGAAGCATGAGGAAGATATATCGAAATGCGCAAAAAAATGCAATTTTGGAACAGGACAAAATTGTTAAAAGGAAGAATTATTGACCATATTTTTCCATCCACAAGCAAAAAGTCATATGGCTAATAACTCTATGCTTGTCGAATCCAGTGCACTCCCACTTGTGAATATAGTCTATTTTGGGAGGTAAGCCGAACATTTATGGAGAATATTGGAAAGTTGGCAAATATTTGGAAATCTTAAGATATAAGTTCTTTAATTTAAAAGAAAAAAGAAATAGCCATCGGTGGGCTAAAAAAGAATTACGAGTATTTATGAAAATACACAAAATTAATCGAAAAAAGTTGGCGGAATCTGAGAAAATCCATTTTTGCATGGAATGTGGGAAGAGTAAATTTAAAAGAAATCTGAAAAAATTGT
>JAAELO010000469.1 GCA_024226555.1 Desulfobacterales bacterium | reverse complement strand
AAATACAATCAACAATCTTTGCCATGCAGCCGAATGATTAATCAGCTTCTTAAAAAATTGCTCTAATTTTATAAACCAATTTTCGGTATCTTTCATTTACCAGTTTACAAATTTAGGAAATGTTCGCATTACTAATTGATATTATTTCAACCTAATCCATTTTGATTTTCTGATCCCTGTTTTTAACAACCAATTTTGCACGGTCCTGATTGCTATTTCGATCCCCCATTTTTCTTTCAGATATGAGCGGATGAGTTTTCCGTTCCAATATTTTTCACCATACCCAAATTCAACAGGGCTTTTAAGCACCACATTTTTTAAATCGTCCTTGACCTCCATGGTCAAATGAGATTTTTTGCCTTTTCTTTTTTGGGCAATTAAACCCTGCGGCCCCTCCCTTTTAAGGCGGTTTCGCCAAACCCTCAAGCTTTCCCTGGTCACATCCAAGACATTGCACACCTCTGTAACACTGGCCCCATTAGAAAGGGCAATCAATGACTGACATTTGATGGCGGCCCATCTTGTTTTGTCTTGTTTTATCCAATTTTTTAATTCTTGTGGGTCAATACCAGATATATCAACTGGTTTGCCTAATGTAATTTTTTTATGTTTCATTTGGCAAAGATAAATAAAATTATTTACTTTGTCATGTTATTAAAAGCGTTTCTAAATAATTGTTTTTTATCAGTATGGAACAAATAGATATTTTTCAGCCAAAAAATGATGGCAGGGCGAAATTTTACCGCCGGAAGGATTTAACTTTTGAAATAAGGCTGTACATAGCTTTTCTTGCAATGATGAGCAATAGGTGGGGGCTGATTAGCCAATTGGCAAAAAAACATGCCATATCAAGGACATTTGTTTACATGCTCCAGGACGAACTCCAAACTGCGGTACAGGATGTTTTTCAGGTATGCGGACAGCCAGAAAAACAGATTATCATAGAAGGGGATAGGGAGCAATCTGTTGCTTTCGCATTGTCGCTCCGGCTGGAAGGCAAATGTAGCATCCCTTCTATGTCGTGGATAATGAAAAAGTTTGGGACGGGGAACAGTTCGGTCGGATGGATTAGCCAAACCCTGGGCCGGATAGGCACAAACCTGTCAAACACAATAGACATTAGTGATGGCAATGACCTATATGTATATTTAGCGGCCGATGAGGTTTTTTCCCGTTCAAGGCCAATATTAATCTCAGTCGACCCGATAAGTACGACAATATTAAGGATAGAACTGGCAGAATCAAGAAAAACAGACGATTGGATAGCCCATTTCGACGAATTGAAAAAGAACGGGGTGGAAGTTATCCTTGTAGTCAGTGATGAAGGCGTTGGCTTATGTTCGGCAGTTGACCGGGCATTTCAGGGGATAAACCGGCAGCCCGATACTTTTCATGCCATCTCGCACCGCCTTGGCAAATGGGTCGATATCCTCGAAAGGTCAGCTTATGCCGCCATTGCCCAGGAATATCAACGCGAACATGTGTTTGAATCGGCAAAAACCGAAAACGTGATGCAAAAAAGATTGGATGCCTACATTGATGCACAAACCAAAACCGGCCAGGCAATAACACTTTACGAAAATTTCAAGTTCCTTTATCATTGTACAATAAATGAATTGCAAGTATTTGACAAATCAGGTAACCCACGCAACAGGAAAGGCGCGGAAGAAAATATCCGGGTGGCGTTGGATTACATGATCGGTCTGCCAATAGACAAAATCAAAAAAGAAATCAACACCATTAACAACCTGTTGGGCGACCTGCTTGGTTATTTGGACATTGCCGGGCAAATAACCAAAGACCTTTCGCTTAAAGTGGCCCCGCAGCATATTGTCCAATCATTCTCCCTGGCCTGGCAATATCAGAAAAATGCAATTAAAGCTAAAAATAATGACAGGAAAAAATACTTTGAAAGAAAACAAAAAGAACAATTGGCAAAATTGGCCACCATACTCGGCGAAAAATTTGAAACGGTCAAAGAAAGCATATATGCCGAGTTGGACAAAATCATCCAAAGTTCTGCAATTGTAGAAAACATAAACTCAATAGTGAGGATGTTCCTAAATACTTCGAGGAACAACATAAACCAGGAAATGCTGAATTTAATCATGTTTTATCACAACCACCGTAGGTATAAAGACGGAAAAAGAAAGGACAAAACACCAATGGAACTGTTGACCGGGAAAAAACAAAACAAAGATTGGCTGGAAATACTGCTCAATATTGACAAGGTGGATCAAGTCTGCCCAATAGCGGCATAAAAAGACTTAACAACCTCTCTTAGAAATCAACTAATGATTTTTATGGGAATGGTGTCCCCGGAAACACCCTATAACCAAAATTTGTTAACTACTTTT
>JAAELO010000468.1 GCA_024226555.1 Desulfobacterales bacterium | reverse complement strand
CGTATTTCTAACACTAAAAATTTGTATTGAGCAAATCTCAAATTTTTGCACTAGCTTCTGCGCTCTTGAGCATCACAGTTTCTTCAAAGATAGCACTACAGGTACAGTTGGAAGGCTAGTGCATCGATAAAGCGCGCAAGAGCAAAAATTTGAGATTTGCTCAATACAAATTTTTAGTGTTAGAAATACGCCCCTCGGGGTGTGTTCATTTTGGCTCCCCAAGTGCAAAGAGTCGTTAAATCTGAAATTAGACCCCTTCCATATACACAACGCCAAAGGACATAAATGGCTGCCAATTGGGTGCGAACGGGCGTACCCAATTAAGGTGTTTATATGATCCAAATACTATTCGAACCTCTCCATATCATATCCAAGTATCACTCTATGCCTAAACCAGCCATCTCTGTTCCTCCTGAAAACATGGAATATAAATATGAATTACCGGTAATTATGGATCGAATAATTAAGTGAAAAGTAGGATGTTTATATTAGTTTGAGTGTGTGCGCTCTCATGCAGCGTCATGGATACTTTTGTAATTGAAAAAAAAGAAAAAGAAAAGATGGATTGTTTGGAGGAAATGCATTTTCGAAAATGTTTTCCAAAGAAAGTTAGTTCATACATTTTCGAAAATGTATTGCACAAAAGCAAGATATATTAGGGAACAGTTCGAATTCGGAAACAGTTCTTAAACAGTTCCCAATTTGTTCTCCATGAAAATAATACATTCTCGAAAAGGCATTATATAAATGAAAAGAGATTAAACATTGTCGAAAATGTTATGAAAATTTCTTTTAGGTTTTACATTTTCGAAAATGTATTACATTTGTGGAGAACACATTGAGAACTTTTTGAGAACTGTTTCGAAACTGTTCAAGAACACATCTTGTTTTGTGTAATACATTTTCGGAAATGCATAACACTCATTTTTTGTGG
>JAAELO010000467.1 GCA_024226555.1 Desulfobacterales bacterium | reverse complement strand
GATTGAGTTGCTTCAGCCTGGTGCAGCTGCACAAGTCTGGATTTGATACACACCTTTATATATATATATGAAAAAAAATAAAAAACTCTAAACCACTTTGGTTTTCCGGGCCTAACTTTTTTGATCGAGCGAGCCAGGAGCTCCCGGATACCGTTTTTGTATCGGTGTGAGCCAGCGGTTCAAAAACGGTACCCGGCTCCAAAATTCCAAGCCCCAATAATTTTTTAGGGCCGGGTCGATGGTTGAAATCGTGTTTTTTTCAGGGGTACCCCCTTTGGGACCCCCTTTTTTACAATGGGAAAAAAGGGTGGATTTTAGGGGTCCCCACGGGGCCAAGGATGGGACCATACCTCTATAGTACCCCCGGAACCGGAGACGGCCCCGGTGTCGTTCATGCCCATGGTGGCCCCGTGCCCACAGCCGCCATAGGGGCGGCATGGGGTCCAGGTCAAAGTGTACGAGAAAAATGTTGGTCGACGACCCCGGTTTAAAAATATTTCATGGATTTTCAGCTTTTAGGTGGTCCAAAGTG
>JAAELO010000466.1 GCA_024226555.1 Desulfobacterales bacterium | reverse complement strand
GCGCACTGGTGGCTTCGATGGTGATATTGACTTTTCCATCGGGACCTTGATTTTGTTTGCCACATGACATTGCCACTAGAATCATTTTCCATATAACTTGTGAGTCCAAAAAAAGCAGCCTCAGACCATAATAATGTATCCGCAAAAGATCAGAGTAAATATACCATATGAATTTCTAATCTTAACTTTTTGTGAAAAATTTAACAGTCTACCTCTTGTAAGAAATATCAACTTTGATATGAGGTAGACATGGGAAAACGTAACATCTGGGCACTTATCTTTCCACTTATTTTGTCATGCAGATCCGCATTTAAAACAAAAATTTCTTTTTTCTGGGCTTCGGTTGTTATTATTGGCTTTTGTATGGGCGGGGATGGTACAGGCCATATCACTGGAATAATCAGATGCCTTGATCTAAATCCACAGTGCTATACCTCAGCCCTTGCATTTTTTTGTTCAGGTGCCACAGATTTAACAACCCTGCGCTGTTTATGGCTGTCCATAGTTCTGAAAAATTTTAATACTTTTAAAATCAATGGATACACTCTTATTGCCATCGACGAGATAAAAATTGGAAAAGAAGGAAAACGAATGCCAGGAGTAAGGCTTACACATCAGTCAAGTCAGAATAATAGTAAGCCAGAATTCATCATGGGCCATACAATCGTTACCTTTGCTGTGATAGCAAAAAACATGCTCGGCCGGGCAATGGCAATCCCATTTTTTTCAAATATTCTTGGCGGCATTCGTCTGGGGCCTAATGATCGTAAAACCTGTTTGAGTCAGACAGTAGATTTTATTGAACAAATTAAAGGATCATTTGGAAACAGAGTAGTTTTCGTAGCAGACGCATTGTACTGCGTCAAACCATTCATGAAACCGTTGATGGAAAGAGGAATGCAGGTTATATCAAGGCTTAAGATTACTGGTGTCGGCTATTGTTTACCATTACCTTCTCAACAAAGTAAGCGAGGCAGGAAGCGTAAATATGGTGAAAAAATTAAACTTGTTAATCTTTTTAAAAAAACAGATCTATTCACCACTATTAAAAGTCCAATTCCAGGTGAAACATGCGATATTCGATATTTTCAAACTGATCTTCTCGTAAAATGGCTGGGGAAAATTGTCAGATTTGTTTTGGTCTCCCACCCCGTGAGAGGAAATATTATCTTAGTCAGCACTGATATTACCTTCAGTCCAATGGATATCTATATGGCTTATTATTACCGATTTCAAATTGAGCTAACTTTTAAAAGTTTAAAGCATGTTTTAAATGCATTCTCTTATCAATTTTGGACTAAAGCTATGGACAAAATTAAAAGGGGCGACAAAGATAAATATACTCATCGACTTGGCGAAGTACGAAGAAAACAAATAATGGATAAAATCAAGTCTTATCATTTGTATATGATGCTGGGATGCATCTCCTGTGGTCTTATGCAGTTCTTATCCCTGTATCACCCAAAGGAAGTTTTCGGGAGTTTTGGAGGTTGGTTGCGCACAATCAGGAAAGATCAGCCTCCCAGTTTAGAAGTTACCCGAAAAGCCTTGATATCAGAGGCAGATGAATTTTTGCATGGAAAAGAAATAGACCATGAATTCGCGAAATTCATAGACACCAAGCGAGGAAATCAGCCCGAAAAATTGATTGAGGTAGCAAATATGTAGTTATTCCATTAATAAATTCCTTCTGGAAAATTAAATGTCTGCTAATTATTTAGGTGGAAATAGATGATTTTTGTCCAAAATTCATGGACTCACAAGGACTATAACACTGGACCCTTTTGCTTCTCTTTACATGCCAAAAGTACCGGTTTCATCAGAAGTAACTCCTTCCATCCCTGGGATAAAAAGTTGTGTTGACGAGGAACTGAAAAAG
>JAAELO010000465.1 GCA_024226555.1 Desulfobacterales bacterium | reverse complement strand
TGTGCGCCGCCAGTGCCGGCCGGCCCCCCAGGAGGGATGGGAGGCGCCCACCACCTTTGCCGTGGTGCGCAATGCCGCCGTTTGCCTCGCTACGCCTCTGGTCCTCTCCTGGCGGGGCAGATCGTTCTCGGTCTACCCGGCGGCGCCCCTCGCTCACCGGGCCCCCGTCCTCATGGTCGATGCCCCTGGCACCCATTGCTGGTTCGACGGCGGGTTCGTGGACGCCACCCACCTCCCGGAGGCCTGGGGAGCTCTGCCGGGCCCGCTCGCCCTCCGTGGGGTGGACGACCGGGGGACGTCCTCCCCCCCTGGAAGATCCCAGGATGGGGGCCTTCCCCGCTTAAAGGCCGCCAATGACAAGTTCATTTCCAGACTGCAACTGGACCTCTCTGCTTGCCCTCTCGCTTGGGTCTTGGACCCATCCGAGGGGGGCGTCCGCCTCCCCACTGTCAGGCCTGCTGTCGTCATGGGCTTTGACCCATGTTTGATCCAATTCTCTGACGTGGCTTCGGGGCTCGAGGAATGGCAAAGCATCCGCCGCGAAGACCTCACCCGACTCAGGCCTCGACCAGAGGGGGGGAGCCCCCCGGCCCCGTGGGCTCGCTTGCTCCGCAAGCCCGACCTCTACGACCAGAACCCCAACGCCGACCCGATTCCGCGCCCGGGTCCCGCCTTCCTTTCTCAGCAACGAGCCCGCCCGGCCGATTCTCCTACTAATAGCCCAGGGGAGGGCCTGGCTTCCGCCCCCCCGGTGCCCGGCCCCGCTGGCCGCAAGTCGGATCGCAAGCGCAAAGCCCCCTCGGACCCCCTCGCCGAGCGCGGCGAGCGGCGGGCCGAGGGCCACTGGCGCCTCCGGGGGGCACATGACGACGCCGTTGCCAGTCTGGCCGATTCCAACACCCACTCCAGCAGGCCGCCACGAAGACGCGGCCCAGACGCCACCCCGCCTCTCCTCAGCCATGCCTCGGACAACCCCGGGCTTAGGCCCCGTCGGGGGCCCTCCGCTGGGTGGGCGCCGGGCCGGCGCCAGCCCCCGGGGGGGGGGAAGAGCAAGACTCACCCCCCCCCGCGGGGCCGCCGCCCCTGTCCCGATTACATCATGCGCCGGGAGGTGGGAGACTCGCTTGGCGACGCCCGCCAACCTGGGCCCCGTCCCCCCGAGTCCGTCTCGGACCCAGCGGCTCCACAGCTCTCTCAACGCCCCTTCTACCTCCACGGCTTTGCGGGTCTTCGGCTCGACCGTCTGCGCCGACCACGTGACCCCCGACGACGCTACTTCCGAGGCGCTGGGGCCCCTGGCCCCGCGCGGGGGGCTCTCCCCTGCTCGGCCTTGTCTTTGCCCAAAGCCTCCCTCGTTGGCCCGGCCCTCGCCGGCGGTTCGCATTGCCTTCCCCAGCCAGCCGGTCGCAGACCCAGCGCCAAGATCCAGGCGCTCATTACGGCCTGGAAACGCCGGGGCGCCGGTCGCGGCGACGCCGCCCAGCCCAAGGTCACGCCCGCGGGGGGCGGCTCGTCCCCCCGGGACCCGGCCGTGCCCCCGGGGGGGGCCTCTCCTCCTCCATCCACCGAGTCTCCTACGGCGGCCGCGACGACCGTCGTCCCTTATGCACCTGTCTCGCAACCCCCGGCTGACGCCGTTCGTGTCAGGCCTCGCAAACCACCGTCTGGGGAGACGGACCCCACGGGGCTGCTGCTCGGGGAGCCACGTTCGTCCTCTTCGACTCCCTGCGCCGGGCCCAATGCCGTTGACCTCATGCCTCACCGAGAGGCTCCGTCTCAGCCGCAGCACGCCCCCGACACCGCCGCCACGGTGGGCCCCAGTGTGCCTCCACTGGGGGTCTGTCCACCTCCTGCGGAGTCTGGCGCTGTCCGGGCCGGTGTTTCCGTCACGCCGCCCCCTGACGCCCACTCGTCCCTTGACACGACCCCGTTGCCCGCCGCCAGCTTTGACTCCAGGCCGGTTCTCCCAGCGGCCGCTCCCCCCTGGGTTGGCTGGCGCCTTCCTCGGCGCCGGCCCCGAGTGGGGGAGCCGACCCCCGCGGACAGCCCCTCCTCATCCTCCTGCCGCCGGCCGCCACCGCCGCCAATGATGATTGGCCGCCCCCGTCTGCTGGGGCCGATTCCGCTGAGCTGTCATCCAGCGGGGGCCCGGTCCCTGGGGCCCTTGGCTCGCCCGGCGCCGTCACCCCGGCGCCGCCGCCTTCTGCCGGTGTGCTGCCTTCCCCGGCACCCGGCGAAGCGGCCGTTGCCCACTCCACGCCGCGGCCCTCCGGGGTCCTGCCGCCCGCCGCGGCCTCTCTCAGTCCCCCTGTCTACAACACCACTCCGCTCCCCCCCGGGCAGCGGCTGCCTCTCTCGGCAACCACCGGGCCTGCGGGGGATGCCCCTGCGCGGGCTCTCCCCGACCGCCTCCCCATCCCAGAGACGCCTACTGTTCCTCGGCTGACCGACATCGCTGCCGGCCCCCACGTTCGCCCGGCGCCCGCCTCCGACACGCCACCGGCTGTCCTGGCGCAACTCGCTCTTCTCGGGGATACCCCCGTGTCCGATCTCCCCATCCCCCTCCTGCCCTGGTTGCCCCTGGCGACCGGTGGCCCCGCCCCTTGCAGCCCGCTGGGCGCTCCCAACCTGGCTCGTGGTGCTTCTGTTGCCCGCGCCGGCAACTTGGTCCTGGCGCCGCCCCACCCCGTCGCCCCTGCCGCCTTTCCGCTGGGGGATCACGAGGCGCACGCCGCCCCGTCGGCCGGCCGCCTGCCTTGCGCCGCCCAGCCCGCCGCCATGGATCTCGACGCCCACGAGGCTTCGTCTGGCACCGTTGTCGCCTTCATCGACGGCTTCCTCTCTACAGGCCGCGGGCTTCACCCCCCGCTGTCCCGCCGCGCTGGACTGGGGGTGTGGTTCGGGCCGGGGCACGCTGGCAATTGCTCCGAGGTCTTGGCCCCCGCCCCTGATACCAAGTGTTTCACTGCCTACCGGGCCATCGTCGCCGCCGCGGTCCGGGCCATCCAACGTGCGCCAGCAGACCGGCCGCTGCACATCGTGGCCCCACACACGTGGGTTGTCAGTGGCATCCTGGAGCAGAGCTCCTGCACCGCCAGCCTCGACCTGTGGGCCATTTTCCGTGGGGCCGTGGCCTCTAGGCCCGCCCCCGTCCACGCCAGCAGACCCGTCACCGAGCAGGAAGTGCGGGGCCTGGATCAGGCCCATGATGCGGCCTGCGCCGCCGTTGGTGTCACCGGCCACAGGCGCCAACGCTCTCATGTGGAGTTCTGCCCTCCCGCGGCCTCGCCCCTCGCTTCTCTGGGGTCCCTTGCTACTTGCCCCTCCGCGCCTTCTGCCCTCGGCTGCGGGCCCCGACCTGACGCCGGCCCCCTGGGCCCGTCTGCTCGGGGACGCCCAACCGGCAGTGGCCTCGACATTGGTCCGGACGTCGTCGTCCCCGCCTTCGCCACCATGTTCAGCGCCGCCTACGACGCCAGGCCCAGCTCGGGCGGGGGTGGCTGCCAAGGCCGTCCGGGCGCCTTTCTCGGCGCCCCTCGTGCCCCCCACGGCCCGCCCCTCGGCCCGCCTGAATGGGTGGTCCCGCAGGCCCTCCTTGACGCGTTCCCCTTTTCGCCCGATTTCGTGTCTCCGCTGGCCAGGTCCGAACGCCCCGACTTCCGCATCGCCCAAGCCCTGGCGGCTCACGGGTCCTGCCTCCTGGGCCGGGCGGAGCAGGCGGCTGCCAGGGAGGTTCGCCCCACGCGATTTGGAGACGCCCCGGTTCAGGCGGTGCTCTCCCTCAGGTCCCTCTTGGAGGCGGAGACTGATGGCCGGGTCATCACCCACTACCACACCACGCCCCCTCGCAACCCCCTGGGTCGCCGCATCGCCGGAGGGGGGGCGCAGTCTATGGCTCGCTGGCTGCGGACCCTGCTCTATGGTCATCGATACCATGACATCGATATCGTCAATTGCTACCCTGTCTCCTTCCTCAACATCTTTGCGCGGGCGGGCGTGGGGCCCACCCCGTGCCTCCAGCGGCTAGTCTACGAGAGGGAAACGGTCCTCCGCGAACTCACGCATGGCTTCCCTGACCTGCAGCGCCACGAAGCCAAAAACGCCTTCCTCGCGGCCATGCATGGGGGGGGCTGCCGCAACCTGCCACCCTGCCTCCAACGCCGGCCCCCCCGCTGCTTCACCCTCTTCGTGGACGAATTCAGGGGCAACGTCGAGAGGCTGCGGCAAGCGACGGACTGGCGCGACCTCTTCTCTCGCGCCCAGGAGCGGGCCACCGGCCGCGCCAGGGGCAACGCCGCCGGCACCTTTGCGGCGTGGGCGGCTCAATGCGTTGAGAGGTACGCGCTGCACCACCTTGAGGAATTCCTGGTGGTCCACGGGTGGCGTGTCGATGTCCTCATCCATGATGGCCTCCTGGTCAGGCGCAGGGGGGCGGGCCCCTTCCCGGCCCACCTCCTGGAGGACTTCTCCCGTTGGTTTGCCCTCGAGCGTCGCTTGCCTCACCCCTTCATGGTTATGGAGAAACCCATGGACGCCATCCCCGCGGTCCTCGACGTCCTCAGCTCTGCGGCGCTT
>JAAELO010000464.1 GCA_024226555.1 Desulfobacterales bacterium | reverse complement strand
ATGCATTTTACCAGATGAAACAAAATTAATATTTTTCATCAGGTTTGTAAACCTAAAGTGTGTTTTGATAGAGTTCATTTCGTGTGAAAAGTATTTATTTGGCTCCCCCTCTCTCCTATAACAATGTTGAATTTTGTGGAGCTAAAGAAGTGCTTTGACCAACAACAAATTCAAGGTGCAGTCTAAGACTGGTTCTTCATCCAACAACATTGTTCTTGGAGGGAAGGGAGGCGAAATTGGATGAGTAAAGTTTTGAATGTCAAACTTTGAAGAAGAACGGGGAGATGTTTTGTTTTAGCTCCAATTATATAATGCATTAAATAGCATATTAGTGAATGCTTTAGTTTGAAAGTAACCTCTTCAAGAAGCGTGTGTTCTTTATAGAGAATGAAAAAAACCTTAACCTTATACGGCTCTAGATAGAAACACTTGTTGCCAAAGGATTTGTATATATTTCCTCCTTTACTCTTCGATTAGGGCATCACATGTATTGTAAAGAATAAATCCTTTCCATTAATTTCCTGTAATATTTAAGAAAGGTTGAGTTTGAGAATATATATGCTTTTGATAACAGGAAACTTGGAAAATTTTCACTGATACTAATGAAACAAGGTTTTGAAGAATAGTTGATGTATTATATCGTACCATTGATGAGTCTGGCTATAGTGTAGCACGTTCGTGCTACCTCATCCTTCAATGTTTATTTTCATGCTTTTTTGTGTATATTATGTACCAAAATTTAACACATTTGTCCGTGCACTAAACTCAAAAGAAAGGTAGAAGTAATTAAAACCCAAATAATCCACTTTCTAGGTCATATATCCAAAATCTTCGACGTGCTACACCAATTTTGATAGACATATATTCAACTATATATTTAGATAAAAAAGTACCGTAGCACGTAAGTAAAAATCAATTTCTCCTCCTATTGCGGTAGGTTTTTTACCGAAAATCGGATGACATCTTAATTCCAGGTAATGCACACTGGTAGAAATATTTATCAAACTGATAAACAGATCCAAACGATAAATATTTACATTTAACTTTGAGATTCGGCAGTGTAGCACGTGGAAAACTCTCGAGATTTCAAAACTCTTGCTTTCTACTGCATTTTTCAGAAAAAGGTTTTTATATTCGGCTATTGTTGCTGACTGAAAATTGAAAATTGCAGAAGCATACCAAAATAGGTTTACTAGATTTTTTTTGAATACCTCAGATCCATTAAAAACGAGTTTTAGACTAAGCAAAGCCTTGAGTTTTACTGCTTTCTTTTCGTATTTTGATTTTTTGAGCTTTTAGCTTTCAATAAATTTATTTAAAATATCCTGATAAAAATAAGTTTGAGTCGTGTCTTACTGTATTGTTTGGGATGACAACTGTAACCTACTCACAAACGTTGTCCCACTACTGACTGACGCGAGAACTTTAGCCTGCTGTGTTTCCACCCTGGGCTGGTTCGTTCTTCATTATTCAACCTGGTCACTACGAATTACTTCATTTTAACCATGTTGACGTCAGTCTTAGTGCGGGCATTCGATCAACATAGGTTGACAGAAGCCAGTGGTCTCGAACTCAAGCCATCCTCCGACTCACGCCTCTAAGCAGCTAGATTACAGGTGTTCGCCACAACACCCGGCGTACGGAAGAGGTACTTTAAATCATTTAATGTATATTTCTTTCCAGAAGCTCATGCAAATTATTTCGAATTAGAATACTTTAAGATCAATTTATGTTATTAGAGATATTGATAGTCCATATTAAATCAATTTCATCTATATTCTTCCTTTTTCAATTGTGCAATTAGAATTT
>JAAELO010000463.1 GCA_024226555.1 Desulfobacterales bacterium | reverse complement strand
TAAAGGCCGTTAGAGGGTTTAATTGAATATTGGAGACTCCCCAAAATGGATTTAGAAGTCGAAATATTGAAAAGGAAACGTCGATTGCCATTTGAATGAGAAAAGGAAATTGTGATGGGTTGATATACAGACACATTGTATACCTCGATCTTATCCATGCATTTTGTGAGTCGCAATTCGTAGTCGGAATCTCGATTTATTGTTGCATAGACGCCCTTTTGTTGTATTTTTGTTGTCAATTTGTCATTTAGTGTGGGTGATCGCGAGTAGAGGTGAGAACGGGTACCCGAAAAAGCGGGTAGTCCGAAGCCCGTGGACCTACCCGCGGGTCGGGCCGGGTCGGGCTTTTTTTTCACCACCACGGGCTACCCGACAAGCCCGAGAAAACCCGACACCCCCTGGTTCACCCACATGTTCACTCCATGTGGAACATACACAACAAAAACAACACCAAACTCCCGCGTGAGAATAGTTTGAGAGGATTGTAATCGTGACCATGCGTGTTTTTTGTGATTGTACGCTGTGTGTCAGTGTGTGAACAATCATATTCGAGCATGGCATGAACAAAAGCAGGTGAATTTCTTCACCAAACCCCCAGGTGGTGCCCGCTGCGGGCTTTTTCGGGCCAACGGGTAGCCCGCGGGCCGGGTCGGGCTTTTAAATCCCAAAATCAACGGG
>JAAELO010000462.1 GCA_024226555.1 Desulfobacterales bacterium | reverse complement strand
TTTGTCCATTGTTTAACCCCGTGAATGGTTCAGCCCGTCTTGATTTAGTTGCTTTTTTCTTAGCCGTTTTCTTTGGTGCTGCTTTTTTAGGTGTTGCTTTCTTCTTTACTGCTTTTTTCTTTGTTGCCACTCCACTTCTCCTTTAATTCTAATAGCGATACCTTATTGTCAAGATTGTGTATCTGTGTGTCATGCTTTTCTATTTTAGTAGTATTTATTTTTACATCTTCCTTAATATTAGTAAGCTTTATATCTTGAACAGCTATTGTTTTGTTAACATTATATTGCATTCTTGCGAGCACAGCAATAATTGAAAAGACATGTGCTTGATACTCTCCGAATACAGTTTTTATTAAGGGTGTTATGTCCATATATTTTTCATATCACATACTCTAATTAATATCAATAGGTTAATTATCAATGATCCTGTGATGATTTTCAACAGGCACGCAAAGTTGATGTAAATAATAGTGTAAATACTCATGCTTTACAGTGTTAAAACTACCGTGCTTTCTCAAGTATATTGTTTTGCCAGGGTAAGAATAAAAGCCATATATGTGCTTATCTTTCCCGGTAAGGCTAAACCATTTTTCATTAAGTTCTTTTAGGGAATCCATGATAATGATGTTGGGGTTATGCTCTAAGGTTTCAACCTGATATTCAAGCCTTGCTAAATGCTCCACAGCTCTCACCTGTGCGTTACGATGATCAGCAACGCACGAAGTAAGAAATAGTAGCAGCGAGATTGTTATTGCATTTATTTTCATGAATTAAAATAGCATATTGCGGAAATAATGTAAATAATATCATATTGTTTTGTTTATTCACTTGACTTAGTTATTTAACTCTGTTATTCTATAATCAAGAGAGTGAGTATTTAATAATGAGAAACATAAACAACTAACAGGGAGAAGCGACATGGAAAAATCTATCAACGAAATTATCGAAACTGTAAAAAATGAGATTAACTTTATAGAGTTCCATAAAGACTTAGCTTTTAATGATTTTGGAATGAAGTTGTTGGTTTGGGAAGATGGAAAGACAACAATTATGTCGCAAAACAGCATGCCAATGGACCCATCTGAAAAATATATAACATTCCCATGTTGGGGAATAGGCAACGTACAATCTGACAATTATTCAGAGGGATTTTATACGCAGACTGAAGAGCAATCAGATAACGGAATGTTTTTAAATCCTGAAACTGAAACCGAATTGACATTGAGCGAAATGGTATCAGAATGTATTGAAGAAGGAGACTTCTCAGAATATCATGAAGAATGGTTATTGGAAATTGAGCGGAAATTTAAAGAAAATTATTAACTTGATGCACAAATGAAGGGAGACTTAAAAGGATAATATGAACCCAATAAAAAAAGACATGCTCAAGCGAGACATTAAAACTCAAGCCGAGTACGCAAAATTACTTGGCTTGACACCGTCAGCGATATTTTACCTTGCTAACGGTCAAAGGAATATACAGCGACAGACTAAAATGCTGATGAAGCTTACAACAGAGCAGTTAATTGATATACAAGTAAATGATTGAATTGACAATAAATGTAAAACATGGTCTAATAACAACAATCAATTATGATAATAGACTTAGCGGTCGAACGGGGTAGAATCCTACTACCCTTTTATCATCACTAAATAGGAAAAGCTAAGGAGGCTTTATGAAGAAAAAACCAGAAATACTTACCCAAAAAAGACTGCACGAATTACTACATTATGATGTTGGGACTGGAATATTTACCAACAGGATTACTCGTTCATCTAATGCAATAATTGGCTTTGAGGCTGGCTATACTAAGCCTACAGGATATATAGTTATATGTATAGATAATCGTATTTATAGGGCTAATAGATTAGCATATTTATATGTGGAAGGATATTTCCCTGAGTTTGTTGTTGATCATAAAAATAGAATTAAAACAGATAATTCATGGTCTAACCTAAGACATGCCTCACATCAATGTAATGTTAGAAATAATTCTTTACAAAAAAACAATACAAGCAAAGTAAAGGGCGTTTCTTTTAATAAAAATAGCCAAAAGTGGAGAGCTCATATGGAAGTTAATGGCGTAAAAATTCCATTCAAAAGGCGTAAATACAAGCATACTGCTGTTATTGATAGATGGGAAGCAGAGGTTAAATACAACTTTAATACATGCAACACATCATCTTCTGCATATATGTTTTTGAAAGAAAGAGCCTTAATTTGCACCTGATAAAGACGACTTTTTTTTACCTGCATGGTTTTTATTTATTTTGTTGAGCTTGGCTTTAGATATACTTTAGCTTTAACCCGTGTAGTTAGTAGGGGTGCTTAACAGAGAGGGGTGGAATTGCGTCTAATAATAAAGGAGAAACATGAAACCATACTACGAGAACGAAAACGGAAAGCTTTACCATGGAGATTGTCTTAAAATTATGCCTATATTAGAAAAGGTTGATTTGGCTTTGACTGATCCGCCTTATGGGATTGGTGAAGCAGCAGGTAAAAACAAAAGTAGGAGTAAACTTGCTATATCAAAAGATTATGGGAATGATGCATGGGATAATGAAATACCTTCAAAAGAATGTTTTGAATTAATAACCAAAGTATCGAAAAATCAAATAATATTTGGTGGCAATTATTTTATTGAATATCTTAAAAATTCTTCTTGTTGGCTTGTTTGGGATAAGGATAACGGTAAAACAGATTTTGCAGATTGTGAATTAGCATGGACAAATTTTAACACTGCTGTACGATATTTTAAATATAGATGGCATGGAATGCTTCAGGAAAATAGCGGAAAACATAAAGAAAAAAAATGTCATCCTACACAAAAACCTGTAGGTTTATTCAAACAAATCTTGCTAAAATACTCTTCAGAAAATCAAACAATACTTGATCCATTTGCAGGTTCAGGGACAACAGGTTTGGCCTGTGAAGATCTTGGAAAAAGAAAATATATTTTAATCGAACGTGAAGAGAAATATTGCGAGATCATCGCCAAGCGAATCGAAGCAGAAAACAAGCAACTAAAGTTATTTTAACATACCACATTAAAGGAGAAAGACGATGGAAAAAATGAAAACAATATTTAAAAAGAATCCAGAAAATATGTCACTTGTCACAAGAGAAAAAGACCCGTCATGTGATTGGGTCTTTAATGGAGAAGGAGAGCCACACAGAAAATATGATGGTACTTGCTGCATGATTAAAGATTACATTCTATACAAACGTAGAACGGTAAAGAAGAATAAGAAATTACCGAATGATTTTATTAAAATGGATTATGACCCAAACACCGGTAAATATTTCGGTTGGGTTCCTGTTGTCATAGCTGAAGATAAATTTCACATGGAAGCATACGAACGATTGACTGATAAAACAAATGGAACGTATGAACTTTTAGGCCCCAAAATACAGGGTAATATTGAGGGATTCGTAAAACATAAACTTATCAACCACAAAGACACTCCGATATATATAGATATACCGCTAGATTTTTATGGTATGAGAGAGTATTTAAGACCTGAAAATATTGAAGGGATTGTCTTTCATCATCCAGACGGGCGAAAAGCAAAGATAAGAAAAACTGATTTTGGCCTTAAAAGATAACATACCACATTAAAGGAGAAAGACGATGAAAGAAAAAATAACAGAAGTTTGTGAGCAAGCGAGATACACAGATATATTAGAGGATTTAATAGAAGAACTTGGTGGAGATAAGATTTTAAGTTGTAATTATGAATCAGACTATCAAGGATATGTTGATATAGATGTTTTATTAAATGATGGTCGTATTTTTTCATATAATTATTATTATGGGTCTTGTTCTGGATGCGATTGTTGGGAACATGCAGAGCATTCTAATGAAAAAATAATTGAGATAATGAAAAAAGAAGCGACCTTTTTTGATAATATAGAATATTATAATAAATGGAAGTTGCTTGTTGATAAAGAGAACATTAAATCTTGACTACCACATTAAAGGAGAAAGCTCCCGGAAAGCGTTAACTGTTCCGGGAGTGTTTGTTAGATTGTTTCCCTTATTTATTGAATGTTTACGGCTATTTCATTAACTGTGAAGTTGTTTGTTCCAACTGTATTCTGTACCTGTATTCTAACCAAATCACCGTTACTCACAACAATAGGCGTTATTAATGCAACGTTTCTTAAACCCGCAGGAGTAGTGGTACCAGCACTGATTCCATCAGAAGTTGGTGACCCATTAACAACTGCCCTAAATAAATAAGTTTGGGCACCTACTTCTCCTCCCCCTGTTATGCTCGCAGCAAGATTGCCGGAGAAAGGCTCATTCCCTATATATTTAATTTCACCGGCATCATTATCAGTAAGTTTCCATCGCTCCATGTTACTGGATGCAACAGCAGATGAATTAAGATCTAAGTCGTACCAAGTATTGATAACAGATACCGTTGTCGCAGTCGTATTTCCGTTAACATGGAAACTACCTATATATGTACTATCGGTAAAACCAGGGTTGTTATTACATAAGACACGTGGATCGGCACAATTTAAACCTGCTTTACTCCATGTACCTGTTGCAGTTGCATTCCATGTTGCATTTACTTGTACGCTGTTAGTCTGCTTATTATAGACATTTGTGCCACCTTGATACATGTGAGTTACTGGGGTGTCAAGTGTTATCGTATCTCCGTTTGCTAATGTTGTGCCTGTATCCGTTAATGTCACAGTGGAAGACCCAAAGTTACCAGTACCATTTTCAGACCCGATATAAGGAGTTGAATCAATCTCAAAATAAGTCGAACCATCTGTTGCAGTTACAATGCTGCTTTTGTTATACGCAGTGTATGTTAGGAAACCGACTATTGTGACCTCTTGCCCGACTGAAAAAGATGGCACGATAGTACAATTAAACCTCGCATTACCGCCGGATGATGTTACATTATTTATAGTCACAGTACTAAAAGAAGCATCCGCAACAGCTGTGAACGTTCCTGATGTTCCTGATGTATCTAATAGATCCCCCAAATTAATCACTATGCCGTCAATTAGGTTTTTCGAACTATCACCCACGCCAGGATCAATGCGTAGAAAAGAACCACCATAAAGCGACCATGAACCTAAACTAAAAACATTTACGGCTGTGCCACCATAACCACGTTTAATATCGAATACGGGTTTGTTAGGAAATACAGTGTAAGAATACCCAGACACATTTATACATTTTAAACCTGCATGTCCTGATACTGTAAGAGAATCTCTATAATCTACAATTGGGGAACCATCAAAAGTGAAAGAGCCCCACCCTGTAAGGGCACCGCCATGATACCCGGTAAATATAGTGCCTTTAATGTTCACCACTTGAAAAGGACTATTGAAGGTATTGTTGAATAAAGTTGAAAGTGTACCTGTTGCCGTCATACTGCCGTTCCGAATAAATAGAGAACCTTGGGTGCTTGTGAATTGGTCTTGTGTGCCAGTTTCAGTATATGTGTAACTACCACTTAGAGCATAATTTAAATTTAATCTGCCACCACTTTCAATAACGTATCTTGTGTCGGATGATATAGCACCTTTGATATTTAATGTAAGTGTTGTGCCAGTAGTTACCGTTATGATTTTACTGGTTGCAAGAGCCTCAAGGTCTGCTGCTATTAATATGTCATGTGTACCACTTGGATTTAACCCTGAAATAGCGTTATCGACAAAGGCTTTATCAACAATAGATCTGTCGGTAAAGTTTGCTGAATAATCAGCATTGTAAACAGCGCCCTTGGTGTATTTTTCATCTATAAATTCAAGTTTATTTGTGGACCCTTGACCCAGCCGAATACCTAAGTATGCACCTTCATCACCAGACCCATTACCTGTAACCTGCAAAAGATCAATTTGATCATCTTGCTGTATGATAGCAGTCTTTGTTGTATAATTGCTCTCTGTTGGATCAAACATCTCAACTGTAAGACTTTTACTATTTTCCCCTACTACATGTCTTGTTGATGCAAGCTCACCGTTTGCACTGTAAATGTTTGGTATTGCATCGGAATAGGCTGTTGTCGCAACTTTAGTTGAGTTGTCCCCGGCAGATTGAGTTGTTGCAGTTACGCCATCATTTAGAACACCATCATATGATCCGGCTGTGATATTACCATTTGTGGAAATTGCTTTTCCTGTTGATGCCTGGTCAATGACTAAACCAGTTGTTCCTGTTGCAAGTGCACTTGCATTTTGAATGTGTACTAATTTTCTAATATTAGTATCGGTCGACATTGAAGCAAAGTGAGCAACAGCACCATATGTCAAATCATTACAGTCTAATCTTAACCCAGGTTGCGTTGTATTGCTCGAAGAACCTGCAAACATAGTACCATTAGAATCACCAAGGTTCATATCAATCCCGTGAGTATTTCCACCAGTACCGCTGTGCCTTATTTCCACAAAGTTTCTTGTAATATCGCTGTTACTTGTAGAATTTATTGAAATAGCTGTTCCGGCTGTTAGGTCATTGCCGTTTATTGCAAGTATGTCACCTTCCGTTTCGTTGGAATCTAATGTTGCGTTCCCGAATGATACAATGTCGCCATTTAAAGTTAAGTCCCTTGGTACTGATTCCTTTCTATTGGATGTCATTCTCATGTCATCAATAGATACATTGAATGCCGCATTAGTTCCAGTACCCCTAAAAAATATTCTAAAATGATCAACACCAGATGCCCAATTTACTGGACCTTGAGTGGCGTCTCCCATCCTTAATGCTACCTTATTCCAACCATCTACAAGCGTTGGCAAATGTGTTTGGTTCCACTCATACTCTGCTGTATCTTGTGTATTACCAAGTTCAATGTAAATATTGGTTACATCTAAATCAGATACAGAAGACACATAAAACCAAAATTCAAAGAAATCATTATCATTTGCAAAGTCTGTTAGGTCCCCGTAATCCTTTGTGCTGTATATAGCACGGGACGCTGTTGATGTTGCTGGATAAGTTCCGGCAACAGAATAAGAACCAAGTTTACTATTACTTGATAGAGCAAAACTCCCTAAGGTTGAACCAAAATCATCTAATGATTCACAGGTATTTAGTGTCTTTGTGTTTGCATATGCACCAACAAAAGTATCTGCTTTAGCATCTCCACTTACATCAAGTTTAGTATCTGCCGTTGCTTTACCTACCGCTATATTCCCACCGGATGAACCCTGTAATATTAAAGTTTTACCGTCTATGTATAAATCATTAGCGTATCCCCATGTGGTCATTCTTGCAACTGAGTCTGCTGGTGTGGCATCGTAATCCCATGCTAATACCAGATTTGTGTTAGTTGCTTGACCAAAATACATTTTAGCATCATAGCCGGCAGTATTCCCAACTACAAGGGTTGTAGCACTCTGGCTAATACCAAGATTATTACCTACTGCAATATTACCTGCTGCTATATCACCAGTGGTTGTTACATCATCACCAGCTGTCTTTGGACTTATAGTTGTTCCTGACCTGTCCCAAATATCTTCTTCTCCGACAGCAGTATCTACATAAGCAGTTGTCGCAATCTTTGTGCTATTGTCAGCGGCTGATTGTGTAGTACCCGTTGTCGCAGTATTTATGGTTCCGTTCAGATCACCGGAAAAAGTTATTGCCTTTGCTATTCCATTAACGTCTAACTTCTCAGTAGGGACTTTTCCAATCCCCATGTCTCCATCATTTTGGATAGTTACTAAATCAGCGTTACCGTTACTTACAAATTTAATTTTACCAGCGCCACTGGTTTGTTTGATATTAAAATCACCGCCAGATGCAGGGACACCAGTCAAATATACGTCTGCTGTTTCGTCGCCAATATACGTATCACCAAATACATTAAGTTTACCTAATTGTGTTGTTGTTCCAACAGCAATATTACCAGTTGTAGTGATGTTATCGCCAGAGGTCAACGGGCTTAATACTGTACCGGTCCTACTCCACAGATCATCGCCGATATCAGCAAAAGTTATAGGTGTTACTGAGCCTTTACCCTGCCGCCAATCGCCGTCAGTGTCTGAGCATAGAACAGCAACATTTACTTTTGTTATTGTCGCACTGTCTGAAGCTGAGGCGATAAATTGATTATTCGTGAATCCTTCAACTGTTGGGATCGTGCCGACACCACGAATTGTAAGCAGATTTGCCGCTTGACTATGGACCTCGTAAAGTCCATTATTATCGGCACTTGTATTAATCATGACTATATCGTTTTCTGCAAATGTTGTTGCGCCGACTGTCGCCACTGTAGGATTGCTTGTTGATGCCACTCCCGCAACGAAAGCACCAGCCGTAACGGTATCAGTAAGACCAGTTGACTGTAGATTGTGAACTACGCCACCGCTTATAGCTGCCGTTGATACATAGCCGTTGTTTAAGAGGATATGATTGTCTGTTACAAGTAGATTCTCTGTGGATTGTGATGTTATTGTTCCGTTAACTACAACATTGCGACCAACATGAACATCTCCATCAACACTGACATTTCCAGATCCATCATCAATAATAACGCTTTTCAATGTTGTTATCATTCGTGAGATTGTAAGAGCAGGGATTACACCTGTCCCCTTGATTACTCCTGAGTCGGCGGCGTATGTGTAAGTTAGAGCTTGACCGGATAAAAGCCCGAGGGGTGCGTGCGATATATCGACCGATATATTACCTGAACCATCTGCGGTAAGATCATTTCCCTCCCCGGCAAGATACTTGGCCTTTGTTGGATAATAATATAACGGGTTTCCCGTAGCAACAGACGTTACCACGACCCTTATACCGTTAACCGTTGCTGATGGATCGGTCAAGAATTTAAACGCAAGTATTGCCTCAATAGCGGTCGTTGTTATTGGGATTGTACCGGTCAGGGGGACCGAATCTGTACCACCGGAAACAACTATATCAGTGGCCCCTGCAAATGAAGAGGTAAACGGACGATCAACCGACCCGGTTGTCGTATTATATCTGTGCAGTATTCCTGAGTACGTATACCCAGTAAGTGATGATGTCCAAAACGGAATAACCCCGATTGCAGAAGTTGATTGACCCTCCCCGATTTTCATCGTTCCTGGCGGTAAATCAATCGCCTCATCGAAAACGATATCTTGCCCGGATACACCCGACCAATGAATCGGAGCGTTTGCAAAAGCGCCTGAAAGCTTGATAGGGATGTACGTGTTTGTGATGTTGTCATTTGCCCCGTCATACACCTCGTTAACAGAGTCTTTGATCTCATTCATGTTCTCAGCTGATACCTGTTGGTCTGGATCTGCAACGGGTATTCTATTTGTCTTGTCGGCATATGTTATTTTCGCCACTGTTTAGCCTCCTAAAAATGATGCTAAGTAAGTTGTAAGATATTCATTATTGCCAGAGTCGAGATCATTATCAAAATACAACGCTCGAGCTGTTTGGTATATTCCGTTTGTTAATCCGAAAACATCAGCCCCTGTATCCGGGAAAGTTCCGGCAAATGTTGCCTCTGTTCCTAATGTTGTACCAAGGGTTATCCACATTCTATCAACTTCCCACGTGAAAATAAAATTATAGGCTGTGCCGGCAACTAAAGCTGAAGGGCTGACACATGTGTTTGTGCCGTCTGTGCCTTTTAGTAATCCGGTGGTGGCTTCGACATACAAGGGGACAAAACTACCTGTTGTAAACTGCACAATCGGCAGGTCTTCGGTTAATGAGTGGGGTATGTATGTTTCTCCTATGATTCTGCCGATAGCGGGGGATACTTTTCTGATAGATATTATTTTAAATTTTATATCGGTAATTCCGGCTGATCTTTTAACTTTTAGTATTGTCGAATTAACAGAGTTCGCACGAATACACGTTCCCCCAATGTCTTCAACTGAGATATCGGTGTCCCCTGTTTCTATTCTCAGCCCACCACCGAGTGTTGTTATCTCTGTAATGACTATACACGTTTCGTAGTTACTATTTAAGCTAAGCACATCAAATAAAACGCCTGAATCAGTACCGTCAGAATTAATATGATATTCATTTGTTAATTCGTTATACGTGCATTGACCATAAATAGTCTGAATATCAGTATCATATAGTTGCACCCCATTACCCACCCCATTAAACAACCCCTCAAGCCCATACGCAATATTAACCGGAGTAGCGTCGAGCGATGGTATGCTCCAAGGCTTTTCGGCTGTTGTGCTGAGGGATAGGGTGCTTGGCTGTATTGTTGTCGATGTGCCCGGTGGAAAAGGTAGTGTTCCAGTTCCCGAATAATTTCTGTATTGCTTCACTCCGGTGCTGTATTCATACGCCGGAACGTTTGCAGCTACTTCGACCGGATTGCCTGCGGGGTCTGATGCATATGCGATGCCGGAACGTGTGAATACAGTGCCGCTGTAGGGAGCTCCGTTCCAGATTAAAGAAAATATATCTTGATCAAATAATCCATCAAATAAGTTTTCAAAAAGGTTATCAAAAAGAGGAGGAATTATCGAACATGTCATTATTTTTTTCACCCGTTTGTTTTATTTTAAATATCTTTCCACAGTTATTATATGTAAAAATAATAATACTGTCAATTATTTTAACAACATGATATTTAATAACATATTGATATTATATGTAATGAGGTAATTTAATGAGTAAGAATAAACCGGGTCAAGGAAGAAAACCGATAGCAGCAGAAAAAAGAAGAGTTCCTTTTTCTACAATTATTGATCCTTTTTTTTTGAAGAAGTTTCGGGAGTATTGCAAGAAAAATAAAATGTCCCACGGAAAGATTATTGAATTGGCCGTAAGACATTTTACAGATAATTTTAGTAAGAGTTTTAAGAAATGATCACTTTCTCTCCATGCTTGTATACCCGGCAACCTTCCCCGCCTGGAAAATTAAAAAATCAATTTCGTCCGCTATTTCATCAATAAAAGCCTTAGCATTTCTGTCTGTCTTGTTTCGTTCCCATATTCTATAGGCTTTTAGTCTTTCGTTTCTCTCCTGATCGCATCTCTCTTTCAGATAATCAATATCAAGTGTAAGCGGGTCAGGTTTATGCGAATCTCTAATAATCTTCTGCATGCAAAACCCGAAAACATATTTTCCGAGGTCTGTGAATGTTATTGTTTTATTGTATTTTGCTTGTTCTTCACTCATTTATTTCACCTTTTTTTAAAAAACCAAGATAACATTGAACTTCTACATGCCAAATGCCCATGTGATAATCATCAAGAGAATTGTTTTCAAATACATTACTTTCGCTGAAGAAATATTTTTTAATACCTTCTCCATCTAAGATATCATTTTTTTTTGTAAATCCTATTTGCATCTCCTGATAGAATATTTTACTATTATTACATATATATTGAAGCTTGACACGATACCAATAGTTATATCCAAACCACTTCATTAGAATATATTTAATCATTTATTCCCCCTCAATCTCTTCCCACGTAACCGTTTGGTCTTCGTGAGTTACTAAGTGATATTTTATGGTTCCGGTTAGTGCTTCGATTTGGCCTTGTTTGTGGCCTTGCCCAAAAGAAACAACACTTATAATTGCTGACGAAGTAACTATTACAATAAAACACAACAATGTAATACCCATTATAACAATTTTCATTTCACCCCCAAATATTCTTTAATTGTAGGCGTGTTTATGTATCTTTTCTGCACTTTGCCTGTTTTCTTTGTGTATCTAACCAACTCCGGCACAAAAGTCTTTTTAAACAGCTCAACAGGCTTTACGACATGAACGTATATTCCGTATTTCTCATACATAAACTTTTGATTGATAGAGAATGATTTCTGATCATGGAACTTTGAATATGTCCCCTTCACGTCAATAACATGCTCATCACCACCTAATTTTTTATCAAGAAACCAACTGCCTCCAAACGTTCTAAAATCAGGCGTAAACACATGTGGATGAAGTAAATGCTTTTCTGTTGTCTTCACCTTCGTCTTAAGCTGCTCAGTGTATGTATATGTTTGCTTTGTGCTTAGTGTGTAGCTTCTTTGACATCGTCTGAAGCCTTCGATTAGCCCGTGTTTCCAAGCTTCTGTTAACCAATGCCAGAACCAAATTTCCTCTTCAGAATCGAAGGTCATACCGTCATATTCTATTTTAGCCATTTATATGCCCCCGCTGCTTTCGACTTGTACAAAATTGGTTAGTGTTGATGAAAAAGCGTCATAGCCGATTCCGTATATACTATCAATTTCACTCTCAATGCTTTGAAGATCCCTTTCGCATGTTGGTATTGATCTGTATTTAAGAATCTCACGACCAAATGCTTCCTCGCAAATAACACCGCCATTTTTGGCAACATACGAAAAACTCACAAATAGTTTGTTTATTTTAGCCATTCCACAACCTCCATGATAATTCTACAAACAATACCAGCTACAAAACTACACATTGCAAGAAAAATATTCCTTTTCGTCTCTTCTTTCATCTCCATCGTTTTTCTCCTATTCTGGGAAAACAACATTAAAATCAATTTTAAAAGCACCTAATATATCGAATAGAACCGCTGCATGTGTTATGTCAAGTTTAAGATAATTTCTTTTTCATCGTTTACGCTCCTTTAGTTAATATTATGTGTTATTTCAAGTACTTATCAAAATGGCAAATCTGAGTCCTGTTGCTGAAAATTATCCTGTGGCTGTTGCTGTGTAGCGCCATGAAAGCCTGTATTTTGAAAGCCTTGATTCTGGCCTTGGAATCCTCCCTGCTGTGGCTGCTGATCTGACTTGTAGTCCGGTGGTGACGGGAAATTATTATTATGCTGTGGCTGCTGAAAATTCCCCTGTTGCTGAAAGCCCTGGCCTTGCTGCTGGTTGTCGTTCTTGCTGCCGATGAATTGAAAGATAGTTCCAATTATCTCAGTACTATACCTCTTTTCGCCGTTTTTCTCATATTGTGAAGTTTGCAACTTGCCCTCAATATAGAGCGAAGAACCTTTTGATGTATACCTTGCCAATGTCTCAGCCTGCTTACCCCAAAACGTTATTCTATGCCATTCAGTGCGTTCTTTTTTCTCTCCGGTATTTTTGTCATTCCATCGTTCTGTAGTTGCCCCGCTTAATTTTGTACATGCTACGCCTGTTTGACTGTATGAAGTCTCAGGATCCCTACCCAATGAGCAGATTAGTATTACTTTATTTAATGATGCCATTATAAAAATCTCCCTTTCTTATCTCTTATTCTTCTATGATTATCTAATTTTCTGTGAAGTTTTAAATGTTCTGATCTTGTCATCAATTCTAAATTAGTTGGTTTATTATTTGACCTAACAAAATCCTTATGGTGGACACATTCGTTAGCATACAACCTTCTACCTATAATGCTTTCCATAACAACAACATGCTCCCCCCTGCCTTTGTTTTCACCCCTTGTTATTTCTATATAACCATTTGGTTTTAAGCTTCTTCCTTTAGCCCATTTATTAGCACCATTAATTTTTCCAGTACTGATATTTTTACGCCATTCTTTTGTAATAATTCTCTTGTGGCTTCGTGCCATCTTTCCCTGAGACCCTGCTAATTTAATTGATTCTTTGTTAGACCTAAGAATTACTCCGTCTTTAATAAGATTTCTTCTTATAGTGCTTTGCGGAATATTTATCTCTCTTGAAATATCATTCAAACTCTTCCCTAATAAATATAATTCTTTATAACTATTCATACAATACTCCTTTTTTATATATTAATAACAGGTGTACAGTATAAAGTAAATGTTTTAATAATACAACAGTTCAAAATCACATGAGTTCATTATTTATCTCCTTTTTCTATATTTGATAGTTCTTTAATTTCAGCCTTAACCTCTTTTATAAGCTCTTTAAGCTCTTTCACGTCGCTACAGTCTGATTTAATGATTGAGTAAAAAAGATACCCGTTTAAAACGCCCTCAAGCGATGAATACTCACCAATCTTTTCAAGATACTGTTCACCTACATTTTTTGATTCTTTCCCTTTTTCCTTAGCCAAGCAAAGGACTAAAGCAAATGGTGAAGATGTTATTACAAAGTCGTTGTTGAGTTTTATAAATAATGCCATTTTGTTATTCTCCTTGTGTGTTTATTTGCAATGATTTTAACGCAAAATTAAAGACTGTTCTATTTTCTTCAGGATAATATACCGAACAATAATCGGACTCACGCACAATATGTTCTATAATCATTGGCTTATCAATACCTGACGGATGTCTCACAGTATCTCCCACCTTCGTATTCTCCCTGGTGCACTGCTCCCACTTTGACGGCTTGTTTTCTTCGAGCCATTTTTTATGTTTTGCATATTCGACACCAAGAACAATATCATCCTCATTATCAAAATCTTCTATATTTAAAGTTAGAGCATTAAACCTTTCTTTCACCCACTCATACTCAGAAGGAATTTCTTCTTCTGTAGCGAGTTTGTAGTTGTAGCCAGCTTCACATGTCCGGTCAAACTCCTTTCGTGGGGCACAATACCCAAGTAGATCGCAAGTTTCGCATCTTGGTATTTCGGCTTTAGTCTTACCAAAACAAATCTTCTCTTTCATCATATCCCCCTATATTATTTCAAATTCTTCCTCATTAGCAATGATATTTATCATGTATTTCAACAGCTCTTTTATCTTGAGATACGTCTTTATATGTAGATTCACCGCACCCATATTCATGTCTTGTGCGATCACACCACCATAAATAATCTGTTGGAGATTGAAAGCCATATTGAAGTAAACTTTTATAGATATTATAAGCCGTTGTTATTGTCGGTTTCTTCAGTAAATCCTCAAGCTTATCTCCTTCAACAAAGCCACCTGTCAAATCTGACGGTTCGCCGTGGGTTCTAACCATGTAATAATAATCATTTTCTATTTCTTTGTGTTGTTTTTTAGTTGCCATGTTAATCACCTTTTATATATTTTAAAATAACTATCTAATCTTAAAGCTTCATATTATTTCAAATTCTTCCTTGCAAATCTTACATTTTTCGACATTATCAATATTATCTTCGCCGTAAGATGTTATTAAAATCGCTCCACACACAGGACAAGGAATTGCTTCTATATCTGGCTCATCATCAAATGTTATTATGTCTTCTTTGTCTGCTGTTTTCATCGCTCCCCCTGTCGCTCCCACTCTTTTCCATTAAAATATTCTAATCTAACAGTGTTATCCACTTATCAATCCCCCTGTCGCTTTAATATTTCGTCGTAATCTTCCTTAATCGCCTTAATATGCTTTCGCACTGTTACATGGCACAAACCGAGGTCTTTCTCGCATTGCCTCATTGTTGCGTCAGGATTTTTTATCATCCATTCTTTGACTTTCTTTCTGTTTTGCTCTCCGTTTCTTATTGAGTGCCGCCCTCTGTGGTCTTTCATGTTGCCCTCCTTTTAGTTTATGTTTCACTTTACGTTGTTAAGCGTAAAGTGTCAACACATATTTGATATTATTTTAATAATAAGCACCATGAGTCATTCTCAACGGGGCTTCTCGGAAATCGCTTCGGCTGTCTATTTTCTTATTATCTTCAAAGCATTTGGTGCAGTGACTATGTAATCCATCACCAACCACCCTATGATTACATTTCATACATATTTTCTTTTTTTCATTTCCGACAGTCTCAAGTTGTCGCTCAACCCTAAATTTCACGCTTCTTATTGTTTCAATATCCGGCGGTCTTACGATACCGAAATCTTTCATTTCCTGTCTAACTGCTTTGACTGTTTTCGTTTTAAGGCTTTCGTATACGTATTCTGTGTAATACATGCCTTTTGATTTTCCGAAATTAATAAGAGTTTCTTTGTTTTTCTGTATCCGGCTGTCCAATTCTGCATACATTTTATTCATCGTTAGTCTCCTTTGTTATTATTCAACAATATTTTGTTTATGTATTTCATTTATCAAAACGCCTTTAGTGCTTTATCGAACTCACCAAGAGCTATCTCGTAGCGTTCTTTAATTTTATTAAACTCCAATATTTTAAATTCTTTTTTTCTTCTTGTAGATATTTCTACCAATTTTTTATAAAATTCTTCATCTTCAACCCACAGTTTTAATATTTGCTGTATGCGATCCTCTGTATAATATTTCTCTTCTTCAGTTAAAAACCAATTCAAAGCTACATCCTTCTTACTAAGAGCGCATTCGCTTAAGCTGTGTAGTTGGGTATGCCCTTTTGTGTAGTGACACCCTGTATAGCTTACATTTGCATCTACTTTATAATCTTCTTCTGTTATATTTACAACGAACTGAGCATTTTGAAGTTGATTCTTTTCGTCTCCCTCATCGTAAAAAGGTGTCACTCCAAAAACCTCGCTACTAAATAAATCAGGCTCAATCACTATTATTATTTTACGGCCTCTTCTTTCTGCTCTTGTTAATTTTACACCTATTTTTTTAATGTTATCCATTATTCAATCCTCTTAGTTAAATTATAATTAGTTTTTATCCGAATACCTGAAATAATGGCCTTGCCAGTTCATCTGATCAATTTTCCCGACACGACCACGCCGAGTTTTTGCAATGTAAAGATCAGCCAGCTCAAATTCATCATCCTTTGTTCCGTTTACATTCTTCTCTGGTACATCAGGAAATATTATTATATCAGCATCTTGTTCAATACTCCCTGCGTCCCTCAAGTCTGACATTTTTGGTTCTCGCCCTTCCCTCTTTTCAATATTCCTGTTCATCTGAGATAAGATAATAACAACACAATCAAGATCTTTTGCCATCATTTTACACATTCTTGTTATCTCTGCTTTTGCCTCCTGCCCTGGTGTGGTCCAACCGGAAATAAGCCCAAGGTGATCAATCACAACATACTTAATATTGTTAAGTGTTTTTGCTTTCTTAGCCCTGCTGTAAATCTTATCAATTGTCATGTTTGCGGTATCATCAAACTGAATAGGCATCTCTGATATTTTCGATGATGTTTTTTCAAGAGTTTTCCAGATGTTTGAGTTTTTTCCGAATTTAATCTGGCCTCTAAAAAGATATTTACCATCTACTGAACCCATATCACACATCATTCTCCGCATTAACTGACGGTTTGACATTTCAAGGCTGAAGACAATGCCAGGCTCATTGAAAAAACCAAAGTTTCTCATCCAGTTTGCAACAATTGAAGTTTTACCGGTTCCAGGCCGGCCGGCAACAACAATTAATTCCTGTGGGCAAAACCCGTTCATCCTGTTGTCGAGTCGCCTCATTCCGGTTTTAAGCCCTATTTCTTTACCGTTTTTCGCCTCATCAACTATTTCTTCATAGGTTGACATTGCAAGATCAAAAGCTTTTACAGGTTCATGAGTTTCAATATTAATTATTTTTGACTTTACATGCGAATCAATTTCAAGGGGTTTTAAGCCATTTTTAATCATGTCTAAGCCGTTAGTGTACGCCTGATACATTTCTCGTCTTAAACGGGCATTCTCGAGTGTCTTGTAATGATAATCTAAGTTTGTTGTTGATACAGGTGAATCAACTATTGTTGTTAGTTCGGTTATTTTAACTTTCCCTGTAAGATTTTCACTTAAAGAAACCAGATCAGCTTCATTGCCTGAATTCAATATTTCTCTTATTGACTGGAAAACAAGAATCCTGTTTTCAGTGAATTGATTTTCGTTAAATTCACTTGAAAAGAAATCATCATTTTCATAGATAAAGCTTGATAGAACTGTGTTTTCAATTTCTTTCTTGTATAAGTGGTTTAACATTTTAGTCCTCGAATGTTGCGTACATTTGTTTTTGTGGAGTTTTTTTATCGTTCTTTTCCCATGTTCGTATCGTAGCTTTCCAACATTTCATTTTTTTACCGTTACTAAGAATCCAACCTCTTGATACCTGATAATCAAAGAAGTGTTCAGGATCTATTTTATTTTTTCTTTCGTGGCAGTAAGTTTTTATCTCTTCGATTGTTGGGTTTTTAAATATACCTGTGTTTATATTTGTGTTTATATCTGGTATAGGTTTGCCCTTTTGGGTAATTGGATGTGCCCTTTTGGGCGAATCGGTGTGCCCATTTGGGCAAATGGAAGTGCCCAAATGGTAGACATCAAATATATGTTGGCTTAAACCATACCATTTTGTTTTGTCATACCCAACTTTATTATAATTTCCTGTATTTATAGCGCCTTTTTTTATTAGATTATCTAATATTCTCCTTATTTGTTTATATGACCAATAAGGAAATAATACAGTAAAAGCATTGACACTGTTATATGTCCAGTATTGCCCATCGTGGTAGTGCTTTTCGTTGGCTCTATTTTTTGCAATCCAAAAGTAAAGATTTTCTACAATAATAGCTCCATCAACACCATAAATCTTTGCAATTTCTACATTAAATGAATGATTCATATTGTAATCCTTTTATATACCAAGCTCTTCAATGAGTATTTGTATTATTTTATCATATGCGTTATTTGATAAATTCATTTCAAAAAGAAGCATTTTGCATCGTGCGTATTTTTTTAATGGATTTTTAGATTCATCTTCATATATTTTTCTATTTTCAATCATTTTATCAAGAAAATCTTTAGCTGTATGCATTGTTATGTATCCTTATTGACTTTTAATGTGTTTTTAGGTAAGGTGGGTTTAAGTTAATAGTTCCACCAGTCAAGCCCATGTCGAGTGGGCTTTTCTTATTTATTCTTCTTATAAAATATAAATACATAAGCGTCTGACCATTGTTTGCCGTTAGGCGTTTTAAATTCATGGCCGTTTAAATATGTTCTTATTTCTTTATAAGTTGCGCCCAACTCTCTAAACTCGGAAATCATACTTACCAATTGCTTTTTATACGATTTTTTAAACATTGGTGCCTCTTCTTTATTTCCAAAATCTTCACCACCTGGACCTGTATTTCTTGATTGCATTGGGTTAAACATTCGCTTACTCCTTTTTTATTTCTTACTTACTCTACGCTTATAAGCCGAACGTGTCAAGTGTAGAGTTTGAGTTGTTATTTGTTCTTATCCTGATACAATATTGAAATCATTTTTTTCTTAGCTTCTGTCGACAATCCTTCTGGTTCATACATGAAAAGTTCATTAAATTTTTCTCCTACCGAAAACTGCTCTTTTAACTTACGATATGTTTTATAGCTGCAAATATGGTATGTATAATAATCATTGCACTGCTTTACCATTCCAGCTTCGGAAAGTTTGTTTTTAGATTGATCATGCAATGGGCCTTTCATAGTTATTGTTTTTTTGTTTATTCTTTCGACTCTTAAGTAAATCGCAGATTCCATATTATAAAAATAAAGTTTCTGGCCTACTTGGTAATCATTTAGGTTTATCATGTTTATGTATCCTTTTTGATTATTTGTTAATTCCATCATTCCCCCTCACCATAAAATATCACATATCCGTTAAAACAAATCAGCCCCATGAATGCCATGAATGCAGCCGCCCGCAATTCGTATGGGAACATTAATATAAGCTTGCCGGATACAGAGTCGATTATGATTAGTAGTATTAGTTTTATTATTGATTTCATGATTCTCTCCTATACGCTAATTTTATTTTTAAATGCTGCCCAAAGATAAGCCTTGCCCTTTGGAGTCAATTCATATTTTTCATTTGTAAGGCCATGCGCTGCGATTATTAGTGTTGATGTTTGTCCCTGATAATAACCTGCTGCACATTTTAATATACCTTGGTTAACAACATCTCGTTTATCCATTCCACCGAAATTAGAGTTTCCGTGAACTTTTTCAATTTCTTCATCTGTTATTATTGTTTTCATGATTCCTCTATTACTCTCGGATTATTAAAGTTTCTACATTCAAATGCTTTACTAATAGCCTTGTATGCGAGTGAAATGTTTTTAAACCTTGTGGCATTTTCTTTAACATGCGTTCTGCCTGGGTCACCGTCCCAAGGTGCGATATAAACTCCTTCCTCTAATTCGACTATGTATTTCATTGTTTCCGCTCCTTATCTTATATGGTCTTCACAAACGGCAATTCCCATTGCATTTCTAAGTATGTAAATGGCTGCCTTTGGTCCTGTGGTTGTTCCACAGTTTTCAAGTAGTGCGTTGTTTTCATACATCGAAAGGCGGATTATTCTTGTTGATTTACCGCATGGGCAACCTTTCTTATTGTCTTCAACTTCGCATTCGAATCTGACCTCTTCTTTAGGGAATTTAAATAGTCTCATTTCCGCTCCTTTTGTTTCTCAACCTCTAATAAAAGCTTTTTCTTTTTAATTTCAGCGTCTGCCCTATCTTTTCCCCATTGCTCAAATTCATCTTTTTTAAAAACAACTTCGCTACCGAATTTATGATAAGGTAGTCCAAACTCTCTCTTCCATTTATCTATAGTGCGAACACCTACATTCATTTCTTTTGCTAATTCCTGTCTTGTATAAAAGTCTCTCAATTTCGCCTCCTTAATTAATGTTGTGAGTTACAATACATTACATCAATGTTGCTGTCAAGTGTTATTTTATTACAAAATATTACAAATTCCTCTTGACATCTAAAACCACCCATGCAATTATGTAGTCACAACAAACGAAATTAACTTTAAGGAGTGACGATATGAAAACCAAAGGCGAAAAATTAGACGAAGCACTTGATACAATATGTAGTTTATTAGTATGCGATCAGAGAAAACTTAAATGTGAAAACTGCGGGTTGTACACTGTATCAAATTATAGAGAGCACTTAAAGCAGATGGAGGGCAAATAGCATGTGCGATAATTGCGAAGATACTGGTTTTGTAGAAGATATATGCTGTACTTGTAACGGCAGTGGAGAAGGTGGGTACGATGGTTCAATATGCGATTCATGTGGTGGATCAGGTGTTGAGTATGTACCTTGTGATGAATGTGATGAAGAGGAGGATACAGAGTTAATTGTAGATTGTGAAACAGATGATAAAATTTGTTTCGGAGTATGTTGTTTAAGGTGAAAATATAAGGAGGTTTATGTATAAATAGTTAATTTGCAGATCAAAAAAGGTAAGGCTCGGTGCTGAAGAACACCGAGCCTTTAACTAAACGATGGAGTAAAACGATGAAAGATTGTTACTAAATAAGTTGTGTAAACAATATATAACACAGGAGAACCTAAAATGATAGTCAGAATATTTGAAGTATTCGAAACGAGAGTAGAAGTTGATCCTGATAGTGTTAAAATTGTAAATGGCCATGCCAATAATCACCGGGGAACAACTCTCGAACGTGTGATAAGAGAGGAAGCACTTAAAAATATGTGTAAATTCGATACAACGGCCGCCGGGCAATATGTTTTTTTACCGGAGGATGCGCCTTTCCAAATAACTGTAAACTGCGAAGTAATTAAAAAGGCAATGGGGGCTGAGGCCCTGGCTAAGCATATAAAAGAATGGAGGGTGTTAAATGCGACTAATAGCAGAGTTAACAATGCCAAATAATAATAGCTGGAACGGCAGATGGTCAGGTGATAAAGACAAGTTTACAAAGGTATTCACTAAAACTGATTCAAAAAAGAACCGTGAATTTATCGGTAATTATTATTATAATTTTGGTGATGGTTGGGGTGCTAATGTAGAAATCAGGGAAGCTTTGCCCCGTGAAAAAGTTACAAATAAATTCTGCGGTTATAATTGGATGATAACGTCAATTAAGGTTCATAAAGATATACGGATTTAATAGGAGGGTGTTAAGATGGTTGAACCGTGGACCGTGATGTCATGCAGCAAATGCAATAGTACATATCATTTAGCAGATGGCAGCAAGTGCGAGTGTGGCAAGGATGAAGCTAAGGAAAGACAATTAGAATTTTTAGGGGAATATCATGGATTTACAGCAATTAAGAGAGCCGTTTAAAGCTGAAGACGTAGAGTGGCGTATTGGTAGAGATGGAACAAAGAAAGATGGTAATATATGGGCTATGGCTCTTTGTTATGTAACTAACAGGGCTATAATGGATAGGCTCGACGATGTTTGTGGCCCTGGCATGTGGAAAAATCATTATGAAAAGGCTCCCGACGGTGGGATACTCTGTGGAATTTCTATTAAAATAGAAGATGAATGGGTTACAAAGTGGGATGGTGCAGCGAGTACACAGATTGAGGCGGTAAAAGGTGGTCTGTCTGGTGCAATGAAGAGAGCCGGGGTACAGTGGGGTATTGGTCGATATTTATACAATCTTGAATCTACTTTTGTTAAGATTAATGCAGGTGGTCAAAATAGTGGGTGTCATATCGCAAAGGATAAAAAGCGTACTTATTATAAATGGGATACACCTCAGCTACCTGCATGGGCATTGCCACCTATAGAAGACCTTACAGACAATAAACCTGACTTGGTTTATAAGCTCAATGTGTTACTTGATGAAAAAGACCTTACAGATAATGAAAAAATACAAATATCAAAGTTTTATTGTGAGGCGATAAAAGAGCCTGTTGTTGAAATTGCTGATATGAATGAAGGAATGCTTACTGATTTCATAGAGAAGGTTGATGGAGTCTTTCAGGCTTTTCTTGATAATATTAAATAAAGGAGTGTAAACGATGAAAATTAAAATGTGGTTACCGGTCGGAGCAAGCGCGGAGTTTGAAGCGGATATTGATGTGGAGGGTAAGACCAGTAAGGAGGTTTTTGATGAGTTTATGCAGGAGTGTCAGCCCACAGGTTATTTATGCCACCACTGTTCTGATGGTATTCAGAGTGATTATGAAATTCTTGAGGACAATGTTCATGATGAATGGTTCATCGAAGAAATAGAAGAAGATTGGCTACAGAAAGATGATTGACAAGTGCCTGAAATAATGTAAATATAAAACAAAGGTCGGAACATTTACAAGATGTCCGACCTTAATATCAAAATAACTTATTGGAGAAGTTAAATTGACTAATATATTAAATACCAAAAAAAACTATACCTGTCAACAATCCACTAATAAGTTATCTAAAAGACAAAAAGAACATAGAGCCTTTATAAATTCGCCTGAATGGGAAGAGATTAGACAAAGACTTTTTAAAAGCCGTGGTAAACAATGTGAAATATGCGGTGAAAAGAGGGGTGTACAGGTTCATCATATTAATTATGATAGATTTGGTGGTGAAGAACTTGATACAGATCTTATTATACTTTGCGGTAATCACCATATGAAAGCTCATGGTTTGAGAAAAGAATCAAACTTGGAGAAGTTTTTAAGACTTGAACATGAGGAATTGGTTGGTGTTCCATGGTGTTTTAGAATGGAGTATAAAAATGCACCATTCGTAAAGCCTAAAAAAAAGAAAAAACGAAAAAAGAAGAAAAAACAACAAGTTAAAAAGGTAGAATTTAAACAAAAAATTGTACTTAGAAAAAAAGATTAATGGGATAATTGCGTTTTTTAACAAAAGGATAAACAAGATGAGAGAACCACTAAAACAATTAGGCTCAACACTCGATGAAGATATCTGTGCGCAATGTAAAGCATCTTGCGATAGCGATTGTAGTATTTGCTCTATTGGCATAAAAAAAGAAATAGATAAATTAAAAAAATTAGAGGATAGAATCGTAAAATTAGAGGAGCTTTTAAAATGATACATCTTGCATTAACAATAGCGTCTTTTTTATTTTTGGTTTGGTTCGGTTTTCAAGTTATTATTTTCATTAAGGATATAATAGAGTGGTTGTTTTCATGAAAAAACATATCCTTTACTGCAACCCTTCAGACGGTAAGTTTAATTGGGAAAAAAAATTTGATTTGCAGAATTTACCCGGGAAGCTTGGAAAGTATAAGCGGGTTAAGGTCACATTCGAGAAATACAAGCCTAAAAAGAGCTTGAAACAGATGGGTTATTATCGGGGCGGCATACTGCCATGGCTTGAAAAAGAAATGCTTGCTGATACCGGGTTAAGCCAAGCAGATTGGCATTATTTTCTCAAGGAAGAGTTTGGAATTAAGTCTACAGATATCAGCGGAAATTTCATCAAGGTGAAATCTCTCGCTGATTATCTCGAACCGGAAATGTCTCAGTTTATTACACAGGTTATTGATTGGGTGTGGCATTATTTTAGTATGCAAGTGCCACCAGCAAAAGTAATTGATGAATATTTATAGGAGGTTAAACGATGACAAAGCCAGAAATATTGACAAAAATAAATAAAGTTATTTCATCTTGTACGAAAGAGTCACAACTTACTATGGCAAAAAACTATTGCTATGATCTTGTTATATATTTCAAAGATAGTCTTTCTAATTTTGATACGCTTGAAAGATCCATTCAGGTTATGAAATTTATGGATTATGTTGATTATAAAATAGGCTGTGCAAGGCTTAATATAGGAGGTTACGATGGATAAAAAAACAAAAACAAGTATGAGAAGATGTGTAGCAGCATGTTTTGGAATATATGAAGAATTTGATAAAATGGAAATTCAAGAACAACTAACACCTATTCGTGAAGCTTGGCGTGCAGGTAAGAATGCTTATTTTTTGGTTGCCGAAACAGATAAATGTATTCATGGAGGTTAAACGATGGAAGTATACCCGATCCCCAAGCCAGGGAAAAAGAAGAAAAAGAAACGGGGCGTTAGTCCTGAGAGGTTGAAAAGTATTTATGCTGAGGTGTATATGAGAGATGATAACAGATGTCAGAATCCATATTGCTCGAACGGATGGCCTTTGGATCTCCCACATCATATTTTATACAGATCGCAGGGAGGCAAGGATAGACCGGATAATTTAATAACTCTTTGCGTCCATTGTCACTGCAAAATTCATCATACTGCAACGCTGAAAGTGTCGGGGGTTTACCCTGAACTAAAATTCGAAACAGATATTGTAAGTATTTGTGAAGCTATTTTAGGTTCACAAGTTTCTACTGATCCAGAAATTGATAAAATTATACATAATAATATTGACGACTTATATGAAGATTAACAAATAAGGGGGTCTATTTGTCAAAAGTTTTGTTTCAGATAGTGCGTTTATTGCACTATCTGAAGTCTACTTCTTTGTGAACTTTCCAATCAAATAATTTCCAAAAAAGAAAAAGATAACACTGATAAAAGCTACTCCAATTTGAAAATGCTTAACAAGTTCGAGCATAAATAAGGCCCATTCCTTGTCCAATTTCCAAACTAAACCCATAGAAAACATGCTGATAAACGTCAATATCATCACGAATATAGCAACAATGCGCCGTGTGATACTTCTTGTAGTCGTTTCGCTTGCTGTTGCTTCCATCAACTTGATATGTGTAGTTGCTATTTTATCAGCAATTTCAAGACGCCTTGTTAATGTCTCTGCTTGCTCTTCTTTAGTATAGAAAATCTTATCAAGTCCGGAAATAATCCCGTCTGTTGTTTTCTCTGCTATCTTCGTTGTTGTGTCTATCGCTTTTGCGCCTGTTATTACGCTCCAGAATCCCAATTTTCTAGTCCTTCAATTGTAGGTGAGGAAAGTCTCTGAAGTTTTTCCAGAAGCCACCCCACTCAAGTTTATATCCTAATATCGAGGCAGCTTGCAAATGCGCTGCTGCAACCGTTGTTAAATGATGTTCTTCCCATGAAGCATGGCCGTTAACATATGCGTAAAAATCAAGTGCTTTGCCTGTCTGGTGATAGCTTTTTTTATTGTATCCGTCACACTTAGAACCACCGTCAATAAATAACTTATATTGCTCTTTGTCGGTCCTTAACCCACCATATTTAGGAATACCGAAATCAATAGGACTTATGGTTAAGGCAAGTTCATTTATTTCAATAAGTTTATGGTCAATTCCTGTTCTATTTTTCAATGAGTTCTTAGATAATTTCCATATCATAATATTGTTTTTACACTCTCCCATTTAACATACCACGTTGCGTCGTTACTGTTGCTGTCAACTTGTATTCTTAGGTAATTAGCTAATACGACGTTGAAAGAAACAGAACAACCGGCCGTTGTCTCTATTTTTGCAATCTCTGTTGTTGCTCCGTTTTGTGTTATAGCACCAGCAGCGTCACATGAAAACAGACCTGATATTTTGTAATAATTTTTTAACTGTGGGCTAAATATTTCTGCTGTTACTGCTCGCTCGGTTGAGCTTAACACTTCGAGTCTTACGTCTTCGTTTGTGTCTGCTGCAACAGTTGTTGTTGTAATTGCGTCGGCAGGTGTGTTACCGAAATAATTCTCACCTGCCCACAGAGCGAAACCATAGGCGTTTGTGCCGCCCTTGTTATAGCAATTTGTTATATTTGTCGGTCTGTTTGTTCCATCTGTTGCAGGCATGGTGTTTGATGAAACCATTGTATAATAAGTTGTCGGTGTGCTTTGTGTATCAACCGATGTTACATTATCAATATAAATTCCATCGTTTTGTCTTGATACAAGACCCGAATAATTATTTGTAGAATATCCAACAGTGTTACAGTTTTCGATTCTGCAATTTGTTACTTTCGCACCTTGAGTAGCGACAATACTTATACCGTCAAGAGATATGTTTTCCATCTGTACATTTTTAATCACTATACCGGTGAAAGGATTGTATGGGATCAATGGAGGTAACGCTTGCCCGTAGTTGTAAGTATCATTTTGAACTCTAATGCCACGGCCAGGATATGCCAACGTTCCAAGGTTTTTCATTCTTACATCATCAACAAGGAAATCTTTTTCTTTACCCCAATTTGTACTGACAGGGTGCTCTGGTGTTGTTGGTACATTTCCCTTTGTTCTTAGTAGAATACCTCCGTTCGTATCAAATATTGAACATCTTGTTATTGACACGCCCTGGCTTTCAATACAATCATAGCCAATACCATTAGAGTTATAAGCATTACAGTTAATATATTTTGTGTTAAGTGTGGCTCTCTGATCATCTGGATCAGTCCAAGGGTCTGATGATGTTGAAAGATAAGGGTATTTACTTAAAACTGATCCTGTTCCTGATGGTCCCCCTGGTGAGTCTCCTCTTGTATAATATGCAACCATAAAAGCTGTTTTTCCTGGGTCTGCAACTGGTGCTTTCACGTTTACACTATTACAATTCATGGCTATGTTATCTCGGCCGCCTTTAAACTGCATGGCGTAATAATAAGCATAATCGTGCATATATACATTTTCTACAACTGTATTGTTTGAATGTAAAAATAATGCCGCAAACTGTCCACCCTCAGCCTGACCACCAGCTATATCAATGTTTCTGAATGTACTATCTTGACAACATGAAACGGTCAACGCCGTGTTTGACACTCCAGTCTGTGACATATTCTCCATCACAAAACCAC
Source organism: Desulfobacterales bacterium (assembly GCA_024226555.1). GTDB lineage: Bacteria > Desulfobacterota > Desulfobacteria > Desulfobacterales > JAAELO01 > JAAELO01. Next base: position 19,928 of record JAAELO010000462.1, on the reverse strand, counting down.
GCTGATATTGTGCATATGGTAATTCGGTATTATAGAATTTACCGTTTCTTACAAAATTACCAGTCGGCACACCTGTCCAAACACCTGATTTATCTGTGTAACCTGCCACGCCGTTCCACTGTAGACATAAAGCCACACCTATTACTGTTGCACCCCTAAAATCAATGCCCAAGTCACTTTGTATTATTGATACAATTACATCAAGATTATATGTTTTTCCGAAAGTACCAAATATTGTACTTTCGCTGTAACTAATTGAGGCCGCAATAGCAGCGTTGAAAGCTGTTACATCACTATCAGATCCGTTACCCTTTGCGCCGAAAAGCTCAAAAGACCATACATTATAATCAATCAGGTGATATTGTCTTAAGGTGTCGGTTGATGTTATGTATGTTCCACCGTCGTCTGTTCCGGTTCCGGTTGCTACAACTTCATAAACTCTAAGACCAACATCTCCTTTGGTATAATATCCATAAACATTTATTTTAGTGCCTATGTCATAGGAAATAGTCGAGGCTTTTAAATCAGCTATTGTATCATAGCTATCGCTGTACGGTGATAGATAGGTTGCACCGTCAATTGAGCCTGACAACGGTGTTGTTAAGCCTGTATCTGTTGGAGCATAGATGTTTATTTTATAAGATCCACTTCCGAAAACTTTAGCGATGCCGTTAGAGCTTAGTGTTGTTTGAGCAAGTCCGGCGGTTGTGGGTAATGTTTTTTCTTTGTCAAGCCAAACAGCTTTTGGTGTTGTTGTTCCAGCTTCAAAGAAACCTACAATAGCCCCTGAATATGATTGACCAGTGTCAGGATCGTTTAACCCTGCCCATAGTGCATCTATTTGTAATGCTTCTGTTGCCATTATTTCTCCTTGTTTTGTGCTATTGCTGTTCCTGTTATACCTATTGTCGCTGGAGCAATACTTTTTTGTTTTGTCTTACCAAGAGCTTCAACATCTTTAAACATTGTCTTAACCATTTTATTTGGGTCATTTAACATTTTATAATAACTTGCTATTCCTTTTGATGCCAAGCCACCTGCTGCTGCTGCTGGTTCAGATCTCAACATTCCAGCTATTACATGGCCACCTGTGAATATATCAGAGAAATCTATTAAACCTTTATTATTTTTACGACTATCAACAATTGCTCGTCTATTTACATCTTTTTCAATTGTTTTTAATGCACCATATGCTTTCTTTAATTGGCTATATTCTTTACCTGTCGCCTTTGTTATAGATGCGTCGAGTTGTGCCCTTAGATCATTAGCGATCATGGAATCTACAAGGGCCTTACCTTTTAATGCTGGTGTAGGATCTCTGTAAAAATTTTCAAGGGTTTGATTTAAAAATTGAATTGCTTCTTGTGTTTCAAGTGCTGTATAATTCTTTCTGCCCTTCAGTGATTCAATTCTTGTTTTAGCATATTCAATTGTTTCAGGAGACATATCTTTTAAAATTTTATTGTTTAAAACTGGATCAAGTTTAGTGGCTGTTTTATCAAGATTTACTTTTATACCACCTGGACTATCACCAAGAATATCGGCCTTTTTTGCAAGAGCATCATATTCTGTAAAAACATTTCTTTTTGTTTGTTCAACAGCTTGTGAAAATTCATCTAATGTTTTAGGCAAACCCTTTGTTTTTTCTCCAGATGCGTTTACAATATCAAGATTCTCTTTATTTCTTACAATCTCTTCAACGGCTGTTGTTGCTTTATCATAATACGCTTTTGTTTGTGATGCTGTTCTTTTACCTGCAACAGCAGGTCTAACAGCTTTATTGATATTTTTACGAACAATAGCTTTTGTTTTTGCGTCTATAGCTTTTAGAGGTTTAGATATTGTTTTACGAGCACCTAATACAGCTGGTGCGCCTGTTATGGCTGTGTGTAAAGCCGTTGCTGTTTTAGGATATCCAGCCTCGGATATTGGTTTACCTACAGCTTCGGCTCCTTCTTCTAATTTTGTAAAAGGATATGCTGTAGCCTCTGTTAATTCAGCTCCCTTTTCTGTCTGTGGCTCATATACAAGAGCTTTTTGTGTTGCTTCTATAGCTTTTTTTGATTTTTCTACACCAAAAGGTAATGCCATTAAACCAGCAACGCCAGAGGCAGGGATACCATAAGTAGAAGTTACGAGATTGGCTGCTGTTTCAAGAGCTGGATAAACACGACCTATATTTTTTAATGTTTCAACAGCTGGCTCAGCAGTTTCAAGAGCACGTTGCCCGAATGTTTTAACAGGTTCTTTTGGCACATCAATTGTAGGCTTTATATCATCTACTTTTGGAGAAATATATTCATCAAAAGCACCACGATCTTTAAGAGTTTCAAAAGATTTGGTTTGATCTTCTGACAATGAACCCCTTTCATATAATTCATTAAAAGCTTTATATTGTTCTTGTGTAAATGCCATTATTTACCCTTTAGTATCTTAAAAAGTTCTTCATCTGTTGCGGTATCATAATCGACAGGTTTTGTTAATTTATCTTTGAGTGTCCCACCACCGCCTATATCACGTAATCTTGACCTTGATTCTCTTAATCCTTCGTCAACACTTTCAAGGCGTATGAATCCAGCCTCTTTTACTTCTTCCAATACTTCAAGCATATCTTCAATACTTAAGTTCTCATCAAGGATGCCTTCCCATTTTACCCTTGCACCTTCAGATAATTCTGATACTGAGGCTGTTGAACCTGATGATAATTTTCCTATCTCTGACTGAATTTCACCAAGATATACCTCATATTTTGACAACTCTGGGCTACCTATAAATTTTCTTTTAACAAATCTTACAGGCATATTGAACAATCTTGTATCCATTGTTTTTATATTTTTTGCAACAGTCGCAACATGATCAATTTGTTTGCCAAGATTTTCAACAAAACTTGTCATTGAACCACGTTGTTTCTCTTGTGCTGCTATTGATTTTTGTATTGCTTTTCTATCTTCCTGTAAATATGCTGTTTCCTCACCTGTTACACCCTCTGCAAGTTGTATTTCTGCAACTTTTTCTTCAATTTGTCTGTTTATTTCATTAGCCTTTTTACCTCTGACATTGAATATTTTTTTGCCGGTAGCTATCTTTTGTCGTGCCCAATACTCAAGTTTTGCATCAGGTATTGGTTCTATTCCTTCAGATTCTTCAATAGTCATTCCTTCAGGCATTGAATAAGGGACAAACCCCTTAGCAGTCTTCTGTAAATATGACTGTCTCCCTGTGCTTGTGTCTGTGGCCTTTACAAGATCGTCTTTGCCGGGTACGGGGCTAACTGTTGTATTCATTACACGCCCGATAGTGTCGTTAAAAGCATCTGCCCCTGCCTGAGTATCCATTTTATAAATTTGCTCTATTCTCTCACTTTGGCTGTTCATGTAATCATTAGCCATTTTCGGGTCATTTTCCATTAAGTATTTATATGAGGCTGTGAAACTGTTTTCACCTTCAGGAAGATTTTGGTTTAATGCTGTTAAACCGCTTTGTATTTGCTTTCGTCGTCCCAATTCTTCCATGTTTGATCTTGCTTGCTGAAGTTGGATATTAGAAAGCTGGCTCCGCATTTCTGCTGCCTGGTCTGCTCGTGCTTCCCCTCTTAATCTGAGTTTCATATCTGCCAGCCTACCGAAACCGCCTATATCTTGCCCTACATATCTTTGTTGTGCCATTTATCCCCCTTTAGGCGATGTTGTTTCCGTACGGTTGATTTAGACCGGAGCCATAGCCATAATCTGGTTTTTGTCTACTGCTTTGCTGACCTTTCGACGCTTCATAATAAGCAGGTAGTCCCGACAGAGTATCCATTGTTTGAGTCCACATATTGCTTAATGCTGTCTGTTCTCCCATACGTGCCGCTAATTCTGTTTGCCCCTCACGTGCGTATGACTGAGCTAATGATGTGCCTAAATTAGAAGCTGTACGGCCAGCTGATCCAGAAACGCCTAATCCTATTTGCTGTAAATCAAGTAATCTGCCCTTGTATTTCTCGCCCTCTTCTGCCTCAAGTCTGCCGGATGTTAGATTTTTAACATAATCAGACATAGATGCTGTATCTTTAGCAAGTAAACCTTTTTGCATTTGAGCAAGACCACTTGACATTGCGTTGCCTTCGCCTCTAACCGCTCTTGCATAAGGGTCTATAGCGGTTTTACCGGCTTCATAAAAAGGTTTCTGAGCTTCTATATTTTTATCAAAAACTTTCTGTTGATACTCTCGGTTCATTTGTTCGATTCTTGCGGATGATTCAGCGCCACTAATAGCTGCATCTTGTGCGGCTTTTTGCCCCGCTATACCTGAACCCGTACTCGCAATCATTGGAATTGCTGCCCAAAAAGCCATGTTAGCCCCCCTGTGTCATCATATATTGACTTAAACCGGATAATGTATTTGCTAACCCTGAATAAGCTGATTGTCTTGCTGTTCCATAATTACCATATATGGCTTGTTGCTGCTGACCTAAATTGCCGTAAAGTGATCCAACGTTCGTGGCTGTCCTTTCTCCTGATGCTGAAACTGCGCTTTCTGCTCCTGTCCCCATTTTGACTTGAGAAAGATAACCACCATATGCACGTTCGGCTTCCTCTGCTGCAAGATCACCATAAAAAGAAGCCAATTTAGTCTTTGTTGCTGTTGATCCTAATTGACCTTTAGAGGCTTGACGTCGCCTAATATTTCTCTCGCCAATCTCTTTTTGGTAGTCGTATAGCTTTGATGGTGTATAGTCAACATCTCCACCCATTATCATAGCTTGTAATTGCGGTAGCGCAGAAACAGCTTGATCATAATATGGTGCATAAAGTTCTTCAATTTGTTTTTGCTGTTGCTCTAAGCTTGATATCCCGGCTGCCGCTGAACCTTCAGCGACTCTCTGTTGTTCATCAAGTGCTGCATCTGCTCTTTTGCCGAATAAGTCCATAGGGTCGGCTAAATAACTTGACACGCTATCTGGATCTTCCATACCTCTATATATAGCGGTCGTTGGATCAATGCCGGCTGTAGCAATATTTAAGATGTCTTTTGTCGTTTTATTTCCACCAGATACTTTATCAATCACAGCACCACCTGGGTCAAGAACATCTTTTATCGAAAATCTACCCATATATTTGCTCCTAATTAGTCGCTATTGTTCGTATTGTTCCATTTGAAAATCTTATTTTAAAATCACCGTCTGAACTATCAATGTACAATACACCGCCGCTTGATGGAGCAGATGGTGTTGAAATTGGTGTGTAAAGTGCTATGACATTTCGAAACGTTGCAACAGAAATACAATTTAATGTTCCTGTTCCTATAGCTAACGCAGATAGTGAACCAACACTTGTTGTTCCGGTAACACCTAATGTTCCACCGACTGTGGCATTAAAATCAACAGCAATGTTATTTTCGAATTTGGCTCTTGACTTAAATGTTGAAACACCGTCAACCTCTATTGTACTATTGAGATCGGTGTGCCCATCAACGTTTAACGTTCCACCGATATTAGTATTTAATGTAACATCGAGGTCTTTTTGAAATGTTCCTTTTTCTTTAAATGTTGAAATACCGTCAACTGTTAGTGCATCTTTCGCATTAAGAGCACCGTTCATTGTTGACACGCCAGTAACATTCAAAGTTGTCTTTGCATTAAGAGCACCGTTCATTGTTGACACGCCAGCAACATTTAAAGTTGTCTTTGCTTCTAAGCTTCCGTTAACATTTAAATCACTGTTGATATATTTCCCACCGACAGCAACCCAAGACCCCGACGAACCTGAAACAATGTAAGGTGAATTTTCTGTTAATGATATCAAACTGTATTCATACAGAGTGTAGACACCTGATTTTATCGCAATAAGCATAACTCCTGATAATTCAGCGTTTAATTTAGCAAGCTCGACAGGGTTGTCTATATCAGCAACGGCAGAAATTATGTTTAATTTATTTTTTAACTCTGCTGTTTCGCTTGTGATCCCCGACAAATCCATTAGGAATCTTTGCATTTCTCTATTATTGCGAAACTGGTCTTGTATGTTTGTTGTGATAACAGGTCTTTTTGTTGTCATGTTATAGCCTCAATTTCCTCGGTTGCTCGTGAAATAGTTGAAATTGCTCCCTGCATTCTAAATCTGTATTGTCTATCTCTATATGTACCTAATTGACGAAAAGTGGCATATGAATATGTGTCTCCGGCTATACCTAAATCAATTTCCCTATCTCGGCTCCATTGTTTTTTTCCATCGTCACGCTTCGCAAAATAAATCTTTGGCGCATCTGTATCAAGTACTCCATTTGTACCACGTTCTATTTTAATTCTAAGTTTTGATGATGCTTTTCTGTTTTGCGAACCCCAATCAACCCTTGATGTTATTATTTCAGGGATAATGTCTGTACCTTCGTCTTTGCTATATTCCCTTGATGCAATATACAGTTTACCAGTTGCATTTGATCCGACAATATACTTATTCCATTTAGGGATAAAACAACCAGTTCGGCCAATATAATCTGATCTCGTTCCTGTTGTATGATTCCAGTACGACCACTCCGACCAAAAGTCTAATTTATAATCATAAGCAAACGTTTTTTGTGCATCAGGAAAAGTTATAACGTATTTTGTTGAACCTTCAGCATTAAAATGAAAACCAATAGCGTCTGCAACAGATGATAAACTTTGAAATTCATTATCAAATGGATTAGATATAACTTGTGGATCTCTCCCCGCTAACCTTATAACACGCCTATCAGAATCTATAAAAAAATAACTGTTATCAACTTGGGCGAAACTATATGGTGAAAGTGAACCACGTTCCGTTATTGTCCCGGGTATTCTCTGAAACGGTGACGTGGGATCACCTGAATCAGCCCAATTCTCTAAAGTCTTTGTCCCTGGAATCAAAATTTCACCGAATGCAGAAAACAAACATACTGCTAAGTCTGGTCTTGACTCTGCGATGTAACCCTCTCCTAACCATTTGTCAGGATCACCAACATCAGCAAACTCAAAACGCTGTGAATTTGCTTTTAACGCTATTAAATATTGATTAAGAAATCCTAAAAATATAGCGTCTGTCGGTGCGTCTGTATCTGCTATAAATGAACATGTACTATCAGCGTATGTCCATTTTAATATAGCACTGTTATTACAAAAAAAACCAACATCACCGAAGTCAGCAAATGAAACCATGATACCAGTATTTATTGTTACGCCTGTTATCTCTGTTGCTGTACCGTCTTCTGTAACCTTGTAAAGCCTACCACCTGAGAATACAGCGGCGAAACCATAATTTATTATGTCAAATATACCATCTATCTTTTTACTTGATATATTAGCAAAATAATTATTTGTATTGCCACCTAAACCATGCCTAAAGGTGTTATTCATAAAGTCGTCCTTGTCAGCGTCTATAAAACCCTGAATAGCGACAGTATTACCTATGTCCGGCACATTGGTATATGGTTTTTGGTTAAGTGGTAAATCAGGCATACATAGCCCCCTGTGATCGAGATCCGTTGAAACTTGGTTGTATCTGAAAACCAACATCTTCACTATCATTACTAAAGTAATCAATAAGGGCTGTATCAGCCTCAATTTTAAGCAATTGTACTCTTTGTGGTGAATACTGTATTGATAATTTAGCAGCAAGAACAGCCACAAGCATTTCAAGAGCTTCCTGTGGAAAGTCCGGTGTGTCTGCGCTGGTTGTAAAATCGTCAAGTGTTCTATTTGCTGTTATAATAATTCTATCCGGCATGTTGACAAGCACTTTCAAATATCCGTCTGCTTGTGCGTCTGGATCTCCTACAGCAGTTTTAACATAAAGAGTATCATTGCCGATAGTGTCATTGTCACCCCAAGCATATTCACCATTCGCAAGGCTCCCCAATGTACCCTGAGTTAATTCTACTTCATTAGCAAAAACATAAACAGGTTCTGCGCTTATATCTGAGCCAGTGTAGTAATATTCACCTGGAACAGCACCGGAATTAGTCCATTGATCTGTAGAACCATCCGATAGTTTTGTTGATGTTGCAGTTGATACGGGCCACACATACAACACACCTAAATTAAGCTGCTTATCATAACAAAACTGGTTAACAAGTCCTGTTGATGATTTTAGCGGTAAATCCATATAGTCTTTTCGTGCCATCTGCCATATTGGTGTTTCATTCCCGCTTGAATCCTGTCGCCTTGCATCTGTTACTGATACTGGCCGATTTACATTTCTATTACCACCTGCTCCGATAGTATAGGACTGTTTTCTATCATACAGGGGTATTGTATAGTCAATAACACCGAACAACGGGTGTTTTACGCTCAATCTCTTAACAATCATGTTAAGAAACTTTGAAGCGTCTTCCTGTTGTCTTGTTTCAACGGCTTCATCCGGCTCTGTTCCGTTGCATTCTAACAGAGCAAGCCGGATTATTTCGTTTCGTGTTAAATCAAAAGTTGTGTTTCCTGAAACGGTCATAAGTCGCCCCTTTTCACTTCATTAGCCGATAAAAAAGTATCTTCTTGTTCAGGGCGAGCAATAGGAACAGTTTGATCATCCTTTACGCCCCTTACAAAATCCTGTGGTTGCCTTGGTTCCCAAAATTCAGACTTTACAAGGTAGCCGTCCCAAGTCAAACGACATTGGGACCGCCAAACCTTGAAACCACTGTAATCACATATTACTCGGTAGTCACCACCAGACATATTTACCTCGGCCTATCTTGATTAATGACAATTTTCAGATCAGCACCATTGGTATAAGAGTTTACACGAAGCCTAAAACCTGTTGCATGTGTCATGAGAATGCCCCTTGTAGCTGCTGTCTTAGTAGTGAAAGCTACAACATCATAAAACTCTATTGGCTGATAGTTTTGAAAGTCTGTGAAAGTTTCATCAATACTAAAATCAATAGTTCCGGTTATATCTTCAACAGATATTGTTGCACCATCAGTATTATAATTATCTAGTGTAAATGTGTTTGTAGCGATTTCATCAACAGTGCCTACGGAAACGTTGCCGGCTGCCGCTCCACTTGCTGTAACACTTGCAACTGTTTTAAAATATAAAACACTTTCAGCTGTCCCAGGCGCTGCAGACGCTCCGGTTACAGCTTCAGATATTGCGAATCCATCGGCATCAGTGCCTACTATTGTAAATGTAATTCCTGAATCATTCCCGGCACTCAAGATACCAATTCGTCTTGCATAGTCTGCCGTAAACGTACCGTCAACGATTAAAGCACCGTTAAGAGTCAAAGCACCTGCACCACTAACCGCCTGAGCTTCAGCTAATCCATCAGGATCAACATTATCAGGATTTATAAATTTTGTTTTCTGTCCAGACATTATTTAGACCTCCCTATTAAATATTCTATTCCAGAGGCTTTATTATCCCACGTTCCTTCATTCTCTATAACAAGTTTTTTAATTTCTTGCCATGAAAGACCGTCGAGATCTTCAAGAGTATATTCATCTTTACAGACTATTGATATACTTCTTGATTTATAATTAAATCTTATTTCAGACGGATTCAAGCCTGTTAAATCCATAACATTTTCGTCACCGTCAACAAGATTTGTTTTAAAAGGAATTATCATTGATTACTCCTTAGCCCATATACCACGAACATCGACAACCTGCCATGCTGTAGTCCCGTCAAGACTTGCAAGGGTAACGTAGTCACCTTTTTTACTTGTCGCTTTTGTGTTGATAATATCCTTATCGTCTGTAGATGATCCGGCGTAAGTAATACCGTCTGAAGCGTTAGGACTTACAGTTAATGTATTAAGGCCGTCTTCAGCAGTATTTACGAATGTTACAGTATTACCTATTGCGATAGCTGGAAGAGTAAAAACAACTCCGTCAGTCTTTGAGGCAAATGTTTTACCGGAATCTGTTGTAATTACTACTGTATATGCTGCTGTTTTCTCAACTGCATTGTTTGAAACAAAAAAACTCTGAATACCGTTTGGGGAGTTTGTAAGATTCATTTTTTTTAACATAATACCACTCCTTTAGAGCAGTGCGGGCGCTATTAACACCCGCACCAGTATAATTTAATTAAGCACCTGGGGTTCCCCAAATATCACGGAAATCACCAACACCGAAACTGTAACGCTGATAATCTTTAGCTTTCAGGTTATCAGTATCAAAATCAGTATCCTGTGTAAGTGCGCCCCCTTTAACTCTATCAAATCCCGTCATACCGTTTGGTACATTACCCCTCATAAACCACGCATCAGTATCAGTAAGATATGGATTAATTGAGGTTTTAGGTACAATTCCCTTAGCAGCCAATGCGTTAATAGCATTGTTTGCTGTATCAGGCTGTAGCCTCGACTTGAGAACACGCTCAAATTCATAAACAAGACTTGTAGGACCAATCAAACATGTAGGTCTGATAGGAATATTTAAGCCTCTTGAGTTTGTTGCATTCATCATCTGAATTGTCATATCTTCAAGTGAAGATTCAGAAAAGTCAGCAGCAACAGCCAACACGTTAGACTGATTACCTGAAACATTTGGATGAGAGCTGTTAATAAGCGAAACACCATCACCGTAAGTGTAAGAGCTTGAAAAAGCACGATTATAAACATTCGCCGCTACAATTTCTTTAGTCTGTCGCATAGAAAATGCAATAGCCGGAGCACGACGCTTTGAAACCATTTCATATAGATCATCGTCAAACTCTTCACGGGTTACGATGTAACCAAGTGAGTAAGCGACATGTACGAAACGGTTAATAGTACCCTGTGTTTCAGAATCGTATGTGGTACTTGTTCCCTGATTCTTAACGGGTGCAAGTCCGAAACCTGTAGCTTCCACAAGCTCTTCATAATTCTGCGATGATGTATCCATAGAGAATAGGTCGGTATATTTTACGTCCCATTCATCATATGTTCTGCCAAACCAAGCCTTAACTCCAGGCCATAACGCTTTAGGATGATTTCCTGTTGATATAACACCTGACATAGTCTACCTCCTTATGATGCTGTGATGCCGAGATATTTTCCGGCAGCAAGGGTTGGAGTATTTAGAACAACGTCATAAACTGCATCGCTACCGAGTGCGTTATCTGCTGTGTCTTTAATACCGATTACATGCAATGTGAAATTCTGTGTTGTGTTCGGCGCTGTTGTGGTTCCTTCATCGAGATTCATTCCTGAAAGACCTGTAACAGTACTACCAGCTGTAGTTGCAATCATTACAGCATTCTGACCCGGAACAGCTTTTGTAAGTGTTCCACCGCCATCACCACGAATTTCATAAACAACATCCTCATCCATACTCACATAAGCGTAGCCTTCTGTGGATGCCGGGTTGTATGTTTTTGTTAGATCGTCTCTGTTTGGTTCAAAAGAAACGATAACACCACGAGCAATAATACCAGCTGTCCCAGCTGATTTATTAATAGTTGGGTGAACGCCTGTCACGTCTTTTTCTGCCAATGTAGGAGAAAGAAGAATAGGATCACCTACGAATAGTGCTGTGGCGTACTGCGCACTGATATAGCACTTTACAGTGTTTCCACTCCAAGGTGCTCCGTTTAGATGCCTTACTGGGCTAAGCCCAAATGCACCGCTTGTATTTGCCATTTATATTACCTCTTTTTATGTTTTATAGTTCATTTCTGCGTAAAAATCACCGGAATCTTTCTTATCAATCCCGTTTTTACCATGCTTTATAACATTATCCATTTCATCGACTTTCGCCATTTTTGCTTTCTGATCCTCATCATAATACTCTTTCTTGATTTGCATCAAATAAGCTCTCATGGGTGCGCCGAGTCTTGCTGACTTATCCACTATTCTCGATATTTTAGAGCCGATATCACTATTACCGTTATCGGTCTTCTCTCCTACCTGGGTTTTTTCTGTGCGGTTATCATATACATAATCATAACCACCGTTCCGAGCGACCTCTATTCTATCACCATCGTCATTAATCCAACGTGGTACATAACCTTTCTTTACAAGCCCTGTTGGTATTGTCATTTCTTTTTTGTACATGCCAAGTCCAACTCTTTCTTTTCTCTTTGCCATTTCTCTATTCTCCGTGATATTCTTTCATATATTCAGCTTCACTTTTGTAAAGACCAGCAGCAACATATTTTTTACATGCCTTTTTTGCGTCCTCTGGTAAGTCTTTAAACTTATGCTTTCCTGAAGCTTGTTTAGTTGGTGTCCCCGATGATGATGATTCAACGTCTGGAACCTCTTCTTTTACTTTAAACTTATCTGGAAATTGTGCCTTAACCTTGCTTTCAACTGCTGCATAGAATGATGCCGGGTCACTGTGATTCTTTGCTTCACGACTCCCGATAAAATCTGCGTATTCAGTCAAGTCTTTGTCTGTGCTGTACCATTTGTTTTTATCAGCAAATTCAACAAATTCCTTTGGTGGTGCGTTGTTTACAACTGGGTCTTTAGTCGTTTCAGGCTTCTCAGGCTTCTTCAAATTGTCAATCTTGGCCTGTGTTTTTTCAAACTCTTCAACATCTGCGTTTTCTACTGCTTCCACCTGTTTTTCTTTTAGTTTTAAAAGAGCTTTGTTGTAAGAGTCCTCTCTAACCGCTGCAAGTTCTTTCGAATGGATATCTTTAAACTCTGAAAACTGGTTTTGATATCCGCTGACCTGCTGTGTTAATTTTTTAACTTCATCTAATAGTCTGTCGTTACGTTCTTTTTGTACGCCGGAAATCTTTTCACCGACTTCAATGAATTGCTCTGCTGTTTTCCAATTGTCAGAATCACCTTTGTATTCTTCTTGTGGAACCCAACCTTGTGCCCTTGCTTTTTCTTCTTGATTACTCATATTTTCTCCCTTTCATATATACCCTGTCTACCATCTATCTTACACTTCGTTTCATAAATACTTTTCCGTAAATTTGCATTATCCTTTAAAGCATCTTGATACTCATTTAGAAAACTATACATTATACGGTCGCCCTTTGGGCCGTATTTTAATGAGAATATATAGTTTTCAAGCTCTTTTATCTTTTTATAATCTTTTTTTTGTTGCAGTTTAAGAGCTTTATTGATTTTTACAAGTGTTGCTATTTTTTTAGTAATATAATAGCTCACATTACCCCCAAAAACCCACTATGTCCTTGTCATTCATGATGATATACTCTTGCCCGTCGTCACCTTCGAAGTATTGCCCTGAATACATAGCGTATTCAATGCGGTCGCCCCTTTTAGGTAATTTACACGGCATACCCTCAAAAGCCATGTCTGAGTAATCAATTAATGTGCCTCTTGTCTGCATTCTCTTGTCAGTATCAAGCGTTGTTTCTGCTTTAATAATAACACCTTCGCCCGCTTTTTCTTCAATCGGATCAGGTAAAACAATAACCTTGTATTCTACCGGAATTAGTCCCGCCTTGCTCATCTTAACTCTCCTTTAAATATTGTAAAATATCAATGCTGTCCTCTATTGCCTCTTTAAAACCGGAAACTTTCCCGGCTTCTACTGCTATCTCGTCGTGACTTAAACTACCGTTTTGCATTTTATTCCAAAATGCCTTGCGCTTGTCCGCCAACCATTCCAGGTGCAGTAGCTTGTAAACCTCCTTTGCCCTCGGATCCGCTGCCCATTCCCTCAACTCCGCTTGACTGTACTCCATTTAGTAATTCCTCCATTGCTTGCTTGTATATATCCAACTGTGTGCCTATCTCTTTCGATTCTGCGTTTGCGATAGTCTCAATTATCTTAGCCTGTTTTAGAGCGTTATCAAATTTAAGACTTTCTATTTTACCCTCTATCTCTTTCACTTCTGCCATAATCTTAAGTGCTTCAGGTGGTGGTGGTGTAGGTTGTGCGCCTGGGAAGAATCTTGCGTACTCTTCTTCAGCAAAACCCATTGCAGTGATGTAATTCTTTTTAATCTCTACAGGGTTAGCGTCAGGATCACCAAGAAAGTTCATTAGGGCCTCAGCTTTCATTAACCGTTCTTGCATTGTGCTTTCGTTAGGGTCAGCTACCGGAATAACATCAAGGCTGTCGTCCTCATAGTCAACTGCGCTAATATAAGACTGACTATCTCCGAACCGGAAATATTCCCCTTGTTTCAAATACTTGCGATTAAGTGTATAGAGCTTTTTAAACTCTTTAGACATAGAACGATGTATTCTCTTGTAAATAGCTGAGAATACTTTCATGCCTTCCTCACGCTTAATCATGGTTGTTGTCGCTGTCTCTCCCTGTGGAGCTTCGCCGACCATAATATCTTTAATACTTGTGATATCCCTTGCTGCATCAATCAACATGCCAAGTAATGCAAACAATACTTGAGATGGGCCTGGGAAATTAAACTGGTATATTGAATCTCTAAGTGGTACGCCTCCAGTATCAACTTCAGGGAACTCGCCTGGTCTTAATGGAATCTTTCCGGCTTTACCTTTTCCTATCTTCTGTCTTAGCCCACCCTGTAAATTTGCAAGTGTTCCGGCATCTAACATCTGATTAAGGTTTGTATCAATTAGCCCTGAAAGAGATGATATTAAATCGCCTAAACCAGCCTTATAATATTTACCATCAAAGCTTGGTAGATACCCATATTCTGTATAAAATTGAATCTTTTCAACACACAGTGGTGTTATTCCTGATGTTTTAAGTTCAGGTATTGGCTTTAGCGTGATAGCAGGTTGACCAACTCCGTTCGCCTGTGCTTCTGCTGCAACCTGTGCGGATTCCATGTTTTGACGCTGTGTTGCCATGTTCTGATTTTCAATAGATCGTCTAACTTCACCGTATGATTTATAGTCGTTGTTATGCTCAATAAATATCGTATCTTCATCAAATCCGGCTTTAATTCGTAATACTTTACCTGTTTCTTTGTGAATCGTTACGATATACGGTTCTTTGTTACCATCGTCGTAAATATCTAATAGAGCATGCTGTTCAAGAATCTCTTCAACTTCTTCGTTTTCTTCATCGTCATAAACTAAATCAATATCAAGCCATAGACCTGACTCCATGTTGCCCTGAATCTGGTATGGGTGACGTGTTAAAAGTTCTGTTACTCTGGGGCATGTTTCCACTGTCTTAGTCGAATCGTTATTCATAACAAGTTGGTCAGGCATAAGAAGACTTGAGGCAGTCCGCCGTTTAACTGTATCTCTGTATGTCTTCTTAAACATCATACCGACAATAGGAATCTGTAACAACAGAGTATCCATGTTTTCCTGCCAATCATCTATACCATATAATAGTTGATAGCTCATGTGCTCTGATAGTCTTCTTGCTCTGTCTACCTTTTCGCCGGTTGTGTCCTCTCCAAAGTGCCTTGCGTTAACAACTTTACCCGCAGGAATCAAAGCAGGGTATGACCTGGCGTTAAACTGCATAGCGGCAACAGTTAACAGGGGGAACTTCGCATTTGCAGCGCCAGGCCAAGGGTCTGTTTTTGATTGTACAACCTGTTTGGCTATTTCAATATAGTCTTTTAAGGCTGCGAAACGATCAGTACAGGATATTAAGTCGTCTTTGTACCCGTCGTTACACATTGAACCAATTTCATGTAACCTTTGCTCGTCGAGATCTTCAGCTATATTATTTTTCTCTGCGATCTTTAATAGTTCTTTTAAGCTTTTCATTTAATACCCGCCGTGTATGTTTCTGCCTGTTTTATAGCTCGCTTGTGCTTCTTCTTCTTCATAATAAGCGTAATCTGTTAGCCTGAGTACTGCATGTGTTAGTGTTCTCAATCCGTCTGCACCATCTGAGGCCCAATTATGTAATGGTGTTTTCCTAAAACAAACGAGGTGTTCATTCCATTCTTTACGATAATTATCAAGTGCGGCAACACCTCGTTCTGTTGTCACCTCATTAAATCTGAACTTGTAAAACATTCTTCGTACTTCGTTGATGTCCTCTACAACATTCATAGCACGTTCAATTCTAATAAATGATATGTCAAAGTCTTCTTTTGCTCTTCTTATCCTTGTTTTCCCTGACATAACATCATGCTTACTAATATCATGTGGTGCATAGTGATCGCCGTAAATATAGCCCTTTTCTTTTAATAACTCAACATAGTGCCCCATCTCTTCGCCACTATTCTCGTAATAATCTATAATGTTGACCATATTATTATCAAGTTGAAAAAACCATATTGTCATGGCATCGTTATAGCCTATATCCCATCCAGTATAAACAAGGGCATTAGGATTATGTGGAAATGCTCCGAGTCTACGTTGTTCACGAACTCTTGCCATTTGAACACCATAATAAGCACCGATAATAGCAGCCTCGAACGCTTCCTCCGGTGTAGATGGAAATTCCCGTTTCATTTCGTCTTGCTGTGTTTCGTACTTCTTAACGTACCAGGCCCTTTGTGCGTCATCCAATTTAATGCCGTGCTTATGGTAAAGATCCATGAAGTATTCTATCATAGTCGGTGGAATAGATACGCTATCTATATCAAGCCTGTACTCTGGCTTTTGAAACCAGGAAAAGAAGAATGGCTTAAAGTCCATCTGTGTTAATTCTTTGCCCTGCTTCTCGTTGTTCTGTGCTTTGGTACACATGCGGTAAAAATCACCATCCCTGCCCTCAGCGGTTGACTCTATTGTAATTTCATTGTTCCCATGAACAGTATTTAATGCTCCGGTTCGAATCTCCCTTGCTTTTTCAGGATACTTTGCACAAATCTTACCGTATTCTGATATGTGTAAATACTGTAATGTTGTTGATCTTAGCGAAGTACCAACACGAATAGAAGAGTTGTTAGCGAAAACAAGCTCGCGACTACTGTCTTTAGATGGTGCAAGTTTTACAATTAACTCCGGGCAACGCAGATTGTCAAATGCATACTTGACTTTGTCGGCGAAGAATATTTGTGCATCATCCTTATTATGTGCAATGATTCCACAGCTTATGTTTTTTTTAAACATAGCGTTATCAAGATAGTCTATGCAATAGTATGTTGTAACACCATGCTGTCTTGCTTTTAAAACAAGCTTTCTGTTGTGTGGGTCATTGAACAAGGCTGTTTGAACATCTCTAAGCTTAGGCTGAAATAGTATCTTTTCTGCATTCTCATTAATAATGTAATAAAGATTGTTCATTCTCCACCATTTATCTTTCATGCGAGGATCATTTATATCTATTTCATTCAAGCGTCTTTCTTTCTCAGTTAAGAGTTCAAGTAATTCCATTTTTTCTTCTATGTTCAAGTAAGTCCCTTTAAATAAGGTAATATCAAAGCTGTACTCCTGGCTATTTATGGTTTATCCATCAACTTATGGTCCCGCCTTCCACTCTTTGATATTACCATTGTCTCCCTGGCCCAAATAATTGGGTTCGCTTTTCTTCTATGTTCAACCAAACAACCTATTTTGTGTGTCTCTTACAATTGGATTACTGAGCATTGAGTTAATACAAAGCCCTTGGCCCACAACCCTCAAATCTGTTGGAGTTAAAACAAAAGATTCTGCAATAACTCTTGGGAAGTTCTCTGAATATTGCCTCCTTGACTCATCAAATTTATGCCTCTTCTTTGTTTTAGAGTCTGTTATCCTCAATTTTACTTTATCCTCTTTTCTCATTGTCTCCACCCCGTGTAAGAAGTTGACTCAGTTTTTATATGTATTTGATTATATTGATTATTCAAATACACACATTTTTAGCACATTTTTAAATAAATCAACGTTAGACCATACTAATTTGTTATACACTGGTTTGTAATGATATATGTTAACCTCTTCAACCAGTGAAAGTATAGATTTATCAACGTTTTTATATCCTACCCTATCAAAAACCTTTTCATTGTCTGATATATGTGTCCCTATTCTTGCTGCTAAATTCAAGGTCTTGCCTATATAAACCAATGTTTCACCATCATACAGAAAATAGATAAATGGCCTTTTAATAAATGGTATAGTTGTAAAAGCCTCGAGACCCTGCATTATGTATTCTGAACTGAACAGAATGTCTTTCATTGATAATATTTCTTCTTCGACAGCTTTAAAGGTTGAATATTGCGATTCCAACAGGCGAATGTTTATATCATTACCATGTTTTAGTATACAATCATATGCTTCCTTCTTGTCTATTCTAAACTCTCTTGTAAGCTCTTTCATTATTTACCTTTAGCTGTTTTCTTCAATTTGCTTGATACTTTCCTGCTTTTCTTCAATCAGCTTGTCAATTTCTTCATGTGTAAGGTCTGTTTTCTTTGTTTTAACATCTGCATCAAGCTTAATGTTATCAGTCCATCCGTAATTGTTTTTCATGCTAAAAATAACACCTGCTACACTGCCACCTTTGTAAAGTTTCTTCTCTGCATATAGTTCACATCTGTCCTTAGCTTTTTTTATTGTGTTACTAAACTCAGACCTACCTTCATATTCCATAAGGGTCTTGCGACTTGTATCAAGGGCATAGGCTAACCCTGTCACAGTATATGGGTCTTCGTTTTTCTTACAGTCGTCAAAATACTTTTCTATCAAAGGTTCAATCTCTTCAACTGTTTTGTACTTCAGCGGTCTACCTATATTGCTGCTTGTTGCCATTGTCCTCCCCTGTTCTTATAACGATGCCGAGAATTTAATAGTTCCTGTTGCTCTCACTGGCCGAACTGCTGTGATTGTAGAAGCAGCACAACGATATTTGGTTTCGTTTACTGTTCCGTCAGGCCATGTCTTGCCTGTTGCCGTGTCGTTTTTAACTGAATCTATGTCTTCGTTTGTAAATTCAATAGATCCTGTTCCTGAAGTAATCGAAAGACTTACAGTGAGAGTATCATCCTTTCCCATTGTATCAAGAATAAGCCATGTTCCATTAGTGCCGGCGCTTAGAGTTTCCTGATATCGTCTACCCGGTAATTCGTTTGATTGATCTGACAGATTTATGTATGCCATAGTTTAACCTCTTTAAAATATTTCCCAAATACGCCTAATCCGGGTTTATAAGTGATGTCATCAATAGTGAGTTTTTCTTTTTTTTGGTTCTTTGGTTTAATATTTTCACTATGCACTCTTAGTCTATTTAAACTTTGCTGTTGCATAGAAGTCTGTTTATCTCCATATCCTTGGGCATTTTGTGATTGAAATGCAACACCAATACTTCCACCAAGTGCAGAGCCTAAAAACCCGTTCATTTCTTTTCCCTCTTCTGATTATCATAATACATTGTTTTTATTATATTATCAATAGCTTTCTGCAATCCCTGACACCTCTTACGGCCGGATGCCCAACCATGCCATACAATTTTACATAGTCTTTCTTTGATAATTGCTTACCTAAAGGAATGCGTACACCGTTAATCTTTTTAAGGTCGGTGCATTCTATCGGGGCCTCGTTGAACTTTCCATGATATACAGACCACACCCTGTCACCATCGCTAATCATTCTTGTTTCGTATCTCGGATGGTGCCAAGGCATGAAGACTGCTTGTACTACCCCAAGGATTGAATTTACCCCAACGAAAATATAAAACGCTTCCCCATCTTCCGGTTCTTTGTCCTCCTTATGTGATATTCTTGCCAACCTAATGAGCCAAACAGCATAGACCAAGACCAATGGTGCGAGAATCCAAGTTGAAATATTAGCATCGAATGAGAATGTGTTGATTAGAAGTACAGAGGTGCGCCAGATTAGGGTGAGGAATAATGCTGTTTTAAGCTCAAGATGTTTGTAATTGCAGAGAATGAACGACAGTAAGCAGAATCCTACTATCTGCATGTCCTTGTTGATGAAGAATAGACGCCACCATTGTTCATCAGGAATATTACAATACCATAGTGGGATCATAAATATACTTGAAAACGCAAGTAGTATTGAAGTTTTAAGAGGCCATCCGCTTTTTAAGTTTGACTTTTTGTCCATTGTTTAACCCCGTGAATGGTTCAGCCCGTCTTGATTTAGTTGCTTTTTTCTTAGCCGTTTTCTTTGGTGCTGCTTTTTTAGGTGTTGCTTTCTTCTTTACTGCTTTTTTCTTTGTTGCCACTCCACTTCTCC
>JAAELO010000461.1 GCA_024226555.1 Desulfobacterales bacterium | reverse complement strand
CCATATTTAGAGATGGAAATGATAAGGATTTCTTTCTTAAAAGGTTAGGTTCAATATTAACGGTTTCAAATACATCATGTTTTGCCTGGGTTTTAATGGATAATCACGTACACATGCTGCAAAACTTGAGATATGATTTATAGTTTTAGCGTGAAGGCTCTTTTTTTCTAGAGTTGATTAGTTACAGAATATCAGGATACCTCTAATAACTTATTTATTAGAGGTTCCTTATATTAAAACAAGTGTTAGAAACTATTTAACCATCATTTTTTCAATCTTCTTATCTGTTTTATATTGGCTAAGCCCATAAACCGACCAAATAACAGCTGGTAGCCATCCAATAAAGGTTATCTGAAGTATCAGGCAAATGATTCCTGAGAAAGGTCTGCCGATTGTGAAAAACTGAAACCAAGGAAACAGAATTGCTAAGATCAAACGCATTGAAAAACTCCTTTAGGAAATATAAATTTTTAAAATTACAAATAGAAAATTTTTAGCACTAATAAATAATGCTGTAAAACAAAAAGTAGTAATTGGGTTTAATAGGGCTCAATTTAGGTCATCATTATTTTTTCATAGTAATCATCCAGAAAAAAATTGTTTATAGAAAATTTATATCGATCACCTTTTTTAACTTCATCTATGAATCCTAAAATATCTTCTGCAAGATTGTGTCTTATGGTAAATCTTTCATGATCTTTTTCAGTTTCTTTTAAAAGCTTTGTGCAAACTTCTTCATGCCAGGAGAGCCATACTTCAATGATTTTAGGATTTTCTTTTGTATAAAGCTCAACAAGGCCTTTCAATTCTTTATTTTTCAACTTTTTCTCAGTATGAAAATTCTGTACTTTCTTACCCAGGTTTGGAGATTCCGCATCAGAAGGCTGAAATCTATCGACCATATCTCCAATTCTACCGATTTCATAAGCGATATCTTCAATCTCATTTCTTAACTTCTCAAGGTTTTTGGCTTTTTGAACCAGATCTGTTTGGTTTGTTTTTTTCATTTTTACTCCTGAACTGAAAGTTTGTTTTTAAACAGACTATAATTCTTTTTGAGTGAGGTATAGGTTTTATTTCACTTTTATTACGAATAAAATATTCGTTTTTAAATAATAAATACAATCTATTATTTAAGGGGAAAATGGGTAGAGGATTTTTAGGCGTAATACAGAGCTTGTTATACACTTATAGTACTATGTACTGTATTTTATCCAAAATTCTGATTATTAGAGGTTCCCATATGTTGTTTTGTGATTACTATTTGGAGAGGTCAAATTACTAAAAATGATGTTAATAGTTCTGTACCAAAACTACCTGCTAAAAGAATATAATATATATAATGGGAACCTGAAGTAGAAAATAGAAAAGGAGCATCGACATAATAATATTGATGCCCCTTTTATGGATATCCTGAATTTATTTCTACTGTTTTACTTCAATGAACTTTCGTCCTTTTACCTTTAATATCACAACCTTTTTCTGAGCATCTCCATAAATATCGAATGAAGTCTTTCCTGTAATGCCTTCAAAATCTTTAACAGTTAAAAGAGCATTCTTCAGTTCGAAGTGGCTCTTAATTGAAGTATCCTTAATTTTATCTAACAGGATCAGTGTTGTGTCATATGTTAGAGCTTCAATAAAACCGGGTTCAACACCAAATATCTCTTTAAACATTTTAACAAATATTTTTACTTTTTTCTTTTTACTTTTAGAAAAGAATCCCTCTGTTAGAACAGCCTTTTGTGTTTCTCTTCTCGCCATTTTTATAAGATTCTTTGAGTGCCAGATATTGTTACCAAGAAGTTGAACATTAAAAACATCATGGAAGTTAAGTTGTGGTAGAATTAGTCCAACTATTTTAGAGCTGTCAGGGATAAAAATTGCTTCAAAATCCACCACAGCTTTCTGTTCAATCTTTTCTTTCTCCTCTTCTTTCTCTTCAGTTTCCTTATCGTCTCCAAATTCATCATCTATGCTGTCCTCAGCAAGAGCATTTTTTTCCTTTTCCTTTGGTTTGGAAACGTCATCAGCTATTTCCTTGTTCTCTTTTTCGATCTCTTTTTTTCTCCAATCGATAAGGTGCTCAGGGATTTTGTGGTGCATACCAATTATTTTTTTTATAGGTCCCTCAAAATCGGTTACTCCAGGTTTGTATGACTCAAAACCTCGAATCTCAGCACCATATTTTGTAACTTCTTTCCAGAAAAGGGAAGCATAGGATTTACCATAATTGTTCTCGGGATATAAAACAGCAAATTTTCTTAAGCCCATTTTTCTTATTGCATGATAAACCAGTGTTTTTACCTGCATTTCATTTGTCATTGAATTTCTGAATACATATTCACCTGTATCTACAATATCTGGAGACCAGTTCAGAGTAATTATTGGTATTCCATATTTTTGTGCTTCAACAACAGCAGCTTTTGGTGAGAAAAAAGGGCCGATTATAGCTGCCACCCCTTCCTTTACTAACTCCCTTACGGCCTGAGCTGTCTTTTCCGGGTTTGCACTTGTATATTTGAAGGATATATCAACAGGTTCACCTGTAATTTTTGATAGTGCATACTGCACACCCCATTCAATTTTAGTTGCTACTTTTTCAAACTTTCCCCTTGGAAGGAGACATCCAATAACTTTGGGATTGTATATTATCTTTTCTACCTTAACTTCTGGTTTTGGTTGCAGCGCAAGATTTCTTAAACAATCCATCTCAATCTCAATGGTTTCGAGAAGGTCCATTATCTTAACTGTCAGGGGATTTTCAGGGTTTTCTTTGATTAGTTTATCGATTAATACTATATCTTTCTCTTCAAAATCTTTAGCAGGCGCTTTTGATGCATAATTATAGTACATAAGGATTTTGACTGATTTATCATCGCTTTTATCCTTTAACTCTTTCAGATCTTCAACTGTTAAGAATTCGGTTATATCTTTAATTGTTTTTATAAAAAGGTCTTTTTCAGGACCCGTTGCATTGTTAAACAGCTTTGCATAAGCTTCAAATGCCTTTTTATACATCTTTTCTGCGATATAAGCATCACCGGTAATTGAGTACTTACGAATCAGATATGTCGATGGTTCAAGGTTATCAGGAATTTTTTCTGAAAATGATATAACCTCTTTATATTTTTCCTCAAGATAATATGAGTTCAATATTTTTATCATTGCCTCAATGACCAAGGAACTACCTTCATATTTGTCCACCAGAGACAAAAAGGATTCTCTCGATTTCTCATAATCTTTTTTCATAAAAAAGATAAAACCGATATTGTACATAGCGATCGGAGTTTTAGTGTTTTCAGGGAAATCTTTGATGAATGTATTATATTTGATTAAAGCCTCTTCGAATTCACCTTTTTTAAAATATTTTTCAGCTTCATTAAATTTAACCATTGCCGAATCAACCGGAACAGGAAGAATCTTAACCTGTTTTTTTTGTGCACATGAGTAGAACAGAAGTAACAGAATTATAAGTACTGAATATAGAATTTTGTGTGTAAGTTTCATAGTTTACCGCAATTTTTATAGTTTTTGTTTTTAAATGATTTATAAAAATCATTTGATTACCCTATAACATTAATAAAAAATATTCAATATAACCTCACTTTTTGAAATGAACAGATAGGACAAAGGACAAGTGAAGAACTGATGGGTATCACACATAGGTTCCTATAGGTAATTGTTAATCTTTTTTGGTGATTGTTAATCTTTTTTGGCAATTTGAATATTTCGTTCTCAATCTCTATGGATTATTAAATACAATTAAGTTCCTCATAAAACAGTAGTTTAAAAATTATATTCAGATTAAGATGGATTCTGGCATTTAAAATGCTAATAAGAACCTCTAATAATAATTAGAAATATTAAAGCCTAATTAAAAAAAAATTAGTTTGATTTTAAATTTCAATTAATACAGTTCAAACTCTTATTACAACAACTCAGTTTTAAGAGATGGATATATAAGTGAAACTTTAATAATTATAAGGCTATGAGGTTCTCATAAACAAATTGTGTTTTAAGTATAAGCTCAAAATTGTAATATTTGGAGAGAAAATGAAACAAAAATTTACATCAAAAATCATCCTGTTTCTATCTGTATTAACATTAGTAAGCGGTTGTGATTCAAGCTCTGAAGCCAGCTTAGATAAGAAAAATAAATTGGAAGATATATTTCCAGTTGAAGTTGCAAAGGTTATTAGAAAAGATGTTTATGCAATCTACAATGGATCTGTAACCTTAGAAGCAAGGGATGAAGCTGTTGCAGTTTCAAAAAGCCAGGGTATTATTGAAAATATCTATTATGAAGAGGGTGATCGGGTAAATTCAGGTGATGTGCTTGCAAAGCTTGATGATAAGAAAATACTTATGGAACTTGAACTTTCAAAAATAAAACTTAATCATTTAAGGGATAAACATACAAGAAACATATCCTTATATAAAAAAAACCTTATAAGTAAAGAGGCTTTTAGTGATAGTTCAAGAGACCTTGAGTCCCAGGAAATTACAGTAAAGTTAGCAATACTTGCATTTAATGAAACCAAAATCAAAGCTCCAATATCCGGAATAATATCTGAAAAAATTGTTAAGAAAGGCAATATGATTAATCTTCATGAAAGGTCATTTAAAATAACATCTTTCGACCCTATTTATGCAAAACTCCATGTTCCTGAAATCCATCTAAACAAACTGAAAAAAGGGCAATCAGCTAACGTTACAATAAATAGCGGTAATACTTTTACAGGTGAGGTTTTAAGGATAAGCCCCATTATCGATTCTGAAACAGGAACCTTCAAAGTTACTATCCAGATTAAAAACAGTGATTCAAAACTTAAACCTGGAATGTTTTCAAAGATTGCTATCTCTTATGATAAGCACGAGAATACAACTCTTATTCCGAAGGAAGCAGTACTACTTGATGAGAAAAGAAACTATATTTTTATTATTAATGGTGACAGGGTAAAAAAGAAGTTTATTGAAACCGGATATAGCCTTAATCAGAGAATAGAAGCTAAAGGAATTAGTGATGATTGTCTTATTGTTACAACGGGCAACAGAAAAATAAAACATCTTTCAAAAGTAAAAATAATAAAGGGAACCTCTAATAATTAGGATTTTAGTAAAATAAAAACTAAAGATTTTTACTTGCGTATTGAAATACAGATTACAAAAGCTTTTGGTTTTGTAAATTCTCTGCATGAGGAAAAAATAACGGGTTAATTCGTTTATAAAAAAAAGTTTTATTTTATAAAGTTTACAGCTCTTTTTTCAAAATACTCCGTTGTTTTGTTTTTATTTCATTTAAAATAACGATAAGTAGTTCTCTCAAAAGAAAGTTATTAAAGGGTTCACAAAAATCATATGGAAAAAATTGTATCTATATCTGTTAATCGCAAAGTTACAGTTGTGATGTTTACAATTGCTGTAATCATATTTGGAATAATCTCTTTTGGGAGATTAAAGACAAATCTGCTACCAGATCTTTCTTATCCAACAGTTACCATAAGAACTGATTATGAAAAGAACGCCCCCCTTGAGGTTGAAAATCTTATCACTAAACCCATAGAGGAATCAGTGGGTATAATAAAAAATGTAAAAAAAGTTAGCTCAATCTCAAGAACAGGCCAGTCCGACGTTATTTTAGAGTTTGCCTGGGGCACAAACATAGATTACGCAATTCTTGAAATACGGGAAAAAGTTGATAGAGTGGATCTTCCAAAAGATGTTAAAAGACCGGTTATATTAAGATTTGACCCCTCAATGGACCCCGTTGTTCGTCTTGCTTTCATCGACAATACGACAAGTGAAAACAGTATCGATAATATCACAAAATTAAAGAAAACAAGGGAATTTGCAGAAGAAGTTATTAAAAAGGATCTTGAGGCAACTACAGGAATTGCAGCCATAAAAATAAGCGGTGGGTTAGAAAATGAAGTGCAGATCTCAGTGGATCAAAATGAGCTGGCAAGACTGGATCTTAAGATCAGTGATATTGCAAAAATTATAGCTGCTGAAAATATAAATCTCTCAGGTGGTAATATTGAAGAGGGAAACCACAAATACCTCATTAAGACTGATAATCAGTTCAAATCCCTTGATGATATAAGGAATATAATTATTTCAAGGAAAAACGGAATTTCTGTTTATCTGCATACATTAGCAGATGTTACCTTTGGTCATAAGGATCGTACCGCAATAACAAAAGCTAAAGGATTTGAAGCTGTTGAGATCGCAATTTACAAAGAGGGTGATGCAAATATTGTTAAGGTTGCAGCTGAGATTTCAAAAAGACTTGAAGTGATAAAGAAAAAACTACCCTCAAATTATACTCTTGAAATTATGTTTGATCAGTCCATCTTTATTAACAATGCAGTTTCAGAAGTAATAACGGCTGGTATTATTGGTGGACTTTTTGCGGTTATTATCCTTTACGCCTTTTTAGGCAATATCTGGACAACACTAATAATATCTATATCCATTCCGGTTTCAGTAATTGCAACATTCAACCTTATGTATGGAAATGACCTCTCTCTCAACATCATGTCTCTTGGAGGCATAACGTTGGGAATTGGTATGCTGTTAGATAATTCAATAGTAGTACTCGAGAACATCTTCAGACATAAAGAGATGGGAGAAGATGTTAAAATTGCCGCTGAAAAGGGAGCAAAAGAGGTTATTACAGCAGTAATCGCCTCAACCCTTACAACAATTGCTGTCTTCTTTCCCCTTGTTTTTGTGGAGGGAATCGCGGGTCAACTCTTTAGAGATCAGGCTCTTACAATAACGTTCTCTCTAATCATATCTCTTGTAGTGGCCCTTACAATTATTCCAATGCTCGCATCAATTAAAATAGATAAAGGTGATGATTCAGCGGATGGAACTAATAATAAGGATCTTAAAAAGAAAAAAATCCACCAAAAAATAGTTGCCTTCATATTTGAATATATACCCTATCTCATTCTTAGAGTTTTTTTCATCTCTGTAAGATTCTTCAGTAAAATTTTTAAAGCATTATCCGCTCCATTTCTTAAAGCATTTAACTTTATCTATGAAAAGCTTAGTGAGTTATACCCAAATTTACTTCTCTACTCACTTAAAAACAGAGCTATAATAATTTTTTCGTCTCTTTCTCTTCTAATCGTCGCAATTTTACTGATTTCTCAAATGGGTGTAGAGCTGATACCATCTATGACACAGGGAGAATTAAAAGTAGAGATAGAACTTCTTCCGGGAACTCCGCTTAATAAAACTGCAAAAGTGATATCTTCCATTGAAAAGAAGATAAAAGGTTTAGATCATGTTGCAATAACATTTTCCACTACAGGTTCCGGTAATAAACTGAACAAAGGAGCCGCAGTTTCAGAGGAGAACAGAGGTGAGATAAGTGTAATGCTTAAAAAAGGTTCCGGCAGGTATGAAGAGGAACTTGTTATGGCTAAAATCAGGGAATTTGTAAAAGATATACCGGACGGAGACTCAAAGGTTTCCAAACCAGGGCTTTTTACTTTCAAAACCCCTGTTGAGGTCGAGATCACAGGTTATAACCTGAAGGATCTAAAAAAATCAGCAGAAACCATTAAAGAAAAACTAAAAAAGGATGTACGTTTTTCAGATATAAAGTCCTCATATAAAGAGGGATATCCCGAAATTGCTATCCGTTTTAAAAGAGAGAGATCCGCTAAATTAGGTCTTATTGTATATGACATAGCAGGAAGAGTCGTAAGAAATGTTGGTGGTGAAATTGCTTCAAAATACCATCTTAAGGAACAGAAAATAGATATCAGGATAAGATCAAAAAAGTCTGATAGAAACTCAATAAAAGATATTAAAAACATCATTATAAACCCTGAAAGCAATAAACCGGTCACACTTGAAGAGGTGGCAAAAGTTAAAGAAGATACAGGCCCATCCGAAATTAGGAGAACAGGAAATATTCGGGTTATAACAGTATCATCCGATATTCAAAAAGGTGATCTTGGAAGCGCTATAAAAAAAGTTAAAGAGATAATAGCCGAAGTTGAAAAGCCATCTAACATCTCAGTAGATGTATCAGGCCAGAATCAGGAGATGGAAGTATCTTTTAAATCATTAAAGTATGCCCTTATCCTGGCTATATTCCTTGTATATCTCGTTATGGCTTCCCAGTTCGAATCCTTTATTCAACCTTTAATAATTCTTTTTTCAGTACCACTTGCTCTTATAGGAGCATCACTTGCACTCTATTTTACAGGAACAAAAATAAGCATAATCGTTTTTATCGGAGCAATACTTCTTGCAGGAATAGTTGTTAATAATGCCATTGTTCTGATCGACCGTATTAATAAACTCCGGGAAAAAGAAGTTCCGAAACTTGAAGCTATAGTTGAAGCGGGTAAAAACAGATTAAGACCAATCCTTATGACGACACTCACAACAACCCTTGGTTTAATTCCAATGGCTGTAGGGATAGGAGAAGGAGCAGAAATCAGATCTCCAATGGCAATAACAGTTATAGGCGGTCTTTTAGGTGCAACAATGTTGACCCTGATCGTTATTCCGGTTGTGTACAGTATTGTAGACAGAAAAAGCTAATGATTTGTAAGGGAGGCCTTGCGTCCTCCCGATTCCCTAAAGAAGAAAAAAATGAAGATAACAGAACTATCACTTAAGAGACCAGTAACCGTTTCTATGATCCTTGTGGCATTCATAGTTGCAGGAATTATAACATCTAAAATGTTACCCATGGAGTTTTTTCCAAACGTAGAATTCCCTTATGTCTATGTTTATATTCCATATAGCTCCTCTTCCCCCGAACAGGTTGAGGAGCAAATTACAAAACCCGTTGAAGAGGTTCTTTCAACTCTTAGCAACATAAAGAGGATCATTTCAAAATCTAAAAACTCAGGTGTTGGAATTTTCATAGAGTTTAAATGGGGTACAAATGCAACAATAAAAACCATAGAAGCCCGGGAAAAAATTGATTCAATAAAAGCAGATCTACCTAAAGACATACAAAAAATATATATGGGCAAAGAGAGCTCTGCTGATATACCAATGCTTGAGTTGATAATCTCAAGTGATACAAGAGATATTTCTGAATCATACGATATACTTGAAAAACAGGTTAAGAACAGAATAGAAAGAATTGATGGTGTTTCAAAGGCCGACATTTACGGGATTAGCTATAAATACTACAGCATAAATCTAAATGCAGATCTTATGAAAACTCACAAGGTAGACCTTAAAGATCTTGTTGATATTCTAATGGCAAGTAACTTCTCAGTTACAGCGGGGCAGATCACAGATAATAATATAAGGTACACGGTAAAACCTGTGGATGAATTAAAAAAAACATCTGACATAGAAAATATAATCATAGGAAAGAATGATCTCAAGCTTGTTGATGTTGCAGATATTTCATACACAATGGATAAAAATGACTACAGAAGAAGACATCTAAATGGAAAAACCGCAATAGGTTTAGATATCATGAAGGAGTCAGGAGCCAACATTGTAGAGATTAGTAAAAAAGTAAAAAAACAGATAGAAATCCTTAAAAAAAGAGACGATCTCAAGGGAATAAACATTTATCCTGTACATGATTCAGCAGACGCAATCATAGGTTCTCTGAATGAATTGTTAAAATCCGGTCTATTTGGTTTTGCACTTTCCTTCATAGTTCTTTTCATATTTTTAAGGCAGATTCAGTCTACAGTGATTGTTGCTGTTTCAGTTCCTTTTTCTATTTTTGTAACAATAGTTTTTATGTACTTTATAGGCCTTTCAATGAATATACTTACGATGCTTGGATTACTTCTTGCCGTGGGAATGGTTGTGGATAACTCCGTTGTTGTTACTGAAAATATTTTTAAAAACAGAAATATATACAGTGATGGAGCAAAAGCTGCAATAATTTCATCAAAAGAGATTAATCTTGCCATTACAGCTGGGACACTTACCACAGTGATTGTCTTTCTCCCCAATATTTTAGGGGCAGACTCCATGATAACATTTTACATCAAGCACATAGGCCTGTCATTCTCCATAGCTCTTTTGACTTCACTTGTAATAGCACAAACAGTAGTTCCTCTTCTTGCATCAAAAATTAAGCAAAAACCAGATGACAGCAAAACACTCTGGATAGATAAACTTTCGCAAAGGTACAAAAAAATACTGGCATGGCTTATCGTCAGACGAAAAACATCAATTATACTTATACTACTGCTTATTGTTTCAATAATTATTCCCCTTAAGTTTGTAAAATCCGAAATGTTCTCATCAAGTGCCCAAAGAAAGATTACAATAAGATATAACATTAATGACAGCTATACTCCGGACAAAGTGGGAGAATCAGTTTCAAAAATAGAAAATTATCTTCTCCTGAACAAGAAAAAATTTGAGATAGAATTTGTTTACACCAGCTACAACGGTAATTATGCAAAAACAAGAATCTATCTCACAAAAGGTGATGATGTAATAAAAAAACAGAGCGAGATTCAGGAAATTATCAAGGAGAATCTGCCTGAGATAGCCATAGGAAAGCCTGCTTTCAAGAGAACAAGCTCCGGTGGAAATAACGAAAGTCTCAATATTATGCTTAGGGGGGCAACGTTTCAGGATCTTCAAAAATACTCAGAAAAAGTTATAAAAGATCTCCAGAAAATAGAGAAAATAGGAGATGTTCAGCCAGACATATCTGCAGAAGAGAGTGAGATAGTAGTCAAAATCAACAAGGACAAAACAAGGAAGTACAATATATCTCCAGGTGAAATAACAAGACACATATCACTTGCAATGCGAGGAACAGATCTTAAGAGCATTCAGACCAAAGATGGAGAGATCGATCTTTTTGTGGTTTACAGGAATGAAGATAGGAAAAAGCTCTCGAATCTTAAAAACATTACTATATATAAAGATGGAAAAGAGTATAAATTAGCAACTCTTGCAAAGTTTATAGATGGAAAAGGACCGTCAGAAATTTACCACGAATCAAGAAAAACATCACTTTCCATTATTATAGATAAAGGAGATCTAACAGTTCAGGAAGCAAAAGATGCCATAAAAAAATCCATCGACTCAATAGACCTTCCTGCAAACATATCCTGGGGGTTTGGTTCGGCATTTGAATTTGAAGATGAGACACAGAACTCCATGCTTATAAATACATTACTTGCACTTGCGCTGATCTATCTTGTTATGGCATCTCTCTTTGAGTCAGTTTTCTTCCCCATAGCAATCTGGATCTCAATAATTTATGCAGTGGTTGGTGTATACTGGCTCTTTTTTGTTACGTTTACCACATTTGATTTTCTTTCATGGATCGGAGTTCTGGTTTTGATAGGTGTGGTCGTAAATAACGGAATTGTCTTTTTAGACCATTTGATACATCTTCGAAACAAGGGTATGGAAAGATACGATGCTATCATTCAGGCTGGTTCAGATCGCCTGAGACCAATCCTTATGACAGCAGGAACAACAATTTTAAGCCTGATTCCCCTGTGTTTTAATACAAAACAGGTGGGAGGAAGTGGTCCTCCATATTTCTCACTTGGAAGAGCTATTGTTGGAGGTATGTTGCTTTCAACTCTGGTAACTTTAATAATTCTACCTACAATATATATAATCATAGATGATTTGGTTTGTGGCGCTAAAAAAATTGTAAGAAAAGCATACATAAAGCAATAAAACTTAATATTTATAAGTATATTTGACGTATAATGAAGTATCTTTATTCTTTGCATTCATACTGTTATTATTAGCAATAACAGTTCTCCACAAGAACATCCAGCTCATAGGTTGAGCTTAAGGTTATTTTTTCATGCGGTGAAACTTGATACACATATGGGAACCTCTAATAATTAGGATTTTGATTGAAATACAAGGGTAAGAAATAAATAACGAGGCGATTTTACAACAGTTTTTATTTCGAACAACGCTGTAGTTCGGTCAAAAGACAGTTATTAGCGACTCCTCCAGAATAGATAATCTGGAACCTAACTGCCTAATAACACATAATATATAAAAAATGTTACTTAGAAGAGATTCCCATATAAAGGTTAAGGGATTTTACGAGGATTCAATTGTAATGACACCAACCATAGTTCAACTATGGGTAGTAAAAATTAACGTCAATTAATCCGGAGGCAACAAGAGCAAATCCTGCACCAGTTTGTCCTGCACTCGCAATTTAAACAGCATTATTCAAAGCAAGAAGAGATTTTATAAAACTAAAGCTTTTATAATCTGTATTTCAATCAAAATTCTAATTATTAGAGGTTCCTTTATATTGATATTTTGTGCCTACAAGGTTATAATTCTCAAATATTCATGTTGTGCAAGGAACTAATTTTTAGGTTCCTCAAGGGAACCTGTAATAACTGCTCTTTTTCCGAAATACTTCGTTATATCCATAAAATAACTGTTGCAAAATCGATTCTTTTTTTTTGTTATGCAGATATTTTATAGAACCAAAGCTTTTATAAAAGCTGTATTTCATCAAAATTTCGAATTATTATAGGTTACCCATGTTAAAAAAATATTCTGAAACACTAAAAAATCCCGAAGACAAACGATTATTAACATTAATTGTGGTAACTTCATCAATTATTTTCTTTATTATTTCAGGAATACTCCTTTTAACTACTTATCTTATAACTTTTTATACCCTTGAAAGAGAAAGCAATCAGTATCTTGAAAAAACTATGGATATTGCTGAATTTGTAGTAAAAGAGAAACTTGATAATATACAAAACAATCTGGGATCTTTTGCTACTTCAGATAAATTTGTTAATGCATTTAAAAGTAGAAGATCAAAAATAATAGAAAAACAGTTATATGATATTTTGAAATCTGATATAGGTTATTTTATTGATACTCTGATACTAACTGAGTCCAACACGAACTTTAGATTAGAAGCTTCTCTTAATTATACTCTACCAGACAAGTTTACCAATATAGTTAATAAATACTGGAACTTTTATGATAACAGATGGAGAATTATCAACTTTGGTTCAGACAATTACCCCATTTTATTATTAGTTTGGAAAACACCTGTCATATTACCTTCAACGGGAAAAGTAACCGGATACCTGTGGGCAGGTGTCTCAATGAATACAAATTTAGCGCTTTTAGAAGAAATACAAAAACATACCAGGGTAGCTGATGTAGCCTTTTTTTATAAAAATAATTATATGGTATCAGTGAATTTAAAAGATAGATATAAATTGTCTATACTAAAGAACAAAGTAAATCTTAATCAAACATCAAATCCCAAAACAGAAAAGTATCTTTTTTATTCAAGAATGACAAAAGTATTTGATCATGATAAATTTAAGATGTTAATATCTGTGGAATCAGACCAGTTTAAAGAGTTGAGAAAAACCTACACCTATATCCTGATTCTACTTCTGATCACATTGATAATTTCAGGATTATTTGCGATTTTTCTTATTCGAAAAAAGATACGTCCATCTTTAAAAAATCTTATAGAGTATACTGAACTTGCACCATATGAGAGAGTTGAAACAATAGGTTTTAAAAATGGTTTAGTTAAAGAGTTTAATCAAATTGGAAGTGCTGTTGAAAAGATGGTTCTTAAAATCAAAGAGAAAGAGGAATCTCTGTCAAAAGCTCAATCTATTGCAAAACTTGGAAATTGGGAATGGTATGTTGAAGAAGAAGTATTTATTTTTTCTGATGAGTTATTTTGTATTTTTGGTTTATCACCAGTTAATAGCAAAGTTACCAAGGATACCTTTTTTGATATGATTCATAAAGATGATAAAGAGATGGTTTTTTCTGTCTTCAATGATGCTGATAAAAAAGGAATCGGGCTTAACATCGACCACAGGCTGATCAGACCGGATAATTCATTATGTTGGGTTCATCAAATAATTAAGGTTTTGAGAAGTAATGAAGGGATTCCAGTTAAAATAATGGGCACAGTACAGGATATTACTTCGAATAAGATTATACAGGATGAACTTAAAATATATAGAGAAACTCTTGAAAATAAAGTTCTTGATAGAACAAAAGAGATGACTGAAATAAACGAGCTTTTAAAAGCAGAAATAAAAGAGAGACAACAGATTGAGGACGACTTAAGGGAAGCAAGAGATCTGGCAGATGAGGCAAACAGAACAAAAAGCAGGTTTTTAGCCAATATGAGTCATGAGATTAGAACTCCTATGAATACTGTGATTGGATATATTGATCTATCTATTGAAGATAGCAGACTTAATTCTGAAATTAAAGATAATTTGTTAATAGCATCCCGTTCAGCAGGATCATTGCTACGTCTTTTAAATGATATTCTCGATATAGGTAAAATCGAAGCTGGTAAGCTTGAACTGGAGACAGCCGATTTTAATATGAATTTAATGTTTCAGGATGTTTTTGCATCCTTTGAAAAAACTATTAGAAAAAAGAATCTTGAGCTTAATCTGGTTCACCATCCTGTTTTATTGAATTGTTATAATGGCGACAAGATGCGTATTTCACAGATACTGATAAATTTAATTGGAAATGCTGTTAAATTTACAGAAAAGGGCAGTATTACAGTATCTGTAGAACCGGATAGTAATAACAAACTACTATTCTGTATAGAAGATACAGGTATTGGCATGTCAAATGATGATATAAAGGAAATACTTAATCCTTTCTCCCAGGTTGATAGTTCGACAATTCGTCAGTTTGGAGGAACCGGTCTTGGAACAACAATTTCAAAACAGATTGTAGAGATAATGGGTGGTTCGATGTGGATAGAAAGTGAACCAGGAAAAGGTTCAAAATTTAATTTTACAGTTTTGCTTGAAAAGTCCGAATGTCCCGGAGTGTGTGAACAAAATTGTGACCACTATAAAAAAGACGATAGTAAAATATCCACTTTTAAACGAATATTCAATATACTTTTAGCTGAAGATATAGAAGCAAATGCAAAATTAGCAACAATACGTATTGGTCAACATGGTCATAAACTCACACATGTCTGGAATGGAAAAGAAGCTTTGGAAGCCTGTAAAAAAGGAAAATTTGATGTTATTCTCATGGATGTCCAAATGCCGGTAATGGATGGACTTGAGGCTTGCACATTAATTCGTCAGACTGAATCTGAAAATGATGAAATAGACAGGATTCCTATAATTGCAATGACTGCAAATGTTATGGAACAGGATAAAGAAGAGTATTATGCTGTTGGAATGGACGGTGTTGTTGGAAAACCTGTTGACTATACATTTCTCATAAATGAAATGGAGAAAATTGTTCCTTATAAAAACAGAAAACAGATTTTGAAGATCTATTCAAAAAAGGATGTTTCAATTGAAGATAAGTTTAAAGGCATAAACTTTAAAAAAGGCCTTGCGTTATGGCAAAATGAGTCTGTGTATAAAAATATGCTAATTGATTTCATTAAGAAGTATGAACATGTTACTGAAAAGATCAGAGAACTTATTGGATCTTCCGATTTTTCAAAGTGTGAAAGAGTTGTTCATTCTTTGAAAGGTTTGTCTGGTAATCTTGCACTTGATGAGGTTCATTCCTTATGTGAAAAGTTAGGCCACCCTCTTAAGTTAAAACAAAAAGATAAAATCTATTCTATTATTGATAAACTTTTTAAGGCTCTTTCTGTTATTACAATTGATGTTATGTCAATCAAAACAGATGAAACGGATGATATAGAAGAAGACAAACCTGAAATTGATGTTAAAAAAACATCAAAGCTTATTGAGTTACTTCTTGATGCTATTGAACAGGATGAATTGTCAGTAGCAGAAATGTTATTAGAAAATCTTTCTGTTCATCTTTCAAAATCTCAATTGAAAAATATAACATCTTCTCTTTCAAATTTTGATTTTACAAATGCAAAAAATCAAACCCTTGAACTTGCAAAAAGCGTTAATATCAATTTGGGAGGAACGAATGAAGAGTAAAATTTTAGTCGTTGATGATGAACCTCTAAACCTACAACTATTAAGACAGATACTTGAAGACACCTATCGACTTGTTTATGCAACCGATGGTGAAAAGGCATATAATGCAACTGTTAAACATAATCCTGATCTGATATTAATGGACATCATGATGCCTAATATGGACGGTTACGAGGCTTGTCGCAAATTAAAGGCTAATCCTGAAATTTCTAAAATCCCTGTTATTTTTATAACCTCCATGGGGGAAATAGATGATGAAAAATTAGGTTTTGATATCGGAGCTGTTGATTACATTATAAAGCCTATAAATGGCTCAATTCTAAAACGCAGAATACAAACTCACCTTTCACTTGTAAGAATGGATGAACTTGAAAAAACACAGCTGATAATTATTCAAAGACTTGGTAGAGCTGCCGAATATAAAGATAACGAAACAGGATTACATGTAATAAGAATGTCATATTACTGCCGTATTATTGCAGAAAAAATTGGTAGATCTGAGAGCTGGTGCAAGATGATTTTTCAGGCATCACCAATGCATGATATTGGGAAAATTGGAGTACCTGATAATATTCTTCTCAAGCCAGGACCTTTAAATGAGGAAGAAAAGACCATTATGGAAAAGCACCCTAAAGATGGTTATGATATAATTGGATATCACCAGTCCAGATTACTACAAATGGCAGCAGAAATTGCACTATCACATCATGAAAAATGGGATGGAACAGGTTATCCAAATAAACTTATTAAAGATGAGATTCCTTTTTCCGGAAGAGTTGTTGCTGTAGCAGATGTATTTGATGCTCTGACTTCTGACAGACCATATAAAGATGAATGGTCTGTTGAAAAAGCTGTTGGATTTTTAAATGATCAAAGTGGCATACACTTTGATCCTGTTCTGATTGATGCGTTTAATAAAGGTCTTGCAGATATTCTTGATATTAAAGAAAAATGGAGTGAAAAGAGTTCAGATCAAAACAATTAAACAACTTATTAGAGGGTTTCTCCTTAATTAGTATTGATTGTTCAATCTTTTTTTTTTATAATAACGTAATAATATTGGACATAACTTATAATAAAAATGACTGCCTAAAAATGAAAAAAGAGATCGCTGAAAAATCAAAAGTAGTACTTTATTGTATGAAAAACAGAGCGAGAAAGTTTTATCTTATTGAGATGGAACGCTTGTCAGCAAATTTTAAGCTGGTTTCTACATTTATTGAGTTGCAGGACCTTGTTCAAAAAGATAGGTATAATGGCATCATGGTTGATGTTGGAACTATTATGAGGGCACCCAAAAAAGACAGGGTGAATTTTCAGAAGTTAAAAGACCTTTTTCCAGTGGTTCAGTTAAACTGGAACAAAGAGGATGAAACTATAGGAACTCTTTTTTATGGAAGTTCAAGCAGTGCTGAAGACCTTGAGTCATTTTTAAAGAGAGAATGTATCCCATTCAAACCAAGATCTGTAAGAAAGAATTCAAGAAAGCGAGTTCATCTGAACACTCTTATGGCAAGAAACGACAATTTTTCAGCTGAGAATATTGAACGAACAGTAACTTTAGATATCTCAAAAACGGGATGTTTTCTCTATACTGTAGATGATTGGATTATATCAGAAAAGGTATGGATTTTGTTTAAAGAACTTGATTCAAAAACACCAATAAAATGTCGTATCAGAAGAATTAGCAGGTGGGGTAAAGCAACCAAACTTCCAGGTATAGGAGTTTCTTTTGATGAAATTAGCGATGATCAAAAGAATCAAATTATTAATATGCTTGAGTAGATATATCCTATTTTATATTAGGGGAATCAAATCTGAAGAATGTAAGACCTAACCATATATAAAATCACTAAAAAATATGGTGCGTAAAAATACGCACCATATTATAGCATAGTAGGAAATTCAGATTTAGTTAAAAGTCTTCAAAATCATCATTCATTGGTATAACCTGTTCAGGATTAATCTCTTTAGTTCTTGTTTTTTTTATTGGAACAATAGCTTTGCTGTCAAATTCCTCTAAAGGATTAATATTCATCACTTGATTTACATTTGCATTTTCTCCACCTACAACTGCTGATAGTTCCACAACTACAGAATTCATTTGTAATGATTGAGCATTCAACTCCTCGGAAGCTGAAGCTGCTTCTTCAGCTGTTGCAGCATTTTGTTGTGTAACTTTATCCATTTCTGTTACAGCTTTATTTACCTGCTCAATACCATCTGCCTGTTCAACAGATGCTGATGCAATTTCTCCAACAAGTTCGGCTACTTTAGTTGAACTCTCTTCAATTTCGCTAAAAGCCTCATTTGTTACTGTAACAATATCTGATCCATCTTTTATTTTCTTTACAATACCTTCAATCAAATCTGCTGTATTTTTTGCAGCTTCCGCAGCTCTCATTGCTAGATTTCTCACTTCATCAGCCACAACTGCAAATCCTGCACCAGCTTCACCAGCTCTTGCAGCTTCAACAGCAGCATTTAATGCAAGTAAATTCGTTTGAAAAGCTATTTCATCAATAGTTTTAATAATTTTAAAAGTTTCTTCACTGGCCTTTGAAATATCATCCATAGATCCGTTTAAATTCTGCATTGATGAATTTGCTTTATTAATAACAGTACCTGATTCTTTCATAAGATTGTTGGCAGCATTTGCATGTTCTGCATTTTTCTTTGTCATTGAGGATATTTCCTCAAGTGAAGATGATGTTTCCTCGAGTGAAGCAGCTTGTTCAGAAGCACCTTCAGCAAGACTCTGACTTGATGAAGATATCTGGCTTGAAGCTGCACTTACCTGATCAGCTCCTGCACCTAAACTGTTTACGATGCCTGTTATAGGTCCTGCTATAGACCTTGTTAAAAAGAAGGCAACAGCGCATACAGCAATGAGTGCAATAAGACCGATCATTCCAATAATAATCTCCAGGGTAATTATAGAATCAAATGCCTCGGCCTCTTCAATTTCAGCTATTAATGCCCATGTAATTCCGCCCACATTAACAGGAGTGTATGAAGAAAGAACATCACTTTTTTTGTAATCCAGTATTAACTTGCTATCAGTTTTCCCGGACAAAGCTTCCTTCGCAGCTATTGTATCAACTTTACCTTTTAAAGGATTTGCAAATGATGCTTTGACAGTATGGTTTACAGGGTCACGAAAAGAATCTGACCTCATCAAATTATCTGGTCCAACAAGGTAAGTTTCTCCTGTTTCACCTAAACCATCACGCACCTGCATTATTTGATTAATTGAATCTAAAGACAGTTGCAACCCAATAATAACCTCAATTTTACCGTTATGCATTACCGGTTGAGCAATAAAAGCTGATGGTGCATTATTACTTGCTGCATAGGGAGAAAAATCAGCGATGTTATATTTCTTTGTTTGAAGGACCTTTCTCACCAATATACCTAATCCTGAATCAGCATATTTACCATTTACAAAATTAGTTTGATAGTCAGGTTCTTTTTCAGCCGAATAAAATAAATATCCATCGGGATTAAAAAGAAAAAGATCATAATAACCATACATCTTAGTATACTTTTTATAAAACTCTTCGCCTTTTTCATCAATGGGACTGAATGCTTCTGCAACATCAACTTCACCAATAAGTCCCCAGGTTATTCCTCCAATTTTTACAGGGGTATATACTGAAAGAACTGGGTTACCATTGTAATCAATAATCACATCAGATCCGGTTTTTCCAGATAGAACTTTTGTAGTTGTTTCTGTATCAACTTTACCCAACTCAGTATTTGCAAAAGATGCTGCAACAGTATGGTTTTTCTGATCGAGAAATGAATCAGATCGCATAAGTTTATCAGGCCCTATCAGATAAGTTTCTCCTGTTTTTCCAAGCCCGGATCTTTCACCCATAATACCATTTACAGCATCAAGGGAGATCTGGAGAGCAATAACACCAATAATTCTGCCATTTTCTCTGATTGGTGCAGCAACAAACTGAGCTGGTACGCCATTTGAAGGTGAATATGGTTTTGTATCAGACAAGGCTATACGACCATTTTTTGCAGCAATTCTCCACACATCACGAAGGGAAGAATCTATATTGTTTGTACGTTGACCAAAATCATCCTCTTTTGTTACTGTAAAAGATGTATCTCCATAATCAGCAGATAATAGAAAAATATCGTAATATCCATATTGCTTCATATAGTGATTGAAATAAGAGTAGTATTTTTTGTGTACATTTTTGTATTGAGATGGAGCACTATAGTTTCCATTTTTTCGCCCTTGTAGTTTCCCACCAGAAGGCCCACCAATTGCCTTAAAAACTTGACCAAAATCTTTCATCGCATTTCGTACATAAGGATCTCTTGCAAGAACTGATGCGTCTCCCAACCTTTCAGCAAAAAATGTTTCTATCTGATTTTTCTTTATCTCACGAATACCAATAAGCTTATTGATCGCTTCTAATCTCAATGTGGAAATAGTTTCAGTGAGAACCCCCATATCACCTTTTCTTTCGCTGAAAAACTGTTCAATTTGCTTCTTTTTAATTGCCCGAATGCTGTTTAGTTGATTAAATGCCTTATCCTCAAGGGCATTACTTGAATTAAAAAGTGAAATAACAGCACATACCAATAATGGTACTAATCCCAACACCAGAAAAGCTATCGCTAATTTTACGCCTAATCTCATGTTTTTCATAAGTACTCCTTTTAAATATTAAAAATTTTTATTTTTTAGGGAACCTAATAGCTGCTCTTTGAACGAACTACTGCGTTGTTTAAAATAAAAAACTGTTGTAAAATCGCCTCGTTATTTATTTCTCAACCTTGTATTTCAATCAAATTTCTAATTATTAGAGGGTTCCCTTTATGCAGCATCTTCTATGGAAGCAATCTCTTCTTCTCTAAGAATTTTTTCAATGTGAAGTAGTATTTTAACAGCTCCTTCCATCTTAGCCACACCCATAATATACTCAGTATTCAGTTTGGTTCCAAATGAAGGAGTCTCTTCAATTTCCTCACCTGGAATATTGAGAACTTCACATACAGAATCAACAACAATACCTAATTGTATAAGTCCATTTTCTGCTTCAATTTCCACAACAATGATGCATGTACGTTCATTATAATCTATCGATTCCATTTCAAAACGAAGCCTGAGGTCAATAACAGGGATAACCTTTCCACGTAAGTTGATGACACCTTTAACGAAAGGAGGTGATTGAGGTACTGTAGTAATTGGCATCATCCCAATGATCTCCTTTATCTTCAAAATGCCAATACCATACTCCTCATCCGCAAGGGCAAAAGTCAGATATTTACCTTCCTTGTCTCCCATACAGGCAACAGCCTGATCTATGGCCTTTGTTTCCTCATTCATTTATATACCTCCCTTTATTATTATTTATTTAAATATTTAAAAATGTTTTTTTGAGTGCATCCTCAACAACCTGATAGTTCATTACCTAAATTTCCAAGATAAAATGAGATTTTAATTCTTTATTATTACAAGTATCATGCCATTTTTTTAAGAACTGTGTAAATGCTGTAAATTAGGCACTTTTGTCATTAATTAACTGATAGCAATGGGGTTAGTAATACTCATCAACCTGGTTATAAATCCTTTAATCACCTTTAAAACCTGGCTAAATTTCAGATTAGCCCTTAATTCCTCATTATGGGGAATATAAACCCCAAAAAAATTTATCACTCAGGAAATTTTTATAAAATCTACAAGTA
Source organism: Desulfobacterales bacterium (assembly GCA_024226555.1). Taxonomy (GTDB): domain Bacteria; phylum Desulfobacterota; class Desulfobacteria; order Desulfobacterales; family JAAELO01; genus JAAELO01. Next base: position 6,488 of record JAAELO010000461.1, on the reverse strand, counting down.
TAGTGGTTCGAGCAAAAGGCCATTATTAGAGGTTCCCTTAAGTCTTTCTCCATCTTTCTATTTTATTAAAAGCTTCCTCTGTAACTTTTAACAAGACTGGTAAACTCACTGGTTTATTAAAATAATCATCAAACCCGGCAACACGACAATCTGAGAGTTCAAAGAGAGAAGCATATCCTGTTATTGCGTATATAATAGCCATAGGTATGCTTTTTTTTATTTCCCTACATAGTTCAAGACCACTCATTTTTGGTAAACGAAGGTCTAAAAAAAATACAAGAATTTTTTCCTCTTCCAACAATTCAATAGCTTCTTCACCACTTTCAGCAGTCAACACATTATAGCCAGCTCTTAAAAAGAAGAGTTTAAACAAACGGAGTACAGATGGCTCATCATCTACAATTAAAATATTTTTTTCTTTCATTTGTTTTTCCCTTTCAACTTTTTATGAGTATTATAATTAGATGCCTCGTCAATATCTATAATTGAACCATTTAGATATTTTTTGGTTTTATATTTTGTTATATTCATCAGATTCTCTGTGATGGTTCCCATCTTTTTTAATTCATCAATCAGAATTGAAACCTCTTCACTGATAGATTCTTCATGTTCTATTTTTATTTGAATTATTTCAGATGCAGAAAGAACTGCTTGAAAAGGTTGATTAAGTTCATGGCAAACTGCTCCTGCCATCTCTAATACACCTTGTAGCCTTTCCTGATCCTTTATTTTTATTTCGTTTGTTATCTGGTTTTTAATTTTTTTTATTAAGAAGAAGAAACCTGTAGTTATTCCTGTTGCTCCAACAAACCAAAACAATGAATAAGTTATATAAAGTGTTTGAATCTGCTGCCTTTCAATGTTTTTATGTGGAAGAAGTGGAATAGAAACACTTAATCCGCCTCTAATATCACCCTCTTTGTAACCCTGAGCAGCATGACATTTCAGACACCTCTTTTCAGCAATTAAAGTAGCCATTAATTTTAAATAAACTTTATTATGGATTACCTCCATAGAACTCTCCTCTTTTTTACCTTTATGGAAGAGTTTTAATGCTTTTTCCTCCCATGCATCTGGCAGATTCTCAGGGCGAATTGGATTTAAGCTGGTAAGATGCCCCTTAACACCATCTCTTTTATTTTCTATTTCATGGACTTGTCTTGTCATGTATGAAGGATTTATCATTGTAAGTTTTGTTCCTGAAGTTGTTTCAACATCCCGCTCTAAAATATTAAGATATTTGTTTGGAACAGTGTCTTTTATAACAGGAACATAAACTCCCCCATGCATGGAATTCCATTCACGGTAGAGAATGTCCTTTCTAATTAGTGTTCGTGCTTCTATTTTTGCATTTTCAAGAGTTCCTTTTTTTTTAGTACTTATATTCCATACCAATAAAGATGAGGCTATAAAAGTCCATACAATCATAATACTTAATGCCAAATACTTTATCGGAAGTATCTTTTTGAAGATATTATTTTCATTTGATTTAAATAGAAACATATCTAACCCTTTACACATTCACTTAATTAATATTGTTGGCCATATCAAAAATACCATGAACATCAAGAATCAGACCCACTTTTCCATCTGATAGAATTGCACCACCAGCAAGCCCCGGAACTTCTTCCATACCTCCACCAAGGCTTTTTATCACATATTCATCTTTTCCAAGTAGTTCATCAATAAGAATGGCTTTTTGTTCATCTTTAGATTCAACTACAATGACAAGACTTTCCCAAACTGGTTTTGAATTGTTTTTACTGTTGAATACGTCACTTAACCTGATCAGAGGAATCAACTGCTCTCTTTCTCTTATCAATTCACCTTTATTTTCAACAGTGAAGTACTCCTCTTTAGAGGGTTGAAACGTTCTGTGAATAGCAATAGTCGGTATTACATATTTTTCATTTCCCACCCTGACAAGCATTCCATCAATAATTGCCATTGTAAGTGGAAGGTTAATATTAAATTTAGTGCCCTTATCTATTGAAGATTCAATATCCAGGTTACCTCTGAATTTTTCAATTCCATCCTTGACAACATCCATACCAACACCTCTTCCCGAGACATCAGTAATTTCTTTAGCTGTTGAAAAGCCAGGTTGAAGTATTAAATCATAAATTTGTGCATCACTAAGATTATCCTCTTTCGAAACAAGGCCAGTTTTAATTGCTTTTTCAAGAATCCGTTTCTTATCAAGTCCTTTTCCATCATCTTCGATCTCAATAACTATCTGTCCACCTTTATGGTATGCCCGAAGAGTAATATTCCCTGTTGTTTCTTTTCCTTTTTCAATACGCTTTTCTTTTGTTTCAATACCATGATCCACTGAATTTCTAATCATGTGAACCATAGGGTCGTAAAGTGCATCCACAAGGTTTCTGTCTATTTCAGTATCTTCACCCTCCATGATTAGTGAGACATCTTTGTCAGATTTATTAGAAAGATCCCTTACAAGACGTATCATTTTCATAAAAGTTGCTTTAATAGGGATCATTCTCATGGACATGGCAATATTTTGAATATTTGTTACAATTTGTCCCAGTTGTGAAATACTTTGATGGAGAGAAGGGTCTTTAGTAGCTTGCTGTTTTAACATAGATTGAGCAATTACGAGTTCACCTGTATAGTCCACAAGGTCATCCAGCTTTATTGTGTCAACTTTTACCTGGACAGCCATTTTTTTTATGTTGGATTTTTGATCTTTTAAAGCTGAAGAGATCTCTTTAGTTGTTACTTTGTTTTCTTCAAGAAGTATCTCTCCGATTTTTTTATCAGGTCTGGATTTCTGTGTAATTATTGATTCTTCAATACTTTCCTGATTAATTACTCCTTTTCTTACTAATATTTCTCCAAGTGGTTCTTTATCAGGAGAGTTTTGTAATATTTCAAGTTTATCAATAAGGTTTTTAATATTTATATCTTTGTCGTTATGTTTTTTTCCATCATTAATTCCTATGGTTATACGTGATAGAAGATTTTTTAACATATCAACCGATTCAAATATCACATTGGTGATAACATCATTCATAATTTTATCACCGCTTCTTACACTATCTAAAAGATTTTCTGTTGCATGGGAAAGCTTATTAATTTTTTTCAATGCGAGAAAACCAGACACACCTTTAATAGTATGAAAAGGCCTGAAAATATTATTTATAATCTCCTGATTGGCAGGGTCCTGTTCAAGTTCAACTATATTTACTTCTATAGTGTCAAGATTTTCTTCTGCTTCATTAACAAAATCAGTAAGTATTTCAAGATCATCTGCAAGAATATTTTCATCTTCTTCTTCATAAACATCAGTCTCAACCTGTGATAATTCTTTATCAGGAACGGATTGTGTTTTTTCAGGATAGTTTGATACATCAAGTTGCTCAAGAATATCTGAAATCTCAAAAGTAAAATTAGTTCCCTTTTCCAAATGGCTGAAGAGTGAATTTATAAGGAGCAAACCATCTTTTATGGGTTTGAGATTATCTATGTCATCAAGTGTTATTTTTTCTATATACTTTTTACATGAATTTACAACCTTGGATAATGTATAAGCTTCGCAGATATCAGATTCTTTTACAAGCTCGTTCATAATACTAATCATAGAACCAAGATCAAGAATATCCCCAGGTTTAAATTCGCTTATTAATTCAGTATACATTTGTATTAATAATCCAATCTTTCGAAATCTCTCTTTATCAATAATTGGTTCTTTTTCGCTTGTAGTCATGTCCGATACCTCTACTAAAATTTGAGATTTTTAATACCTGCTTCATCAATACTTTCACTTAAAGAGTGGGTTTGTCTTTTTTTCTTTAAAATGTGGTTAATAATAGATTGCAGTTCATTGGCTTCAAAAGGCTTGATCATATAGTAAATCACACGCTGTTCTCTGGCCTTTCTTTCAAGCTCTCTACTGGTATCACGGGTCATGGCAAGAACATTAAGAATACCTTTTAACTTTCTTATCTGTTTAATCAGATCAATCCCATTTCCTTTAGAAAGGTTCATCTCTATCATTATAAGGTCAAAATCCCTGTTCCTGATTTCATGTAAGGCTTCTTTGTAACTATCCAGTATGGTTGCCTTATGCATCAGTTTTTTAATATAAAGTTGCAGATGGTTAGCTTCACTCTTACGATCTACAATCAAAATATCTAAAAGTTGAGATTCTATCAGATAGTTCTCTTTGTTTTTTTTCATTAGTAAACCCCGGAATTCAATAGAAAGTTTTAAGTGAGTTTCTAAATTTATCGAAATAAGATACTGAACGTTTATATATGAATATTACAAAGACCATGCCATATTAAAAAAAAACATGTGAACTTGTATTTAGAGGGTGTTATGAGGTTCTTTGAATAAAATTATAAAAAGGTATAATTTGGGGTTATGGTTACTCAATTACATTATGAACATTATGCTATAGTTAGTAATATTAGGCGATTACGTTATTTATTTAGAATTTTCTCGTTTTGGGTAAAACCGACCCCAAAGAAATCAATCAAGATCATATCTTTTCAACTTATTGAAAAGAGTTTTACGGTTGATATTAAGAGCACTGGCAACCTTAGTTTTATGCCAGTTATATCTCTCAAGTGTCTTTGTCAGAACTCTTTTTTCATATTGATCAATTAGGTCTCCAAGGGATTTTTCCTGTTTACCCGACTCTATTTCGTCGATTTGCTCTTTATCCAAAGAATCGGATAGATCAAGCCCCATAAAATCAATTTTTTTAAGTGTAACAAATCTGTTTATTGTATTTTGCAACTCTCTGACATTTCCAGGCCAGTCATATTTCTCTAAAGTTTTAGCGATTCTGGGTGTTATTGGGGGTATATTTTTTTCGTCATATTTACTTAAAAAATGATCAACCAGAAAAGGGATATCATCCTTACGTTCTCTTAAAGGAGGTAAATTAATTGGGATTATGTGAATTCTATATAGAAAATCCTGCCTCATAAGCCCTTTTCTAACCTGATCTTTCAAGTCCCTGTTCGTTGCAGCAATGATCCTGATATCAGAATTTTTTACCTCTGATGAACCAATTGGAGTGTAACCACCTTGTTCAAGAGCTCTTAGGAGCTTAACCTGCATATTTAAAGGAATTTCACCTATCTCATCCATAAAAAGACTCCCATGATTGGCAAAATCAAGTAGTCCGTGTTTATCTTTAACAGCCCCTGTGAAAGCTCCTTTTTTATATCCAAAAAATTCACTTTCAATCAGATTTTCCGGTATTGCTCCACAATTTACATAAACAAGTTCCTTATCCTTTCTAGGGCTGTTTTCATGTATCTCTTTTGCTACCAACTCTTTTCCTGTTCCTGATTCACCATAAATTATAACAGCTGCATCTGATGCTGATGCATTAATAATATTCTCATAAACTTCCTGCATGGGTTTGCTTTTACCAATAATCCTTCCAAATTTAAATCGCTCTGAAAGAGAAGCTTTCAAATGTATGTTCTCTTTGCGAAAATACTCTTCCCTCTCTTTCAAATCCTGAATCTTTTTTTTCTGTTCAGTAATATCGATGAGAATAATCTGATATTCCATAACAGATCCATCGAGATCGGAAATTTGAGATTGTATTGAATCATACCACCTTCCATCATTAAATATTTGTATTTCCTGTCTGTAACTTTGACCTTTGCCAAGTTTATGATCAGTACAATTTATGCAGAACGATTTTCCATCATAAAAAACCTTATGGCATTTCTCCCCGGTTACATCCCGGCCAATATATTTTATTAGAGAAGGGTTCATATATGTTATGGAACACTCATTATCACATGTGAAAATAAATCCTTTATAGTTATCTACCATGTTATGAAGTTTTTGTTCCAGACCAACCTGATATGCCTTATTCTCTTTAATAAGCTCAGCTTTTTCTATTGATTGCTCTAAGGCATGTTTTATGACAATCATATTTTCTATGGGTTTCATTTGATAGTTCCATGCTCCAAGTCTAAGTGCCTCGATCACATCAGCTAATTCTCCTTCTCCGGAAACAACTATAACAGGAATATCTGATGTTTTTTTAGTAATAGTTTCCATCACTTCAAAACCATCAACATTGGGCATTCTTAAATCTACCAGTACTGCATCCGGTTTTTCATTTTCAAAAGCTAAAAGACCTTTTTCTCCACCTAAAGCAGTTTCAACAAGATAACCATTATCTTCAAAATAGAGTTCCAGCATTTTAAGAAATTGATCGTCATCATCAATGCATAATATTTTTTTTGGTTTCTTCATATATTACCTTTAGGGAATCTTTAATAACTGCTCTTTTTGCGAAACACTTAAGTTGTTTTAAAAGAAACAAAAATAAAACAACGGAGTATATTACCAAAAAAAACTGTAATAAAATCGGCTCGTTATTTTTGGAAATGCCTTGTATTTCATCCAAAATTCTAATTATTAGAGGTTCTCTTTATCAAGTATTGTTCTGATGGTTCTGATTAACTCACCCATGCGAATGGGTTTCTCAT
>JAAELO010000460.1 GCA_024226555.1 Desulfobacterales bacterium | reverse complement strand
TTATTAGAGATTCCCTTAAGGGAACCTCTAATAATTAGAATTTTTGATGAAAAACAAGGCATAACAAAAAATAACGGGTTGATTTTACTACAGTTTTATTTTTGTTATAACGATGTGTTTTGCAAAAAGATCAGTTATTAGAGATTCCCTTAATTTATCAATAGATGATAGTAACTTTGATTTTTTCAAAGCCAAAAGATATAACAAAACAAAGAGCACTTGAAAAATCTGATCATTCCATGATCCTTTCATGGCAAAATTCCAAAACCGCCGAAACATATCCTGATTAGTGTGGAATTAATGAAAAGCCATTTTGGATAAGATATGCTGAGGGACGCGGAGCAAATTTAGTAGTTGATTTTAATGAAGGGGAATATAACATTTATGATTCTTAAAATTTAATCTAATTGCTAAATTTTTTAATAAGATTCTTTGATAGGTTTAAAAATATAATGGTCCTGGTTTGTATTTTTCAGGACCGTATAATATCTTCTTTTTGATCCTTCGTGCTATCTCCTTAAACATCCCCCCAAACAAAAGGTTATGGAATGGAAGTAGTGAATACCAGTATAGAATACCATAAAGCCCAACAGGTTTGAATCTTGTTCCAAGTTTAAGTTCAGTACTGTATTTAAAAGGGTTGATTTCAAAATTTAAAATCGCCTCTCCAGGAAGTTTCATCTCAGCAAGAAGTATCAGTTTTTTTGGGGATTTAACATCCAGAACACGCCAAAAATCAAGAGCATCACCAATATACAATTGGTCAGGATTTCTTCGGCCTCTTCTTAAACCAACACCTCCGGCAAGATCATCTAATAAACCTCTGATATTCCAGAGAATATCACCATAAAACCATCCATTATCGCCACCTACCTTGCTGATAACATCCCAGATCTCTTGGGGAGTGCAATCAAGGGTCATCTTATATCCACCCTGTAAAAGAGTTCCGCCGGAATAGGTCGCATCTCCTTTATATACCCATTCAGGAGGCTTAATTTCGCCGGCATCAGTCCATCTCGTATCCACTATTCTTAGCGAATCTTTTTGAATAGCCCGATTAATAGCTTCACAGTTTGTCATTAGTTCCTGTGGAATAATTTTTTGTATGCGATTCTCCTTCGCAATAACTTTTACATGCATACCTTCAAGAAGAGGTATTGATATACTTGGAGATAGTGGAACCAGAAATTTTGCAACAGACAATCCAATTTTAGTTCCGGCTTTAAAAGGTGGTACTACGGAATCGATAAAAACCGGTTTTCTAAGCCCGGCACAACTGGCATATGTTTCAAACAGTTTTCTATATGTTAAGACTTCAGGTCCTCCAATGGAATATTCCTTCCCAATAGTCTCGTCTTTTTCAAGGGATTTTATAAGATAATTAAGTACATTTCTTACACATATTGGTTGAATTTCGGTATTAATTATCCTTTTCGGAACCAGAAAAAAAGGCAACCTTTCACATAAGTACCTTAAAAGTTCAAATGACGCACTTCCTGAACCTATAATATGTCCTGCTTTAAAAGTTGTAACAGGAACTTTTCCCGAAGATAGTATCCTGAAAACCTCATCCCTGCTTTTTAGATGACGACTGACATTTAATTCATCTCCCCCAAGACCTCCAAGGTAGATAATTCTGGATAATGATGATGTACTTGATGCTGTGATGAAATTAATTGCGCACTTACGATCAGCCTCAGCAAAATCATTGCCATTTGATCCCATGGAATGAATAAGATAGTATGCTGCATGAACTTTATTAAACATATTATTTAATGAGGAACTGTTCAGGAAATCTGCTTTTACAACCTCAAGGTTAGGATGATCATTCCAAGGCCGGCTAATAAGTTTATCAAGAGAGCGTGCTACCGCCCTTACTTTGAATCCGGCATTTAACAATTGCGGAATCAAGCGTCCTCCAATATATCCGGTGGAACCCGTAACCAGAATTGTTTCTCTATCCATAACCAATCTCACTATTTAAAAATTAGGATAACCTCTAAACGTTTGCAATTTTAGATATATTTTAACATAATTAAAACTTCCTGTATAATTCTTATAGAAAAAACGGACTCTTACTGATTTTTATCTTATTTTATGAAAGGAATAAGTTCTTTTTTGTATGAAGAAGAATCTATAATTTTTTTGCTATCCAGATTGTATGCATGGGTCCTTTATTATTTGCTCTTGCTCTGACTTTTTTTTCAGTCACGTGGAAATACTTCTTAAGTTTTTTTGTGAAATTTTGATCCTGTCCAGCTGACCATATAGCAACAACTCCACCGGGTTTTAGTGCCTGCTTAATTCTGGAGAGACCGGATAAGCTGTACAATCTGTCATTTCCCTCATTGGTTAAACCATCAGGACCATTATCAACATCAAGAAGAATTGCATCAAAAGAAGGTTTGCTTTGTTTTATAACTTTTACAACATCTTCAACTAAAACAGTTACTCGTGGATCTTTAAGAGGATGCTCAGCTAACCCGCCAAGTTCACCTTTATTCCATTCAACTACTGAAGGGACAAGTTCAGAAACTGTTATCAGGGCATCTTCATTCAGAGATTTTAAAGAAGCTGCAAGAGTGTATCCCATTCCAAGCCCACCAATAAGAACATTGGCTTTTTTTCTTTTTGCAATCTCAATACATGATAACTCAGCAAGCATTTTTTCAGAACTGAACATTCTGCTATTCATTAGCTCAAAACCGTTTACACGAATTGAATACTCTGTATCACGCTTGTAAAGTTTTAATTCGCTCTTTTTGTCAGGTGTTCTTGCAGTACTCAAATGCTTCCAGGGAATCATATAAAGGAACCTCTAATATCCTCAAAACTATTTAATTATCAAATTAATAAAAATGTAAATGAATCTACTACATTATTTTTTTGATTTTTGAAAGCCTGTAATTTTGAATGGATTAAAGTATAGGACCTCTAATAATATTACAGAAACCTCTAATAAATTTTTTACCAAAGCATTCATTAGAGGGAATCTGTAGTTGTATATCACTCAATTTTAAAAGAGATTTTTAATTTTGTCCGATATGATACAATCCTGTTATCCTCAAGTCGCATATCCATTTCAACAACCTCAGCGACCCTTATATCACGTACAGTTTTATCTACTGTTGTGATAGCTGTTTTTGCAGCATCCTCCCAGGATTTTTCCGACATTCCAACAACTTCAACAACTTTGTATACAGCATTTTCCATGATAACCTCCGTTTTTTTTGGTTTTGACAGAAATTAAATGAAACAAAGATACTTTAGCAGCAGATTAGTTTTAAATTTTGAATGCAGATTCTGTGTTTAGGTAGTATCAATTAATGATAATAAAAATGATATCAATTTAAAACTCTTTTTTCAAGCCCTGGGGAAGTTTGTTTTGAAAATGAAGGGAACCTTTAATTGAATGAGGCAAATTTGTATAATTTCATTTCCAATGATATAAAATTACCTAAAAATGATTTATTCCTATAACGTTAACTTATTATATGTTAATTTATATAAGGAATCAATATTGAATATATAGCATTATTTTTTCCTTCTGAACATATCTTTAGCTAAAACCTCAAACAACTTTAAACAGATCCTTTAGTCGTTAGGACCATATTGGAGAAATTGACTGCTTGAGGAATTACCTCAACAAAGAGATGAAAAAATTGATTAAGAAAATATTGAGAATATTTATTATTATAGGTTTTACTACCGTATGTTTTGCAGAAGAAACGATTAAAATAGCTACCGAAAAATGGGAGCCTTACACCTCAGAATCTTTGAAGCATAATGGAATTGCGGCTCGTATTGTGACTGATGCTTTCGCTTTAGAAGGAGTCAGGGTAATATATGGTTTTTTCCCTTGGTTACGAGGATTTAGGATGACTAAAACGGGTGAATGGGATGGTACATTTCCTTATTATTTCAAAAATGAGCGAACTGAACATTTTCTTTATAGTGATCCATTGTTTGATGGCGTTGTTGTGTTCTTCCATTTGAAAAACCGTTCATTTGATTGGAAAACTTATGACGATTTGAAAGGGATAGATATTGGCGCAACAATAGGGTACACTTATGGAAAAGAGTTTGACAATGCTGAGAAAACTAAAAAAATATTCGTAGAGCGTGTGCCATTGGATGAACAAAATTTTAGAAAGTTACTAAAGAGAAGAATTCAACTTTTTCCATTAGATGTAGAAGTGGGTTATTATACGATCAAAAAGATGTTTTCGGATAAAACTCAATCATTTACACATCATCCAAGGCCTGTCAATTCATTCCCTCTTTATCTCATTTTGTCTAAAAAGATCAAAAGAAATAAACGTATGCTAAAGTTATTTAATCAAGGCTTGAAACGTTTGAAAGCAAATGGAAAATATGACCAGTATTTTGAAAAGTTTCGGAGATGAAAATATCATTAAGAAATAACAAATTTGACAAGATTTTCATGAACAAGGAGAGAAAAAGAGGGCTTTATTCATGTGCAGGTTGTTACTAATCCCATTCAGAATTTTAATAAACTGATGAAAGGCCGGTTTGACTTCTGGTATGCTGGTTTCCCTGTTGTCAAAGCAATTTGTAAGAAGAGAAATGTTGAACTTGAGGCGCTTTATGTTACAACTCGTCAAATCATATATTGCCTTCAGCAAGAGCACCTCAGAGGAAGTAATCAAATCATGGCAAAAGGCCTATATAAGAACTTTATAAAAACGGAACTATTCACAAAATATACAATGAGTGCAATTTATCCTACATGGAACCTTTAAATTGATAGTGCTGGTTCTGAAATAATTTTGTATGTCGGGTAGTGCGAAGCTAAACCCGACATGTATAAAGAATCTCTAATAACTGATCTTTTTGCTAACAGATGGGAATCTCTTCTTCTTCTAAGTAACACTTTTTATATATTATGTGTTATTAGGCAGTTAGGTTCCAGATTATCTATTCTGGAGGAGTCGCTAATAACTGCCTTTTGATCGAACTGCTGCGTTGTTTCTAAAAAAAAACTTTTGTAAAATCGCCTCATTGTTTTTTCTCACGCCTTGTATTTCAATAAAAATTCTAATTATTAGGTTCCCCTCTAATGAAAACTGTTAGGATCAGCAACAACATAATATCTGGGATCATCAACCTTTTCCACAATGATTGATTTGTATTTTTTATCGTTTTTGTTTAAGAGCTTTTTACAGTCTGAGCTTAAATGCTTAAGGGTTACTTTTTTCCCATCTTTTTCGTATTTATCAACGATGCAGGAAATCGCTTCAATTCCTGAATAGTCAGACACACGGGATTCGACAAAATCGATCTCCACATGATCCGGGTCACCTTTAATATCGAATTTTGAGGCAAACATTTTAGTAGAACCAAAAAACAGAGGGCCCCATATTTCATAGACCTTGGTTCCATCTTCTTTAAATCTCTTCCTTGCCCTGATGCGGAGCGCATTTTCCCAGGAAAAAACCAGAGCTGACATGATGATACCTACAAACACGGCAATAGCAAGGTCAAATACTACTGTCAGAATTGATACAGAAATAAGCACAAGAGCATCTGATTTGGGTATCTTATTAATGATCCTTAGGCTTGACCATGCAAAGGTGCCGATAACAACCATAAACATGATGCCGGTTAGTGCTGCAATCGGAACAAGTTCTATATAAAAGGAGCCAAAGAGAATAAAGCAAAGGAGTGATAAAGCTGCCACAATTCCTGAAAGACGTCCCCGCCCTCCTGAGTTGACGTTGATGATAGACTGACCTATCATTGCACATCCACCCATTCCGCCAAAAAGAGCAGTCGCGATATTGGCTACACCCTGAGCTACGCATTCCCGGTTACTGTTACCACGGGTTTCTGTGATTTCATCTATCAGGTTCAGGGTCAGGAGGGATTCTATGATACCGATACCTGCAAGAATAAAGGAATAAGGCAGAATGAATTTAAGGGTTTCAAAATTCCATGGAATAGAGGTAAATAATTGTTTCTGAAAAACAGGTAGTCCTCCTTTTAAGCCTTCTCCACCACCATCTCTGATAAATGATCCAACTGTTGCCACATCCATGTTAAAGTAGATCGATACACAGGTTATGGCAATAATTGCTGTAAGGGCTGCCGGAATTTTTTTTGTGATTTTTGGAAGAACTACCATAATTCCCATAGTTGTCAGGACCATTGCCGCCATATAGAGAAGTTTACTGCCTTCAAGCCAGTGTGTAACGCCACCATCCACAGTTTTGAACATGTTCAGCTGTGAAAGGAAAATAACGATGGCCAGACCATTTACAAATCCCAACATGACCGGATGGGGTATAAGCCGAATGAATTTTCCAAGTTTCAGTGCCCCTGCTGTGGCCTGAATAATTCCCATGAAGAAGACTGCTGCAAAAAGGTATTGCAGTCCCATATCTGCGACCGGTTGTGTCATGGCAAGCCCCATAGCATTACCGTCTTTAACCAGTGAAACCATAACCACGGCAAGGGCACCCGTGGCTCCGGAAATCATTCCAGGACGACCGCCGAAGATAGCAGTAATTAAGCCCACCATAAAAGCTGCATACAGGCCAACCAAAGGATCCACTCCGGCAACAAATGAAAATGCAACGGCTTCAGGCACAAGTGCCAGGGCTACCGTAATACCCGATGTTATATCGTTTTTTACGTTACTGGTTCTACTCTTAATCAGTTCAAACATGAATCTCGCTTTTTCTCTTACATAAATACAAAAAAAAGGGCATGACCTCCCTACGAGAGTCATGCCCGTGATAGTAAATTCCGTTTTTTTCCACAAAAAGTTTTGGATATTATAGACTCTTCAGATAATAAGCAAGAGAAAAGAATTTATGTGATCATAAAAATAGTCAATATGTCTGCTTACAGGAAGTCAGTCTTTTTTTAACCTGTTGCTTTCTTATGACAAAATGGGATAGTTAAGAAAAGATAACGATAGAATTTTAATTTGAATACGGATGGACAAACCAAAATATGGTTGAACTAAATAGTAACAAAGGAAAGAAAACTGCGGTCTTGTTTTCAGTTCAAACCCAAGGTATTACAGATGATGATAACGATTCATCTCTCCAGGAACTCAGGCGCCTGGTTAAAACCATGGGACTTGAAGTCGTAGCAACACTAACACAACGCCGCCCGAAACCTGTAACGGGGACATTGTTGGGCTCAGGGAAATTAAAAGAACTTGCCGGTTATACCGGCGGTACAGGAATAGTTGAAGGATTTAGCCGGAAATCAGAAGATGAAACAGAAGGCGATTTCGACGAAGATTATACAGACGATAGTTTCGATGAGTCAGATGAAGATAGTTCAGACGACAATTCAATGGCAAAAAACAACGTGAAAGCCAATGTTGTTATCTATGATGGTGAAATTTCAACAAAGCAATTACAAAACCTTGAAAAAGCGACGGGCGTCGAAGTTTTAGATCGAACCGGTGTGATTCTCGAAATATTCAGCCAGCATGCCAAAAGCCGGGAGGCTCTTATTCAGGTAGAGATTGCCAAGTTGGCTTATTTGACACCAAGACTAAGGGCATCTAATATTGGAGGTGATCGTCAAGGCGGTGGGATTGGATCTAAAGGAGCAGGAGAGACCTCTCACGAACTCGACAAACGTCGTATAAGAAATCGCATATCCGAATTAAAGTTACAACTTGTTGGAATTCGTGACGAGCAAAACAGACGTCGCAGTCGCAGGAAAGAAAATTTCCAGGTCGCTCTGGTCGGTTATACCAATGCAGGAAAGTCTTCCTTAATGCGAAAGCTGACAGGTTGTGATGTATTAGTACAGGATAAGTTATTTGCAACTCTTGATACCCGTGTGAAATCATTGCACCCGGAGTCTTTTCCACCAGTACTCATCTCCGATACCGTTGGATTTATCAAGAAATTACCACACGATTTAGTTGCATCATTCCAATCTACTCTTGATGAGGCACTTACAGCGTCCCTGCTCTTGTATACAGTCGATGCCTCTGATCCAGCTTTCAGGTCTCAATTGGCTGTGACACAATCGGTTCTGAAAGAGATCGGTGGTGAAGGGATTCCAAACAGGCTTATCCTGAATAAAATTGATAAACTCACAACCGAAGAACTGGAAGAACTAAACCATGAGTTTCCCGATGGAATCTTCCTGTCCGCGCATCATCCCGGGGATGTTTCAGATCTGCGAGGAATAATACTTCAGTTTTTCGAATCAGATATGATCGAAACTACTATGGTGATCCCCTACGTCAAAGGTAAGCTTTTAGGACAATTAAGAAACAAAGCCCGCATCATAAACGAATCCTATGACGAAACAGGAACGGAAGTGACATTCAGAACTTTCAAGAAAACATTGGTCTGGTTACAAAAAAATATTAATGATAATGGTTAACACTAATATTTTAGGAATTATACCTTATCGTTAATATTACTGACATTCCCTTATGCAAAGAATCCGTAACATAAAATCAGGATCCAATTATTCTCTGTTCAGGTTTCAATGAACTCACAAATAAAGAGAGGGCTGAGCAAATGGGGGTTAATAAATATTTAAAGAAGCCTGTTTTAAAAAAAGATTTTGCTTTTGCAATAAGAGAAGTTTTAGATGTGAATAAACTGTAAAAGCCTGGCTACAGGTTAACTCATTTTGTTTTGTGAAAGATTTTGTTTGAGTTTGATGAAAAAAATAACCTTTAGGGAACCTCTAATTGTTAGAGGTTCCCTAAAGGCAAACGTGATTTTTCCATCCTGCATTAATAACGAATTAACGCACCTATAACCATTCGAATAAAATCAGGCTTTACATCTAATTTCCACCGGAATAGTGTTTCACTGTATAATCCATTATGGTTCTTGCGGCTGCAGCATACTCAGGGTAATTTTTATATTCTGGATCTTTTGCCTTATACTCATCAATCTCTTTAAAATGACCTCTGAAATATTTAACAAGAGATCCAGGCTTGTCTATTTCATGCTCCTTATAGATATCCTTCTCCTCTTTTACATATTGTGAAAATAAATCTTTCACATCACTATATTTCTTTCCTTTAAACATAACCCAGTATTTTTCCATAAGCAGTTTTCTTGTTTCATTCTTGATTTTGCTGTATTTCTCAAGAGTCATTTTCTCTTTTTTAGCTTTTTTTACACGGGATTTTGTCTGCTTTGGAGATTTTTTTATCTTGTCTTCGTTGCTTTGTCCGCATGACCATACAAAAAACGATAAAATAATCACAAATAACAGTGTTGATTTTTTCATAATAGAATATCCTTTTCTTAAAATTGATAAAACAGTTTCTCTAATAATTGAAATATAGAAGTAAAAAGAAGAAGGACCATCAGTAATCAGATCAATTATCAGAGCTTGACTAACTATTTGAAAAAACAAGAACGGTAAAAAATTATTAACATAAGAACATAATTTAATCGATAAAAATTCTTTACCAAAAGTGTTTCCTTTTTCATTATGGGAACCTTTAATAATTAGAATTTTAGTAAAATAAAACTAAAGCTTTTATTTGCTTATTGAAATACAGATTATAAAGATTACAGTTCTTTTTTCGAGTAATCCAGTGTAATACGAAGCATTCACCGCATATACATAGATAAACCGAGAGCTACTGTAGTTCGATCAAAAAGCAGTTAATAGAGATTCCCTTATGTTAATTTTCAAAATCTGACAAAACAGCATCAGCCACAATGTCAGCAAGTGCCATTACTGTAAGACATGGATTAACCTTTGAACTTGTGGGAAATAGTGATGCATCCGCAACATAGATATTTTTATACCCTCTTAAGCGTCCCCTCTTATCACAAACTGATCCATCTCCTCCCATGCCGCAACCGCCCTGGGGGTGTGCAGATGCAAAAACGGTTCTGCTTGTCAGATAATTTTCAATACTCACAAGATCAAACAGGTCTTTCTGATCCTTTGCTTTTACAATGCCTTCCTTTGCAAAAGGAACATAAACTTCATCACACCCTGCAGCAAAAAATATCTGAGCTGCCCTGATCTGTCCCATCCGTATTGACTCAAGACTACTATCGCTTAATTTGTAATCGAGTACAGGCCTTTTTCCATCCCAGTATATTCTGTTCTCTTTTTCTGCTTTATCATGATTCAGGATAATGGCACACATTAGGTTCTGATAAGATTTCATCCGTCTCATATGCTCAGATCCCCAACCTTCAATATTTTTTGAAGTGATACCAGGGTAGTAAAAAGCAGTTTCTACAAAATGATCTTCATTATCTGAAAAATCACCAACATAATATGCTTTTGGAAAATTTAAAAATCCCTTTACTGAGTCCGGATGTCTTCCGTATACTGTGACCGTTGGGTGCATTGTAACATAATGTCCAAGATTATCACTGCATCTTTTTAAATTGCTTCGTGAGAGTAATGAATTTGTTCCGTAGCAACCAGCTGAGACAATAATGCGCTCTGCACTAATTTCATAGTCCCCTTCCGGATAACTGCTGTTTCCTGCTCCTTCATAACCCTGATAGATATAAGCTTTGAGAAAACCTTCTCCAATTGTATCAACATGACAATTGGGAATCAGTTCTATGCCTGCGCTTTCCGCTTCCGGAAGATGCACATTTAATGTGGACATCTTTGCATTACAGATACAGCCGAGATTACAGAATCCTTCCCCGAGACAATTTTTAACACTTATCTCAAGATCCTGTACCACCATTTTGCATTTTTCAGCCCCAGCTTTAAAGAGATCATTATTACAATTGACTCTTTCTTCAGGTAGTTTATTAGTATTAAGCATCTTGCGTTGTTTAATTAAATGTTTTTTAAATTCACTATAATCCATATCCATATTCCATTTATTGAATACGGATTCGGGAAGTTCAAAGGTAACACCTGTGTAAACGCCTGTGCTTCCACCCATCATCCTGGCCGCTGCCAGTGTTAGAGATCCCTCTTCATTAATGATACCGCCTTCATCCCAATAGAAACGGTTCATCTGCAATTCCTGCTGATTGAAATGTTTCTTCGGCTGATAGTTCCCTCCGCTTTCAAGAACTGCTATTTTAAGTCCCTTTTTAGCGAGGGGAGCCAGCCTTTCAGCAACCACTCCGCCTCCTGCCCCAGAACCTACAATAACTATATCAAAGATAAGTTTTGAACTCTTCCGGCTCTCTGAATTAGGATTTACATCCAAAAAAGGGTCCTTTGGAAGATATTTAAAATCAGGCAGATTACCTTTCGTTGGTCCTGTGAATCCTATTTTCTTACTGTGAGCATGCGAACCGTAGTGGGATAACAATACCATTGAACGAAGTCCCCAAAATCCAAGCCTTATTTTTCCCACCGGAAAGTTCTCTAAAAACCTAAAGAGCTTTTCTCTCTTTTCAGGATTCAATAATTCAAATTTTTTCAGATAACGTATAATGCTTATAATCTGGATTACAGTGAGGAACAGTTTAAATTGTTTTTTAACAACAGGACTTTTTACCTCCACCATATCGAGGAAGTTTTTCATTGTCAGATCTGTAGCTTCTGGAATAATTGTTGAAATTAATGCAAAATAATAACCATCAGATCTGTTCATTATTACTCCAAATAATTATTGTAACCCCCCCCGAAAAACTCTGTTCTGCGAAACATTCACCGCTCATATACTTTAAATCTTAAATTTATCTACCAACTCATTTAACTTTTTAGAAAGTAAAAGAAGATTTTCTGAATTTTCATTTACTGTTGAAGCTGAATCAGCAATATGTGTTACAGAGCTATTTACTTCACCAATATCCCGTGTAATATTCTGAGAAAAAGCAGAACTTCTCGCAACACCTTTATTCACATCCTCGATCCCTTGTGATGCCTGCAATACATTAGATGTAATTTCCTGACTGGATACAGACTGTTCCTCAACAGCTGAAGCAATTGTTGAGATGATTTCATTTATTTTTGTTATTACATCAGTAATCTCACTTATTTCTGTTATAGTACCTTTTGTAGCATTCTGAATTCCATCGATATTCGATTTAATTTCCATGGTTGCATTTGCTGTTTGTTGAGCCAGTTCCTTGATTTCAGCTGCAACAACAGAAAAACCTTTTCCTGCTTCACCAGCTCTTGCGGCCTCAATTGTTGCATTAAGAGCAAGTAGATTTGTCTGTTCTGATATCTCTGTAATTGTTTCAGTAACATTGCCAATATTATTTGCAGCACTACTTAACTCATCCACACGATTTGTTATTGATGATGCCTGTGAAACTGCTTCATCTGAAATAGATCTCGCATTTTCAGTATTTTGTGCAATCTCATTTATAGTATTAGTCATTTGTTCTGAAGCTGCAGCAACCATACTTAAATTTGCAGAAGCCTGCTCCATTGCGGCAGCAGCGCTTGTCATGTCGTCTGTCATATCGTTAGCTGCAACAGCAACACTTTCAGATTGTTGAGAAATCTCACCTGATTCTTTAGAGACCTTTGATGAAAGGCTCGACATATCTGTTGATGACTTATTTAAAGTATTCGAATTTGAAGAGATGTCGCTAATTATTGACTGGACTCTTCCTATGAAACTATTCAGCTTATTCGATATATCCCCAAGTTCATCATTTGAAGTTATTTGAAGCCTTTTGGTAAGATCACTCTCTCCTTCAGCAAGGTCAGATATGAGTGTTACCAAAAGCTCAAGAGGAGCATTTACAAATTTTCTTAATACAACTGTAAAAACTCCCACACTGATCAAACCAAGCAGAACAAGAACCATAACAGGAATAGAAATACTTTTATAAATTTTATTAAAAGCAATTTTTAAAGGTATATTGGTTACCAGATAGTTTTCCCCG
Source organism: Desulfobacterales bacterium (assembly GCA_024226555.1). Classification (GTDB taxonomy): domain Bacteria; phylum Desulfobacterota; class Desulfobacteria; order Desulfobacterales; family JAAELO01; genus JAAELO01. The sequence continues at coordinate 5,158 of JAAELO010000460.1, read as the reverse complement.
GTTTTAAATACTACAAATATATTCTTCTTTTTTAAAAAATAATTAGAATCCTGTTTTTCTGATACAAAGTTTTTAAATGTATCGATATATTCTTCATTAAAAGACTGTGATCCATATAATTTAGATCCATCTTTAGTGAGTATATGAAAATTACTAACTTCTTGCGAAAGCATAGATTTCAATTTATCAAAATTATTTGATGATTTCTTATAATTTTCTTCAATAATATAATTATATCTTTGAACTTCATGCTTATAGATCATGTTTTTATAGAGTATGTGATAAGCATTGATAAAAATCAGTGTCATATTTAGAGCAATAAAAATGCTAAATGTTATTTTCTCTTTTAAAGGTATATGTAGTAACGATTTGTGAATATTTTCAAAATGCTTTGTGACAATGTAGGTATAAACAAACCTAACGAGATAACCAGCAACAAGTGCAGATATCATCATGTTTACAGCAATATATGAATTGTAAACCATGTCATAATTTGAAGTAAAACCGATAAGTCCAAAACTGAAAAAACCTGCACAATAAGCAATCCACTTCATAAATCGGTGGATTCTTTCAGGGAAGTTGTGGTCCCTGTTATCATAGAATTTATTAGAACACGAAATAATGTAAGGAAGTACCAGTATCGCTATAGCAATTGGGGCCCCATTCATGCGGATTGCATTTTTTACAGAAAAAATACCCTCCACAACAGGTGAAATAGACCTTGCAAATACTATACAGAACCAAATGATAAACATAAAACTGATTGAAGTAAGAATAGTAAATCTCGTTCTTGAAATCATCACCCCTCCATAAATCTTTTAAATGAGTATTTTTAAAATAATATAAGAACAAAAGGCTTTGCAAGTTTTATTGATATTTGAATGAGATTTTCTCTATAAATATAGTGAATCAGGCTGTTCGGCATTAATGAACTGAGTCGGCAAATGTTTTGTTATACACATTTGAAACCAGAATGTATACTTAAGATTGGGACTGATAGGTTTTAACAAAATTATCTTTTATTTATATATAAAGCTTACTAAAAAATATTTAATTTTTAGTAAATTTACAATACTTACAAAATAATATTAAAAAAGCAGATCAGTTCTATTTACTTTTAGAATTGTTAAGAAAATGATAGAAAAAAACTGAATTTTTTCCATTTTTTAAACCGGAAGGTTAGGATTATGAACATAGGGGAAATGAAAAGTACTTTCGAAAAATTGATAGCTAAGAAAGACACACGTGGAGAACTTGAATTTGTCCGTGAATTGAAAAAGAATCATTCACACGAAATGATATCCTTTCATTATTCTCTGTTGAATAATAGAGGCGATATCAGGTTTTACAATAGCATACGGGCTGGTTTTGAAGAACATGGAGAAAAGGGAGCTGACTTTCTTGTAGAACAGCTAAAGACAGAAAAGAATGAGAGCCTCATGGCTGATGCTATAATGATTCTTGGCCTCATGAGAAAGAGTGAAGTGCTCACGTATTGCTATGAATTTCAAAAGCACAACAATCGTGACCTTCGTTACAAGTCTATAATTGTTTTGGGATGGGTGGGAGATTCAAATGATCTTGTACTCCTTGAAAAAACTCTTTATGAAGAGAGTGATACCGAATTACGCGGTTATGCCGCCACTGCCATGGGGCAGATCTGGTTTCGCAAAAGCGATACAAAAAATGAAATTTTAAGGATCTTTGGAGATGCGCTGAATAATATTAAAGACAGGGAAGTAAAACTCTATATTCTCTCATGCTGCCAGGATCTCATGGATCTGAAATTAGGCATTAAGGAAACACGTAATGGAATGAAATTTTCGGGAAAATATGAAAAGATTGAGAAAAAAGCTCAACTTAAAATTGAAGAGACTATTAAACTCTGAATAGTTGATTATGGGAACCTCTAATAATTAGAATTTTGATTGAAATACAGCGTTTATAAAAGTTTTTAGTTTTATAAAATCTCTGCATGAGAAAAAAATAACGAGCTGATTATAAAAAAGCTTTAATTTTATAAACATACAACAGTTTTTTTGGGGGAAATATACTCCGTTGTTTTGTTTTTATTTCTTTTAAAACAACTTAAGTAGTTCGGTCAAAACAAAAAAAATTAAAGACTTTTGTTTTATATGCAGTTATTAGAGATTCCATTATACAATTTGTTTTTAATTTAATAATAGGGAACCTATGAACTGAATTTTCTTATATCAAACATTTGAGCTTCGTGAATAAATTTACCAAGTTTTTCTTCAAATATTTTTTTAATTTCTATAAACTGCATGCCTGCAAAACTATTATTTTCTGTATGATTTCCTTTAATTCTCATTACTCTTATATTGGAAGAAACTGTACTAATCTCCTCTTTTTTACCCGAATTATTTTTTAATACCAAACCAACTTTAGCAACTTCACCAGCCTCCATATCCATTAAAGGATTTCTTTCAGCTTTTATCCTTTTTGGAATCAAAATTCCTAATCCTGAGATAGAAACATTATAAATATTAAACTCGTTACCAGTGAAGAAAGATTCTCCATTATAAATCATTTTGCCAAGCACTTCGAATTTTGAACTTGGAGGTAATCTGTATGCAGATCGTATATTTATCTCAACAGGTTCTTTTGCATATTGTAATTCAATAGCCGGTATCAATTTCTGGTTTGAAAGTTTATAGTCTCTTATAAAATTAAGTACTTTGCATTGATAACCAACCCTGAATTTAACATCTAACTCCTTTTGAACAAGAGTTGTTATATGCATTTCCTTAAACTCTGTCCTTGGTAATATTTGAGGGGTTGACTGGGCAATAATTAACGTTTTATTTTTTGAATTTGCTTCAAGTATTATTGATGAACGTGTCATGGGAACTTCATAATTAAGATTTAAAACAATCTCTACACCAATTCCAGATTTGAAATAATTTTGGTTTTCATCAATCATGTATTTCCTTAAAGTTTGATAATTCTTTTAAGGGAATCTCTAATAACTGATCTTTTTGCGAAACACAGATATAACAAAAATAAAACTGTAATAAAATCAACCCGTTGTTTTTTGTTATGCCTTGTTTTTCATCAAAAATTCTAATTATTAGAGATTCCCTTAACATATTTCATATCTGTTCCTTGTTCTATGAAGCTCCTGTGGGAATATTTTCTTGTTATACCAAAAATAGCTCTTAAAAGCACTCTATTTAATAAATTATTGTTAAAGCTAACAAAAGGTCTGATCATGATACAGTTGCATATTTAATCTAAATAGACACTTTTAATCTCAATAATTTTGCGAGTCTTACGACTCCATATAAAATTGATTGTGAGAGTCTTTTGCTGCTTTTTATTTTTTGATATTTTTTTAAATTTGATCCGGATTTGTCCCGGAAAAGTTTCGTTATCTGACATTGAACCAAAATTACCATGCTCTTCATGCCAAATATACCCATTTGTCAGTGCCCTGGAGAATTTTTGAGAAACGATATCATCAGATAACAGGACCCGAATATACCCAAGCATCTCTTTATCTCTTATTGAAGAAGTAGCAAAGATAATTTGAGGTAACAGAAGTAATATTAATACTATATATTTATGTTTAGATATCATTTCATACTCCTTTTTAATTTCTTAAAATCTTTTCCATTTTTATAAGCTGATGATTGCCGACTACTTCAGACTCTTCAATATATATAAAGCCAAAGGATTCATAGAAACCTTTTAGATACTCATGGGGATAGATATCAACCTTACTGATGTTTAATTTTTCAGCCTGTAAAAGTGAAGCTTTTACAATTTTCGAAGCAATACCAAAGCTTCTAAACTCTTTTTGCACCGCAATTCTTGCTAATACCGCATCATTTTTATCTGTTAGAGCAAGCCTTCCAACTCCAACAGCTTGTTTACCGGCGTACGCTAAAGTATGATATGAAATATTATCCCTACTATCTAAATCAAGTTCTAGTGGAATGCCTTGCTCTTGAACAAAAACTTCATTTCTTATTTTTTGCGATTCAAGAATTGTTTCCAAATCCTGACTAATTTTAATTTCTATTTTCATCTAATACCTTTTATTAAACAACGAACTATTACAATCCAGTAGATTTATTTATCAAAAATATCTCTTAAAAGCATCTTTTTGATACTAAAAAGTTAATTTCAAACTCAAAAAGAGAGACTTAACCTGTCCAGGCGTTCTTTACGAACAAATTCGATGAGACAAAAATATAGTCTATTCGTAAAAGCGATGGGAACCACTTAAACAGCGACCATGTGGGTCCTGGACGCCAGTTTGCTTCTCTATAAGCATCAATTAAACCGGTATTCATTAAATCTTTGATTGAAGATTGGAACCATGTGGAATTCAAATCTCCTGCGATAATAACAAGGTCATCTTTTTTTCCAACACCAATATCTCTTTGAAGTTTTCCATCTTTTACCCAGTTAGATATTGTTCTCAAAGTTGGTGCAGTTGTTTTTTTGCATGATGTAACAGGAGGAGTGCATGAACACCTACAAGAGAGATTTTTTTGTCCATCCAGGAAAATCTGCTAATTGATAGAGGTATACGACATGGGCCTTTAACAGGCGAACGAATTAAACTGCTTTGGATATTCATATTTTCCTTAGCAATAACACAAATTCCATGGGTTCCTTGTCTTTGAACATTCAGAATTGTTTTATATCCGGATTTTGCCAATGTGGAAAGATCAAGATTGTGTCCTGTCCATTCTAAACTTACTAGAATATCGAAGTTAGCTTTATTCAAAGTATTAGAAATTGAATCTCTCTCTTTATTTTTAAAATATAGATTTGCTATTCCAATACGAATTACTTCTTTTGAAGATTGAGGTAGTTGCTTATGGGAACCTCTAATAATTAGAATTTTGGATAAAATACAAGGCATTTTAAAAAATAACGAGCCGATTTTATTACAGTTTTTTTTGAAAATAACAAAGTATTTTGCCAAAAGAACAGTTATTAGATATTCCCTTAAAACAAACTTCATATCAATTGTTTCTTTTTCACTTCTGACCATAAAGACAACTGAGTCCAAAGTCCTGAAAGACAATCAATGGCACCAAAAAGGATAAGTACAGGTTCAGCAAAATCGAGTAATACAAAAGAAACGAAAAAAACAGGAACCGATGCACGTGCATAAACAGTT
>JAAELO010000459.1 GCA_024226555.1 Desulfobacterales bacterium | reverse complement strand
CTGGCCAGCGCAATTGCGCACATCCAATTATAAACTCCATTTTTCACTCCATATAATATTATAAACCCATATTATTCTTTCTTTAATTCCAATATTAAACCCGCTCACTAACATAGGATGTCCTAAGCATAAACGAGGAGATAAGAGAGAGATTCCAATTGGAATGTACATTGGACGGAAGTGGAGATGATCATAAAATTATATTTTCCCGTACCGTATTTTTTGGCGTTGTTTACGATGCATCCGCGCGGGCCGTGTGGTTTTTTGGCCTTTTCACTTGCGTAATGGACAGTTGAGTGACATCCTCCCTTGTATTTTATTGGATTTTGTGAGACACACACACTCGAACAAAACACAAGGGAGGAGGTCACTCAACTGTCGATTACGCAAGCGAAAAGACCAAAAAACCACATGAATGCATCGTAAATAACGCCAAAAAATACGGTACGGGAAAATACAATTTTATGATCATCTCCACTTCCTTCCAATGCACATTCCAACTGGGATCTCTCTCTTATCTCCTCGTTATGCTTGGGAAATCCTATTATTTTCAAATTTTCATTTTTTTAATAAAATATTTTATTCAAAATTTCTAAATTTTCATACGATTAATTTTATCCCAAAAATCAGCGAATAATAATACTCTGTGTGTGTTGTGGAAGGTTAATGAGATGGGAGGAGGAGGGGGAAGAGGCAAAACAAAAGAAAGAGATATTGCAACAAACCTTGAGGCTACCGCGTGGCGGAAGCATGTTTTGTTGCTTTTTAACGTTGTTTTTCTTGTTTTTTGGCTGTTTTTTGTTTGTGG
>JAAELO010000458.1 GCA_024226555.1 Desulfobacterales bacterium | reverse complement strand
TTACCATTATGGACCCGGTGTCCACACGAGAGGAATACGGGCGAGAAGTTTGTTGAATGTTCTGTCTTTTTGGCAAAGAGAGCTCCTACGCATGGGAGATTTGTGAAAATGAGGGGGTATGGTAGAGCGCAGATTATATTTTTCAAGGACCATTTGACTTCCTATCTCTTAATTTCTTTCATGATTACCATTATGGACCCGGTGTCCACATGAGGGGAATACGGGCGAGAAGTTTGTTGAATGTTCTCTCTTTTTGGCAAAGAGAGCTCCTACGCATGGGAGATTTGTGAAAATGAGGGGGTATGGTTGAGCGCAAATGATGTGTTTCAAGAACAATTTGACTTCCTATCTCCTTCTGTCATGATTACCATTGTGGATCGACGTATACCGGTGTCCACACGAGGGGAATACGAGCGAGCAGTTTGTTAACTTTTCTCTCTTTTTGGCCAAGAGAGCTCCTACGCACGGGTGATTTGTGAAAATGAGGGGTATGGTAGAGCGCAAATTATATGTTTCAAGAAAAATTTGACTTCCTATCTCTTTCTTTCATGATTACCATTATATGGACCCGGTGTCCACACCGAGGGGAATACGGGCGAGAAGTTTGTTGAATCTTCTTTCTTTTGGGAAAAGGAGCTCCATGCAACGCATGGGAGATTTGTGAAAATGAGGGGGTATGGTAGAGCGCAAATTATATTTTTCAAGGACCATTTGACTTCCTATCTCTTTCTTTCATGATTACCATTATGGACCCGGTGTCCACACGAGAGGAAGGAGGGCGAGAAGTTTGTTGAATGTTCTGTCTTTTTGGCAAAGAGAGCTCCTACGCATGGGAGATTTGTGAAAATGAGGGGGTATGGT
>JAAELO010000457.1 GCA_024226555.1 Desulfobacterales bacterium | reverse complement strand
GGTTTCCCTTATTTATAGTGCGGAAGGCTGTGATCCGCGACGTTATGCGTGAGCGGAAGCGGCCAATGATCCAGACCATTACCATCTCTATTTTAACGCCCTTGGCAGGTCGCGAACCCGCTGTAGCGAACGCATAACGTTCAGATATATAGAAAGTAAAACAGATAAAGTAAAATACAGAAATATCAAAGGAGAAGAATTTATATATCTTATCATGCAACATGTTCTGCCAAAGGGCTTTAGACGAGTAAGAGATTTATGGTTATTTACATGGAAATGCAAAGAAAACTCTATACCTTGTTCAGTTAATACTTCATGTTCACATTATAGAAATAAAACGTCCAAGACCTGTGTTCAAATGTAGTAATTGTAATGCTGATATGATCATAGTTGGAGTACTTTTGAACAGATGTAAATCCGGTTAATAAACTCACTGGCAATAGCTTGTATAATTATATTTAGGAGGATTTATCTTTATGAAAAAATATGAGTAATTTGAACCTGTAAAAAAGTTGATGGAATACTGCGTTTAAACAAAAGATAAACTTAAAAAGTCTTACTTGCCACCCCTGATCTCAAAAATATATTTTCCTATATAAAGATGGCTTGTCCAACTACCAGATAAGATCGTGGTTCGCTTACTCACACGATCTATCCTTATTCGTTATCTTTTTTTGTTTTCCTCAATTTATTAAGAATGAGGATGAAATTCAATTAGTTGATACTCTAAATCACTTATAGATTTATTACAATTAATACAATTTAGTTCTTTATTTAGTGGTTTTCCACAACCAGGACAATAAAAAATAGCTCTATTTTTTTCAGTAACACTAGTGGGAATCTCTAATAACCTCTCTTTTGGCGAAATACATTGTTATTTCCAAAAAGATCTGTAATAAAATCGGCTCGTTATTTTTTGAAATGCCTTGTATTTTATCCAAAATTTTAATTATTAGAGGTTCCCTATATCCAGTTCAGGATTGTTTTGGCAGTCGATTTGAGTGAGGTAGCTTTTAATAAAGTTAAGTTGGTGGACTTTCGATCTTTCGCTAAGAATCCATCCAATTTCCTGAATATCCACATTGTGTATATTCAGAAAGCTGTGTTTAGGGTCATTTGTAAGGCCAACATACCACTGGTAATTACTTCCTCCGAATACTCTCATACAGCTTATGAATGAACTTATATTGGCAGTCAGGTCAGGTTTTGTATAAACATACATTTCAAGTTGTCTCCTATTCTTAGCAAATAACGGGAGCAGGCAAGTAGCCTACAAGTATCATTAATTTAAAATAAAGCGGTAAGTAGTTAAACTCCTACAAAGAAACAATTATTAGAAAAAAAAGGTATGGGAGGGGGCAATTTCTCCCATACCTGTCAACGCCTCTTTCATATGTAGTTTAAGTGTACTCTCTTTCACGCGCAAAACTGGTTCTGAACTGAAGAAAATCTTCTGTTACTATTTATTTCTTAGAAAATCCTGGAAATAATTTTTATTTACACAAAAAAAATGACTGTTTTGTGTAGACATAAAAAGCTTAAGTTTCCCCATAGCAAAAAAACTAAAGCAGATTCATGTAGAACCAGTTCAATTCACCCAACAATCAAGTAGAAACAGACCAGAAAAAAGGGCAGATTTACAAACCAGAGGTGCATTTGTAACAGTTTCCAAGTGTGTTTTTTGTCTTGATTTAATAGTGTTTGAGTGAAAAAACTGCCCCGGCGTGTGAAAGAGGCGTTGACGGAATGGATAGGTTTCTGTAAAAAAGATTACAGGCATTAGTTTTCTCCTTGTTCGAGAAGATTTCTGTTCAGAGTCAATTTGGAAGTGACCGCTTCCATTTTGGCTCGCCGAATACAATTAATACAACCAGTAAAACAATAACCGCAACATTAAACAAATATCAAGAGAAAAATTAATTTATTTTTAACATATTCATTTGGATATGGTTTTTTTTGAAAATTTGCTTTTCATTAACAATCATTTTTTAATAATCTGTTTATCAAATTTTTCAAAAAAGGCGCATAAAAATATAAACATTTTTATTTTAGATTTATCTCTCGCAGAGGGTCTCTCCTTTTGTTTGCTAAGATTTTTTGAAGGTAAGTTTCCGATTTGATGATAGCATTTCATTAATTGTAAAGCCTTAATGGATTCCTGACTCAAATTTGGAAATAAAAATAATCCAAATCATCTCAGAAATGACAATCAGTGGTGAATCCAACAGAGGAGTTATAGATTAGTTTACAATAGTTTTTTTTCTTTTGTCATGTTTTTGATATTTAATGAGATCCCTGATCGGAATATTCGATTACATTTGAACAAGGTCGAATCAAAACTGCTTTCGCTTCGCTCTACCGGACATACAAAACTGATTACATTGAAGAAGCGAACTGAAAACGCTTATGACAGATAGTAAGGAATTTACCAGAAGGGTTCGTTATTTTTTCTCATCCTTATATTCCAATCAAAATTCTAATTATTAGAAGTTCCATATTATCTTTTCTTTACAAAATAAATACAAAATGTTAATTTATAAAAACTGATTATTTCATTCCAAATCAGTAATTTCTTCCTACTAAAGTCAAATTGTTTCTATTCCTCACGGAAGAATCAAATTTAGATGTTATTTAAGATTGATTAAATTTTACATTATTTTTGCTGATCAGTTTACAATTTATACCTAAAAAAGTTAAGGTTCATATAATTTAGCGAATTCCTTGAAAAGCGGAGGTTAATCCAATGACAAAATTTGGTGATATGAAAACCCACCAGTTTATTGATGTTGATCCTAAAAGAGTACCTTCAAAAATCCCTATATTACCCCTCTACGATGTGGTTTTATTTCCTAAAATGGTTTTGCCACTTCTTGTTGTTAAAGAAGAATCAAAGGCACTTATAAAGGAAGTTTTAGACGCAGATGGTATCCTTGGCGTTCTTGTTGCCAAAGAATCCGAACTTGTAGATACATATACTGTAAAAGACCTTTACGATGTGGGGACTGTTGCTATTATCATTAAGGTGGAAACTGCTGATACTGGAGAGACTCAAATAATGCTTCAGGGTATTAGTCGTTTTAAAATTGAAAACTATGTAGCAGATAGTCATTACTTTAGTACAGAAATGACTATGGTTGAAGACTCTGTGAAGACAGATAAAGAAACAAAAGCTTTAATGTCTAACATATTAAAATTATATGACAAACTTGTAACATTATCCCCAACCCTTCCTGATGAAATTGCTGGAATGGCAAATACTATTGAAGAACCTGGGATTTTGGCAGATATGATAGCATCTACCATTAATTGTTCCTGTGAGGAAAAACAGGAAATTCTGCAAACTTTCAACCCAAAAAAAAGACTAAAGAAAGTTACAAAATTGATTAATTATCAACTTGAAGTTCTTGAGATGGGTACAAAAATACAAAGTCAGGTTCAGGAAGACATTGGAAATAAACAAAGAGAGTACTATCTTAGAGAACAGCTTAAAGCTATTCGTGAAGAACTTGGTGAAGCAGAAGATGCCGAATCCGATGTTGATGAATACAGAGAACGTCTTGCAAAGATGAAACTTCCTAAAGAGGCTGAAAAAGAAGCTGAAAGAGAGCTTAAGAGATTATCAAGAATGCCTTCTTCATCTTCTGAATATACAGTTGCATCAACATATCTTGACTGGATTACAACTCTTCCATGGGATAAAAAAACCCTGGATAAACACAATATCAAGGATGCGAAAAAAATACTGGATGATGACCATTTTGGTCTGGATAAGGCGAAGAAACGAATTATTGAGTATCTTGCTGTTAGAAAACTTAAACCAGACTCAAAAGGTCCGATACTCTGTTTTTCAGGTCCTCCTGGAACAGGAAAAACATCACTTGGAAAATCGATTGCAAAATCACTCGGCAGAGAATATGTAAGACTCGCATTAGGTGGTGTTCGGGATGAAGCAGAGATAAGAGGCCACAGAAGAACATATGTTGGAGCTCTTCCTGGAAGAATAATTCAGGGCATACGGAGAGCTGAAACAAAAAACCCTGTTTTTGTTTTAGATGAGATAGATAAAGTTGGTAACTCATATCAGGGAGACCCATCGTCAGCTCTTCTTGAAGTCCTTGATCCTGAACAAAATTTTTCTTTTTCTGATCATTATCTTGACGTTCCCTTTGATCTGTCTGAGGTAATGTTTCTGACTACTGCAAACGTTCTACATACTATTCCCTCAGCTCTTAGAGACAGAATGGAGGTTATTGAACTTCTTGGATACACAGAGGATGAAAAGGTCAAAATAACAAAAAAATATCTTATCCCAAGACAGAGAAGGGCGCATGGATTAATGGCTAATCAGATTGCCATAACAACAGGTGCTATTAAACATATTATATCAGGATATACACGAGAGGCAGGCCTGAGAAATCTTGAACGTGAAATAGCAGCTATTTGCAGAGGAGTTGCCAGTAAAATAGCTGAAGGTCTTAAAGAATCAGTCTCAATTAAGGTTATGAATGTGGCAAAATTTCTTGGACCTGTTAAAGCAATACCTGAAATGAGTGAACGTATAGTGATACCTGGCGTTGTAATGGGTCTTGCCTGGACCCCTGCAGGAGGAGATCTTCTTTTTATTGAAGCGACAGCTATGGCTGGTAATCAGGGGTTATTATTAACCGGGCAACTTGGAAGTGTGATGAAAGAATCTGTTCAAACAGCTCTTTCTTTTATCCGAACCCACGCAATAGAACTTGATATTCCTGAAGACTATTTCAAAAAACATGATATTCATGTTCATGTACCCCAGGGGGCAATACCAAAAGATGGACCATCAGCTGGGGTTACAATGTTAACAGCACTAACATCCTTAATTACTAACAGAAAAGTTATTAAAAAACTTGCAATGACTGGTGAAATAACTTTAAGGGGGCAGGTTCTTCCGGTAGGAGGAGTTAAGGAAAAGATTCTCGCAGCCCATAGAAGTGGTATTAAAGTTATAATAATGCCGAAAACAAACCAGAATGATCTGGATGAAATTCCTAAAAAAGTTTTAAAAGCACTGAATATTCATTTCGTAGAAAGAATGAGTGACGTTTTGAAACTTGCCCTTGAAAAAAGAAATGGAAAAGAAAGACGTGCAAAGAATATTTATATGACAGATGAAAAAAGAGGGTCCACAAGAAGAACCACAGTATAAAAAAAAAGAAAAACTCCTGTAATTTATTTTTTACAGGAGTTTTTTATATTTGAACAAAACCATCAAATTTTAAGCTAAATCGTTCATAATTTCTTCTGGTATATCTGCATTTGTATAGAAATTTTGAACATCATCACAATCATCAAGTGCAATCATAAACTTAAACATACCTTCAGCTTCTTTTCCTTTAAGACTAACAGGGTTTTGAGGAATCAAAGTAACTTCAGCATCGTGGAATTTAATTTCTGCCTTTTCAAGGGCTTCACGAACTGGTTCGAAATCTTCAGGTTCTGTTAAAACTTCAAAGGTATCCCCTTCATCTTTAACATCTTCAGCACCAGCATCAATGGCTACTTCCATAAGGGAATCTTCATCAATAGATTCTTTATCGACAATAAAAATTCCTTTTTTATCAAACATCCAGGCAACGCAACCATTTGCTCCAAGGTTACCATTAGCTTTACTAAAAAGGTATCTGATATCTGCAACAGCTCTGTTTTTGTTGTCTGTTAATGATTGAACGATTACTGCAGCTCCACCAGGACCATATCCTTCATATGTAATTTCCTCGTAATCTACACCTTCAAGTTCTCCGGTTCCTTTTTTTATAGCGCGGGTAACGTTATCCTTTGGCATATTTTCAGCCTTTGCCGCAGCTATGGCAGTTCTCAATCTTGGATTTGCATCAGGGTCTCCACCACCCATTCTTGCTGCAATAGTAACTTCTTTAATAAGCTTTGTAAAAATCTTACCGCGCTTTACGTCAGCCGCACCCTTCTTATGCTTTATAGAGGACCATTTACTATGACCTGACATTACTTACCTCCGTTATATCTTATCTAATCCTATTATATAAATTTCCTTACTTTGTTTTCTACAACTTTCAGGTTTAAAAATTTTATAACTCTTAAAGCATTTTTTCACAAGAATTACAAACTCTTCGAACTCTCGACCCTGAAAAATTTTACAAACAAAATGCCCACCCGCTTTCAATCTTTCATTTGAAACGGTTAGAGCCATTTCACATAAATTGTAGGATCTTGCGGCATCTATATCTTTTCTTCCTGTTGTTGAAGGAGCCATATCGCTTAATATAATATCAAAATCTGTACCTATTTTTTTATTAAGGTCGTTATCATAATCCAGAATATCACATACAAATGTTTTTGCATGATCAGGCATTTTTTCTGTCACCTCTTTCAAATCTATCCCATATGCAAGGCCGGAAAGTGTTGTAAGCTCTGCAGCATATTTTAACCATGATCCGGGAGAACAACCAAGATCTAATATCTTGTAACCTTTCTTTATAATTTTAAATTTCTTCTGAATCTCCTGAAGCTTATAAACAGATCTTGCCGGAAAGTTATCTTTTTTAGCTTTCCTTGTATAATGATCTTCCCAATTGCCTTTTTTGTTTTTCTTTTTTTTAACCATATCTAAAATATTATTTCCAATGCTTCTGCAAGAGTATCTATTGTTAGAATCTCAAGTTTATATTTACCAGTCAGGTTCTTTAGAGAAACTTTTGGAATTACACATTTTGAAAATCCCATCTTCTCTATCTCCTGAACTCTTTTTTCTATGTGACTCACAGCTCTGACTTCACCGGTAAGTCCTACTTCACCTATTATAACCATACCCTCTGGAATAGATTTATTTAAAAAGCTTGAAGCTATGGCTGTAATAATTCCCAAATCCGCAGCAGGCTCATTTATTTTAACACCTCCGGCAACATTCATAAATATATCAAGGCCGGCAAGGTTCATTCCCACTTTTTTCTCTAAAACGGCGACAAGAAGAGATACTCTGTTATGATCCACACCAATAACTGTTCTTCTAGGAGTTCCGAGGCTTGAGCTGCTTGCAAGGCCCTGGATTTCCACAAGAATAGGCCTTGTCCCCTCCATACAGGCTGTTACTATTGAACCTGGTACATTGACAGGACGTTCAGAAAGAAAAATCTCTGAAGGATTCGATATTTCAAAAAGTCCTGTTCCTCTCATTTCAAAAACACCAATTTCATTAGTTGAGCCAAATCTGTTTTTTACGGCCCTGAGTATTCTGAATATATGATTTCTATCGCCCTCAAAATAAAGTACTGTATCAACCATGTGTTCCATGATTTTTGGTCCGGCGATAGCACCATCTTTAGTAACATGACCTACAATAAGGGTTGGAATCCCTGTTTTTTTGGCCATTACCATTAAGCGCATCGTGGCTTCCCTAACCTGACTTACACTTCCTGGAGCAGAACCAATCTCTCCGCTAAAAACTGTTTGAATAGAATCCACAACTAAAACACCAGGCTTTTCTGTCTCTGCAAGATTCAAAATAGCTTCAAGATTGATCTCAGAAACCACAAGAAGATCTGTAGACTCCTCTGGCAGTCTTTCACTTCTGAGTTTTATCTGAACTGGTGACTCCTCTCCTGAAACATATAGAACTTTAATGTTTTTAGAGGACAATTTATGGAGTGCCTGTAACATAAGAGTGGACTTTCCAATACCTGGGTCCCCTCCTATAAGAACCAGACTCCCATCCACAAGTCCACCACCAAGAACCCTGTCAAATTCTACAATATCAGTTTTCAGTCTGTTTTTTTCGCAAACTTTGATTTCACTTATCTGAACAGGTTTTGATCGTTCTTTAGAAAAAGAGCTATTTTGATTTGTATAAGTTGTATGTTTTTTTTCTTCAACAAGGGTATCCCAACTTCCACAACCGGGGCATTTACCCATCCATTTAGGAAACTCTCCACCACAGTCTGTACAGTAGAATACTGTTTTATCTTTTTTCTTAGCCAAATAGACCTCTTTAGGGTTTTGTTAACAACATTGTCAAAAGGTTAATAACATATCATAACACTTTCGGGCTACAAGAATCTTAAGGAAATCTAATAACAGCTCTTTTTCCGAAATACTTCGTTATATCCTAAAAAAACTGTTATATTGTTTATAAATTAAAGCGTTTTATAACCGAACCATCTCGTTCTTTTTTCATGCAGAGGTTTTATAAAACTAAATTTTTTAATAATCTGAATTTCATCAAAAATTTCTAATTAATTAGAGATTCATTTAATTAAAAATCTGTTGATAAATAAGTATAATAAAGCTACCTTTTTACAACTTAACTTTTGTTTTTATAATATTTCCATTTTAAAGAAGAATATTTAATGAATATAAGCAGAGAGATAACGGTTGTTGATCAAACAATTAGAGAAGGCATGCAGTTCAGAGGTTTAGTTTTCTCAATTCCTGAAAGAAAGATGATTCTGGATTTTCAGGAAAAGTTAAAAGTTAACATATCCCAGGCAGGGTATCCTCCTGCACATAGAAGTGAAGAAAAAGCCATAGAAGAACTTTCAAAGCACATAGTAAGAAAAGGTTATAATATTAGAGTTGCAGGACTTTGCAGATCAATTGTACAGGATGTTGAATTTATGGTTAAGGTTAATGTTCATGATTTTCATCTCCATTCAATCATAACTGAAGATGCTCTAAAAAAAAGAGACCCCATAGAAATTTTCAAATCTTTAAAAGAGACAATTGAATATATAAGAAGTAATACCGAAAAAAGCTGTATTGGAATAAGCCTTTTGGATATTGGAAAAACCGAACCGTGTCTTCTTTCTGATAGCGCTCAATTTTTATCATCAGACCTTATGGTTGATATAATATCCCTGCCAGATACATCGGGAATACTTTCACCCGATATTATTGAAGAAAAAGTAAAATCAATTGCGAAAGTGGTTGAAAATAAGACTAAACTTGGAATTCATTGTCATAATGATATGGGATTTGCTTCTGCAAATACAATTATGGGGGTTTTAAACGGTGGGAGTATAATTGAAGTTTCTGCTTTGGGAATTGGAGAGCGAAACGGAATTGGAGATCTGTTTACAGTGGGAAAAGTTTTAAAGGAAAAAGGATTTAAAATTGATCTTTCAATAGAAAATAAAGAACTGTTTAGAGAGTACTATGAATATGTTAATGAAATTTGCTTTAAAAAAACAGGTTTTTCTATACTGAATTATAACACACCTTTTTTTGGTTCTTCTTCAAAAACCCATGTGGCAGGAACCCATGGTGATAATAGTTTTGGTCTTTCAGAAGATGAAGAGTTTTATGTAAATGTTTTATGTGGGAAAAATCTTGTTAAGAAGGTTCTTAAAAGAAATGGTATTGATTTTGACAAAGAAGATTTGAAAAGAGTTATTAAAGATATTAAAGATATGTCAGCTTTAAAGGAAAGACCCCTTTCGATTAATGAGATCAAAAATATCGTTTAAACTATTTTAAATATCACCAAGTCTCCCTTTTAATTTTGTGTCAACTTTAACCAAATCCTCTTCAAGTGCTTTTAATTCATCTATTTTTCTTCTGACCTCAATCAATTTTCTTTCTCCATACTCAATACCCTTTTTTATTTGAGTAATTTCATCCATATCAATATTATCATAGCCAATCATCTCACCAATTTCATTTAAAGAGTAGCCTAACCTTTTCCCTCTCAGGATTAGCTTCATTCGCTCAAAATCTCTCTCATCATAAACCCTTTGATTTCCTTTTGAGCGTTCTGGCGTTATTAAGCCCTTTTCTTCATAAAATCGTAAAGAACGACTACTTATATTGAATTCTTCTGCAAGATCAGAAATAGAGAATCTTTTCATTAACTGCTCCATAAATTTTATTTAAATCTTTTGTATTTTAAAGGTATGATATTGTTCATATTATAATTTAGATTGCTTTTTTAAAGTTAACCATAACGTAAAGGTTAACTTGAGTCAAGGCTGATATTTTTTTCTAAAAAAATGGCTCCCTGTTTTTCTATGAAATCAAACAACTCAGTTTTTATAATATTTTCTGTTTTTTTAAAGGAAAATAATATTACATATATTCCCTATAGTAAAATTCATAATATTAACATAACCTACCTTTATCCCAAACAATAATAGACTTTATAAAAATAACACCTTTTCAATTTCCTGAAACTATCTACCCACTTTTCTAAATGACATTCTGTGATATGGAGTAGTTCCATGTGTTTTTATAGCCTCAATATGTTTTTTTGAAAGATAACCCTTATTTGTGTTCCATCCATATAAAGGATATTGATCATGTAACTCCTTCATCATTCGATCTCTGGTAACTTTTGCAACAACTGAAGCCGCAGCAATTGAGATACTGATGTTATCACCCTTAATAATTGAATCATATGGAACTGTGAGGTCATTGATCGTCATGTTACCATCTATTAATGCATAATCCACATCTGGTATTTGACTAATTGCTTTTTTCATAGCAACTTTTGTTGCTTCAAGTATGTTTATTCTATCAATCTCTTTATTATCAACAATACCAATAGCATAATCGAAAGATGTCACTAGAAAACTATACATCTTATCACGCATCTTTTTTGTCATCTTTTTTGAATCTTTTACTCTTCCAGCAAGAGATGAAACCTGATCAGGAGGCACATAAAGTGCACAAGCGACTACAGGTCCAGCTCCAGGCCCCCTTCCTGCTTCATCAACTCCAACAATTCGTTTAAATCCATCCCTTTCAATAAGAGCTTTTTCACGCAAATAGTCAGGATATTGTGTCTCTTTTGTCATTTTAATGCTTAACCTTATAAATTATATAAATTTTTATTCATATCTCAAAATTATCAACAAATAAATAGATTTCATATATAATATAATTATTTATTAAAGACAAATTCATCATGACCTCCTTGTAATTGCTTGATTATAGCTTTTTGGTAGAAGTATTTCATATTAGAAATGTACTTCGTAAGAAGCACTTTATTGCTATTAAAGCCTTGTAATTATGGTGTTTTATTTTGCTTTTTAAAATTATTTACTTTATAAATATAGTATTGTTTCTTGACAAATAGTTATAGACTCTATATTTTTTTAAAAAATAAATGAAACTATAATATATAAAAGAGATCGGTTTTTATAAAACTATGCAAATATATAACTTAAGATACTTAATTCTTATCTTTATTATTACACTAATATCCAGCAACGCCCTCTCTCTAACCCAGGATTTGAATTACAAATTAACTCAGGAAAATAATTTAAATATTGCACCGGTCCTTTCCGGTTTCTCAGATATAAATAAAAATCTTTATGATGAATCAGCAGTTATAGAACCATGCTTTGATCAGGCACTGGATTTCTGTAGAGCATCACAGGAATTCTGGCAGAATGGTGAGATTGAAAATGCAATTCAAAGTCTGGATCAGGCATATTCATTAATATTGAATGTTGACGATTTAAGTGTTCCCAAGCTCATTCAGCAAAAAGAAGATTTGCGCTTCATGATTAGCAAGCGAATTCTTGAAATTTATGCATCCAGAAACATAAAGTTAAAAGGTGATCATAAAGAAATACCTGTAACTCTTAATAAACAAGTTTTTGCTGAAATAAGAAGATTTACGACATATGAAAAGAAATTTTTTGCCCAATCGCTCGCACGTTCAGGTATGTACAGGGAAATGATGCTTAAATCCCTGAAAAAGGCCGGACTACCGGCAGAATTGTCATGGCTTCCACTTGTTGAAAGTGGTTTTAAACTAAAGGCATTATCTTCAGCAAGGGCTTTAGGTTTGTGGCAGTTTGTTCCAACAACCGGTTATATGTTCGGATTAAAAAGAGATCAATTTATTGATGAAAGAATAGATCCGGTTAAATCAACTAATGCTGCTGTGGCATATCTTAAAAAAATGCATTCAGTGTTTGGTGACTGGTCAACAGTCCTTGCTGCATATAATTGCGGTCCAGGAAGGACCTTAAGACTTATTAGAAGTCAAAATATCAATTATTTAGATAATTTCTGGGATTTGTACAGCAGGCTCCCCAGAGAAACGGCACGTTATGTTCCGAGATTTTTAGCTACTTTGCATATTGTAAAAAATTTAAAAAAATATGGTTTTGATAAGGTAAAATTGATGAAACCATACAAGTATGAATATGTTGAGATTGAAAAACAGGTTCACCTAAAAGATATTGCAAGAATACTAAATACTTCAAGCCAGATTATAAAAAACCTGAATCCAGAACTTAGATACAATATAGTACCTGATAAAAAATATTCTCTTAGGATACCATTTGGAAAAACAAAAGTTCTCTTGGCTAATATTGGTTCAATCAAAGTCTCAAGACCGCCTCAAAGAGCTTTTACATTTCATAGAGTTAGATTGGGAGAGTCGCTTTCTGGAATAGCAAGAAAATACAGATCTTCAATCAGATCAATTAAACGGATGAATAAGATTTCTAAAAGCAATTATATAGTTGCTGGTAAAATTCTTAAAATCCCTCAGACTTTAGCATATAAAAAAAGAAAAGCAGTTAGAAATAAATATGCAAAAACACATAAAGTAAAAAGCGGGGACTCTCTCTGGAGTATTGCAAGAAAATATAATACTACACCAGCTATAATTAAATCTTTAAATAAATTAACATCATCAAAGGTTAATATAAATCAGATTATTAAACTTCCTGGTAAAAAAAGAGTTTCTTCAAACTCAGCTCTCTATAGAGTTCAAAGTGGGGACTCTCCTTTCACAATAGCAGCTAAACACAATATGCAACTTCACAGATTACTCAGCTTAAACAGCTTAAAATCAAACAGTAAAATATATCCCGGGCAAAGACTTTACATTGAGTAGTTTTTGTGAGATAAAGTCTTTCATTTAATTTGTGCGCCCCCGTAGCTCAGTGGATAGAGCATAGGATTCCTAATCCTTGAGCGCAAGTTCGATTCTTGCCGGGGGTACCAGTTGCATTTCAAAAAAACACCACTAATTCATTTGAATTTCTTATTAAAAACTGCTACTTACGATTTGAATTTTTAATATAATAATTATGGAAGATTGGAAAAAGATAGATGTCTTTAAAAAAACCGGAACTGCTGGCTCCAGCTGGTAATTATGAAAAACTTGAAATTGCAATTAAATACGGCGCTGACGCTGTATATCTTGCTGGAAAAGAGTTTAGTTTAAGAAGCTATTCCGATAATTTTTCACTTACAGATATAGAAAAGGGAATAGAGTTTGCCCATAATAACAATGTTAAGGTTTATGTGGCTTGCAATATATACTCAAGAAATAATGAACAGGAAGAGATTGCAAATTATCTTGAAAAAATAAAAAAAATGAAACCCGATGCTTTTATCATTTCTGACCCTGGTATAATAATGCTCGCACAGGGTATAGCACCTGAAATAGATATTCATCTTAGTACCCAATCAAATACTACAAACTATAATACTGTTAAGTTTTGGAAAAAACTTGGTATTACACGGGTTAATACTGCAAGAGAACTCTCATTAAAAGATATTGAGATAATTGCTCAGAAAGGTGGACTTGAGGTCGAGGCCTTTGTACATGGAGCAATGTGCATCTCTCAATCAGGGAGATGTCTTTTAAGCAGTTTTATGATAAACAGAGATGCAAACAGAGGCCTTTGCAGTCATCCATGTAGATGGAAGTATTCATTGGTTGAGGAGAAAAGACCTGGGGAATACGTCAACGTTACTGAGGATGAAAGGGGATCATATTTTTTTAATTCAAAAGATCTTAATCTGATTGAGCATATTCCTGAATTAATAGAATCAGGCCTTGATTCACTGAAAATTGAGGGACGTATTAAAGGGATAAATTACCTTGCATCTGTCGTTAAAGTTTACAGAGAAGCAATAGATCTCTATACAGAATCACCTAAAAAATACAAAGTAAAAAATCACTGGTTAAAGGAACTAACCCTGATAAATAACAGAACATATTGTACTGGATTTTATTTTGGCAATCAGGATGAAGTTATTCCTAATTATGAGGATCTAAAACCAAATGCTGTTCAAAATTTAATAGGTAAAATATTGGAGACAGATGATATTGGTTATAAAGTTATTGTTCGAAACAGGTTTTTTAAAAATGATAAAATAAAAGTGTTCACATCACAAAAAGGTCCTTCCAATGATGATGTTGTAAAAAAAATAACTGACTTAAAGGGAATAGAAATTGATGTAGCGCAACCAAATATGCAGGTTTATTTATCTCTAAATGGTGTTTATAACAGCAATGATCTAATAAGAATTCTATCGGAATGACTTTTTATAGTGATGTAACAGACGCTTATAAATTACTAATAGGTTGTCATATTGTTTAAAAAAAGTTATAGTTGATAGAAATTGTTCCTTTAACCAAATCAAAATTAGAGAATCTAATAAAACTTTTTTATTCATTGATTTTAAATATTTTATAAGAATGTTATTATACTAAACTTAATTGTGTCAAAATATAAAACTAAATTAGCCAAATATAATTGTAATACTTGCTTTTATTGACTTTAATAGTTTATTTTGTTAAAAATATCAAAATAAATTTAATTACAATTGGCTATTATGTTATATGTTTAACATAGGCGAATAAATTCATTAGGAGATAGTGATGATTTTTGAAGATGACGAAACCTTGCGCATGTATGTTGAAGAATCTTTAGAACATTTATCAGATATTGAAAATGACTTGTTGGAGATTGAAGAAGGCGGAGCCAATATAGACGAAGATCTTGTGAATAATGTATTCCGGGCAGCCCACTCAATTAAGGGAGGGGCCGGATTCATGGGGCTTTCAACGATCAAAGACCTTTCACATAACCTTGAAAATGTTTTAGGCCTTATCAGAACGCAAGAATTAGTTCCAAGACCAGATATGATCAGCATACTCCTAAAATCCTTTGATAAGCTGCGTGAACTAATTGAGTCAATAGAAGATAGCAACACTGCAGATATTCAGGAATTTGTTGAAGCTCTAATTAGCGTGACAACAGATTCTCTTCCTGATTCAGAAAAAGGGAGCCTTAGCAATGAGGTTGAGATTAAACACCCAGCGACAAAAACAAACTTTATTGTTTCCCAGTATGATATTGAACAATCCGCTAAACAAGGGAAATTTATATATATTATTGAATTTGACCTTATTAATGACATACATCGTCAGGATAAAAACCCAATAACTGTTATGAATTCACTTCTAAGCAGTGGTGTGATCATTGATTCAAAGATCGACTTTTTATCTGTGGGAACTCTTGAGGAAAATACACCTGTTAAAATTCCGTTTTTTGTTCTGTTTGCATCAATAATTGAACCAGATATTGCCCCAACTTTGATTGACATAGATGAACAATTTATACATATGGTTAGTGAAGATATGATTGCCTTAGAGGGTGCAACTGCTACAGAAGTTAAAAAACCTGAACCTGTAGTCACTCCTGAACCTGTAACAACTCCGGAGCCAGTAAAAGTAGTTGAACAAATACCAACTCCTGTTGCAGAACCTGTAATTGAAAAAGTTGTAGAACCGGTTCCCGTTGCTGAGGTTTCAAAAGAAAATTTACCTCCAATACAGGATAAAGGTCCGGAAAAAGTTAAAGCACAAACATCTTTGAGAGTTAATGTTAATCTTTTAGATACATTGATGACTCTTGCTGGAGAATTAGTTCTCAGCAGAAATCAATTATTACAAGGTGTTGGTTCAAAAAATGATAGAGCCATGGAATCCTCCAGTCAGCGCATAGATATGATAACTTCTGAGCTTCAGGAAGCTATTATGAAAACGAGGATGCAGCCCATATCCAATGTTTTTACTAAATTCACAAGAGTTGTAAGGGATCTTGCTCAAATACTTAATAAGCAGGTTGAACTGACCCTCGAAGGTAAAGAAGTAGAATTAGATAAAACAATTATTGAATCTATTAACGATCCACTTACTCATTTAGTTAGAAATTCTGTAGATCACGGAATAGAGTTGCCAGATATCAGAGCAAAAGCAGGCAAACCTCCGGTTGGAAGCATAAAGCTTAGAGCTTACCATGAAGCAGGACAGGTTAATATTGAGATTTCCGATGATGGAAAAGGATTGGATGGAGATCAATTAGCTTTATCTGCAGTTCAAAAAGGTTTGTTAGATGAGCATCAGGCAGATAGTCTTTCTGGAAAAGAGAAGATTATGCTTATCTTTCTACCAGGATTTTCTACTGCCAAAGAGATTACAGATGTTTCTGGTCGTGGTGTTGGAATGGACGTTGTAAAAACTAACTTAGATAAGTTAGGTGGAATTGTTGATATAGACTCAAAGTTAGGGGTTGGAACAACAATAAAAATAAAACTTCCGCTAACACTTGCAATTATACCAAGTCAGCTAATTTCAATAGGAAAGGAAAGATTTGCAATACCACAGGTTAACCTTGATGAATTGCTTAGGATTCCTGCTGCTCAGGTACACAAAAGAATAGAAAGAGTTGGAGACGCTGAAGTTGTTAGATTAAGAGGTGCTTTGTTACCACTTCTTAACCTTGCGGATGTTCTTGACATTGATAAAATATTTGTCGACCCTGTTACTAACGAAGAGAAAATCGATAGAAGATCAATCTCTGACAGAAGGTCTAAGATTTTAGATTCTGGTGGCGATGAAACTGAAGAAAGTATAGAAAAAAATGAAGAGTACGAAAATCTGCGTGAAGGTGAAGATAGAAGATATAGAGCTGCAAGCGCAATAAATATAGCTGTTGTTTCTGCCGGAACATTTAAATATGGACTTATTGTTGATAAGCTTCATGATTCGGAAGAGATTGTTGTAAAACCCCTTGGCCGTCATCTTAATGATTGTAAAGGTTATGCAGGTGCTACAATAATGGGAGATGGAAAAGTCGCTCTTATTCTTGATGTTGCAAGTCTTGCAAAAATGGCAGATCTTATGGCACTGGATACACAACAGATTGAAGCGGCACGTAAGAAAGAAGTTAAAGACACAGGCCAGGATAGAGCATCTCTATTATTGTTTAGAAATGGTGAACATGAGCAACTGGCTGCCCCACTTAATCTTGTTGAGAGAATAGAAAGAATTCAGTCCACTGATATTGAAATTGTTGGTGGAAAAAGGGTTATTCAGTACAGAGGGGGATCACTTCCTTTATACGAAATGTCTGAGGTTGCTAATGTTGAAAAAATTCCAGACAAGGATCAGCTTGAGGTTATAGTTTTTCAGGTTGCTAATAAAGAGATTGGTTTAATTGTTGTACCACCTGTAGATGCAGTTGAGATTGAACTGGAAATTGATGATTCCACATTAAGACAAGATGGTGTAATGGGGTCATTAATTGTTAATGAAAAAACAACAATGCTGATAGATATCTTTGAAATGATGAAAGTTCTTAATCCTGATTGGTTTATTGAAGAACAAACTGGTCTGAAAAAAGAGATTATTGCATCAGAGAAGAAAATACTCTTTGCTGAAGATTCTGCTTTCTTTAGAACCCAGGTATCTGGATTTATTGAGGAGGAAGGATATGATGTTGTTTCTGCTGAAGATGGACTTGAAGCATGGAATTTATTGAATGAAATATCTGATGATATAATGATGGTGCTAACAGATCTTGAAATGCCTAATATGGATGGTTTTGAGTTAACTGCGAAAATAAGAGGGGATGAGAAATTCTCACATCTTCCGGTTATTGCTCTTACATCTCTTGCAGGAGAAGGTGATATTGCAAAGGGTAGAACAGTAGGCATTGATGAATATCTGATAAAACTTGATAAAGAGAAACTTCTTGAATCAATAAAGCAAAAAGCATCTAATTTAAAATAATTTTCTGAAATGGAGTAAACATGGCATCTGATAATATAGTTAGTACAAATGTCGAACTTGCAACTTTTTATGTTGGTGAAGCACTTTGTGGAATAGATATATTAAATATTCAGGAAATAAATAAACAAATTGAGGTTACTGTTGTACCTCAATCATCAGATTTTGTAACAGGAGTTCTCAATCTAAGAGGAAGGATTGTTACTGTTGTTGACCTTGGTAAAAAACTTGGACTTTCTTCAATTGAGATGAGTAAAGATAATAGAAATATTATTGTCGATTCAAAGGATGAGCAAATTGGTCTTTTGGTTGATAGAATCAGTGACGTGTTAATTGCCAAATCTTCACAAATTGAGCCTGCCCCGGCAAATATTGGTAACATTCAGGGTAAGTTTTTTAAAGGTGTTTATAAAACTGATAACAGCCTGATTGGTATTTTAAATATTGATGAAGTACTAAATGATTAAAGATAAAAATTTATAACAAATTTCAGTTTTAAATGTAATTTGTCTATTCTAACTAATAGCCTTCTTGATAAATCGGAGAATTGCTTTGGAACCATTAAAAGCATTAGTTGTAGATGATACTATTGTGTATCGGAAAATAGTCGGTGATGTACTATCCACTATTCCTGGCGTTGATGTGGTTGGTACCGCAAACAATGGCAAAATTGCCATGTCAAAAATCAAGACCCTAAATCCTGATATTATTACACTTGATATTGAGATGCCCGAAATGAATGGGCTTGATGTATTAGAAAGATTGAATTCTGAGTATCCTGATATTAAAACTATCATGGTTAGTACTCTTACAAGAGAAGGTGGAGAGATGACAATAAAAGCACTTGAATTAGGTGCTTTTGATTTTATCCCTAAGCCTCTTGAAGGAACGATGAAAGAGAACACTGAGAAGATCCATGAAGCTCTCGTTCCTATAGTAAAAGTTCTTAAAAGAAAGTTTGAAATTCAATCCATTTTAAAAGGTGGCAAAAAAGCACCTAAAAGACCTTTAGTAAAGAAAAAACCTTCGATTTTAAAATCACAAACCAACGATATCATCAATAGGATGAAAAAGTTAGGTAGAAGATCTGCATCTCAAAAATCAGAAATTATAACAATTGGAATTTCAACAGGAGGGCCCAATGCTCTTGCCAAAATGATGCCTGAAATTCCAGCTGATATTGGTGTACCGATTTTAATAGTCCAACACATGCCTCCAATTTTTACTCAATCTCTGGCAAAGAGCTTAGATACAAAGTGCTCTATTTCGGTTAAAGAAGCTTCAGATGGTGATATTGTTGAACCGAATGTCGCCCTTATAGCTCCCGGTGGCAAACAAATGAAAATTGTTGCTGGTTCTGATGGATTAACAAGAAGAGTAAAAATAACAGATGATCCCCCTGAAAACAGTTGTAAGCCATCAGTAGATTATCTTTTCAGGTCAGTAGCTTCACATTATGTTGGAAGAACAACTGGAGTTATAATGACTGGAATGGGTTCAGATGGTACTAAAGGCTTAACAAATATAAAAGAAAACGGAGGTGTGGTTATAGCCCAGGATGAATTTACATGTACCGTTTTTGGAATGCCAAAAGAGCCTATAGAATCGAAAATTGCTGATATTGTAGCCCCACTGGATAAGATTGCATTTGAAATAACTAAAACTGTTAAAAAGTAAAAAGTATGATAAATATTACTCCTCCAGAATTTCAAAATTTCTCTAAGTATATTCTAAAGATTTCAGGGATATCTCTAGACAAAGGTAAAGAGTACCTTATTGAAACGAGATTGAATCCACTGATGGAAGAGAAGCAGTGTAAAAATTATAATGAGCTTTTACAGGCTTCTATAAAGGATAATTCTATTGAGAAAAGAATTGTTGATGCTATTTCAACAAACGAAACCTACTTTTTTAGGGATTCAAGTCCTTTTGAATTACTACAACACAAAGTTATACCTGATATTATTGACCAAAAAAGTAAAGCCAGCAATTTAAATGTTAACAGTCCTATTAGAATTAGACATTGGAGTGCTGCTAACTCTACAGGTCAGGAAATTTATAGCATTGCTATGACTTTTAAGGAGCTTTTCCTTGATCCAAAAAAGTATAATATACAGCTTTTAGGAACTGATATTTCTGATGCTGCCATAGCCCAAGCCAGTTATGGTAAATACAATAAATTTGAAGTTGCCCGGGGATTGCCTGAAAATAAATTAAAAAAATATTTTAACCCTGATGGAGACCACTGGCGTATTAAAGATGAAATAAGGTCAATGGCAATGTTTCGAAAGATGAATCTTATGGAACCTTTTTCAGGGCTTGGAAAATTTGATATTATTTTTTGCAGAAATGTAGCTATCTATTTCACTCCTGATTTTCGTAAGGAACTCTATAAAAAAATCGCAGGATGCCTTGATCCAAATGGTTACCTTATAATTGGGTCCACAGAATCGCTTGTTAATGATACAGATCTGTTTGAACCAAAGAAATATTTAAAATCAATTTTTTATCAACTTAAATCATAACTATCCTTAAAAGCAGACAAGTCAAAAAACTTATCTTGATATCATACCTAAGGAACATTTTAGATCCTTAAATTCTAAGTTCAACTATGCTGCTTTTGTATTACTAAAACATTCCTGAGTTGACTCAAGCTTATGTTGTCTGATAATAATGATTTAATAGTTTAATATTATGAGAGGTATAAAAATGCTTAGCATTTTTATTTAAGATTCGTGATTAATTTTTTAAAAAATCATAAAATACTTATATTTATAGTTTTCATGGCAGCGCCATTCAGTGGCATTCTCACTGGTTTTTTTTATACATTCACAAGTGATTTACCTGAAATTAGAGAATTAAATTCATTTAAACCCTCTGAAGTAACCAAAGTCTACACATCAGACAACCAATTGTTAACTGAATTTTATATTGAAAGAAGGAGACAGGTTAGTATTACAGATATACCTGCTCACCTTAAAAATGCAATAGTAATGACAGAAGACAGAAACTTCTATAGTCATATCGGTGTGGACATCAAAGGAATATTTAGAGCTATTGTTAAAGATATTATTGCTGGAGAATTTGTTGAAGGAGCGAGTACTATAACCCAACAACTTGCAAAAACCCTTTTTTTTACATCAAAAAAAACAATTGTTAGAAAAATAAAAGAAGCTATTGTAGCTCTACAAATTGAGAGAAGATACACAAAAGATGAAATTCTTGCTCTCTATCTGAACCAGATCTATTTAGGTAGTGGTGCCTATGGTGTAGACTCAGCATCAAAAACATATTTTGGTAAAACTGTAACTGATTGTGATCTATCTGAAAGTGCAATGCTTGCAGCTCTACCACGATCTCCATCAAGATATTCTCCTTTAAATAATTTAAAACTGGCTGTAAAAAGAAGAAATATTGTTTTAAAAGTACTACTGAAAACCAATAAAATTAATAGAGTTACCTATGATAAAGCTATAAAAACTAAACTTAAACTAAGTGAAACTAATAAAAAGCAAATTGCTCAACATTTTGTAGAGTTTATTCGAAATAAAATGGAAAAAGAATTAGGTCCATCTATACTATACAAAGGTGGTTTATCCATTTACACAACCATAAATATGGGTTTTCAAAAGGAAGCTGAAAATTCTGCACTAAAGCATATGAAGAGATTAAAAATCAGGATGAAAAGAAATGGTATATCAAAGCCAGATCCTGAATGTGCACTTATAGCTCTTAACAATAAAAATGGAGCGATTATATCTATGATTGGTGGTCTAAACTATATGAAAAGTGCTTTTAACAGAGCAACTATAGCTAAGAGACAACCTGGATCAGCATTTAAACCAATAGTATATGCTTATGCTATTGAGCAGGGATTTTCTCAAAATAATATACTACTTGATTCTCCAATAGTTTTTAAAACCGGATCAAAAATATGGAGGCCTGAAAACTTTTCTAAAACTTTTCTTGGTGAAATAACAATGAGAAAAGCGCTTGCTCTATCAAAAAATATTCCAGCTATACGATTAATCGATAAATTGGGGACAAATTCTGTATCAGCTTTCGGTAACAAACTTGGTATTAAAAATACATTGAGGCAAAACCTTTCTCTTGCACTTGGAACATCTGAAGTTACTCTTATAAACCTCACTTCAACATATTCTGTTTTTTCAAATATGGGTCAGAAAAATACCCCATTTCCTATAGAAAAGGTTATTGATAAAAACGGTAAAATTATCTTCCGAAAAAGAGTAATAAAAGAGATTGTTATGTCAAGATCTGGTGCAGCAATTATAAGCAATATGCTTGAAGGGGTTGTTAAAGAGGGGACAGCAAAAAAAGCCAGTTTTTTAAGCAGGCCTGTTGCAGGAAAAACAGGTACCACAGATAATTATATAGATGCATTATTTGTAGGTTTTTCACCAGAAACTACTGTTGGTGTCTGGGTTGGTAATGATAACAACACTACACTTGGAAAAGGTGAAACAGGTGCCAGAGCAGCTTTGCCAATTTGGATAGATTATATGAACAAAACATTTGAAAACCAATCTATTAACTATTTTGATATTCCTGATAACACAAAAAATGTTCATATTGATCCTGATACAGGGAAAAGAGATGAAAGTGAGAGATCTGTTTCAGCTTTATTTAAAAAAGGTAAAGAGCCATCACTATAAATACCTATAGGTAACCTCTAATAATTAGAATT
The DNA here is from genome assembly GCA_024226555.1 of Desulfobacterales bacterium. Taxonomy (GTDB): domain Bacteria; phylum Desulfobacterota; class Desulfobacteria; order Desulfobacterales; family JAAELO01; genus JAAELO01. Next base: position 112,451 of record JAAELO010000457.1, on the reverse strand, counting down.
TTAGATGAAATACAAGGCATTTAAAAAAATAACGAGCCGATTTTATTACAGTTTTTTTTGAAATAACAATGTATTTCGCCAAAAGAGAGGTTATTAGAGCTTCCCTTATGTAGTTCGATTAAAAGAATTAAAGATTCCCTATCATATTATAGAGGTTGCATTTTATTAAAAAAATCCATATTATCACCAATTCAAAGGAACCTCAAATAACAAATATTTTGATTGTAACTACAGTTATTAGAGATTCCCTTAATATGATTATTTTGAAAAGGTAAAAAAAATGATAAGAAAAGCATGCATGAGTGACATAAAAATAATACATAAAACATTAACAGGTTTTGGTAATGATGACCTAATGGTTCCAAGACCATTAAGTCAACTTTATGATCATATCAGGGATTTTACCATATATGAAATAGATGGAGAAGTTGCAGGATTTGGCGCTCTACAATTTTGTTGGAAGAATCTTGCTGAAATAAGATCACTTGCAGTTTTGCGTAAATTTCATAACGAGGGAATAGGTTCAATCATTGTAGATGCTCTAATTGAAGAAGCAAAAAAATATGATATATCAGACCTTTTTACTCTTACATATCAACCAGATTTTTTTAAGCAGTTTAATTTCACTATTGTTGATAAGTCAGAGCTTCCGTTGAAGATATGGCAGGATTGTATAACTTGTGTAAAATTTCCTGATTGCGATGAAACAGCAATGATTCACAAAATAAATAGGTAAACTCAAACAATTTGAATTTAAGTAAAATAAAAACCATGAGTTTTCAGTTTTCTAAAATATCTGCATAAGAAAAAAAACCTTGTAAACTAAGGAGACTATTGTCCCCAGTAATATTGAACGCAAAACTTTTTGTGGATAGAAACTGTTTAACAATAAAAGTTCTCATAATTTCTCTTTATAATATTCATTTTGATTCAAAATCAATTTATTATATAAAGAACAAAAAATGGCCATCAATTAATAGTTAAGTATTTATGAATCTCCCTTTCAATGAATGAAAAGGAGATTAGTAGTTCTCTTCTTAGTTCGTTATAATCTCAATATAGCGTGGTGGAACCCCCTCTACCAACCAGACTCCATTTAAAGATTTGTAGAATTTAAAACCATCACCTGCCATTTTATTAGAATCAATTTTTAAAAGAACAGGTTTTCCATATCTTTGGCCAACTGCAAAAGCAGTTTCTTTAGTTTCTGATAAATGGACATGATGTCTTTGTCCTTTTAAAATTCCTTTATCCATAATAGATTCAATAGATTTTTGAGCTGTTCCATGGAGCAGAAAATCCGGTGGATCTATTGGTTCAAGGGCAAGGTCAACTTCAATTGAATGCCCCTGATTTGCTTTTATTCTTCTCTTATCTGAACTTAGTGTAAACCTTTTCTTATCGTTCGTATCAACTACGGTTTGAATCATCTCCATAGTTAGTTTGAATTTTTTTGTTTTTTCAATAAGTTCATCAATTTGTGCCCATCCTTCGTCATCTAAAGTTATACCTATCGCTTCAGGATGGTGTCTTAGTATATAGCTAAAATATTTTGATATTTTTCTTGTTGATTGCATTTTTTTTTATTCCTCATTATCTTTACATTCTAAGAGCTTTCATTTGTTCTGTACTTACTGGGTAAACTCTTTCTTTCGGAGTAATCAATTCTTCCAATAACCCTTCTTCCAAAATTTTTCTCTGTCCATTAACAAATTCTGAGATATCTGTTATTTCTAAAATTCCATCCCCTTCAAAGGGTTTAAGAAAACCGTTTCTTAAACCTAACTGAACTGCTCTTCTTTCTTCTTTGTCTCCATTTGGAGCATGATCCGGGTCCCATTGTAGCCTTACATCGGAACCTGAGATTATTTTATCCCATTCATCTTTTGCCAACCTGTTTTTATTTGATGAAGGGAAGGCATTTAAGAGAATCTCATCAAAAAAATCTCTTTTCAAACGAATGGCAAGAATTACTTCCTGACCATCTTTTGTCCCCCAACCTGATCTATACATCATCCAAAGAAAATTGGTTTTAATCCAACTCATTCTTGAGAAACTAAATCCACCCTCTCCAAAACTTTGATTTTTTACTGCTGCATTACCAATAGATGGCCTATAAGCCTGATATACAATTATCGTTTTTTCATCATACTGGGCTAAAACACATTGTCCTTCCTGCGGCCAGATTGTTTTCTGTTTTATATATTTTTCTGTTTCTAAATTCATTTTCTTAACTTTCAATTTTTAATTTTTTGTATCATTTAATAATCATAAATATACACGGATACATTTTTCTTTAATAACGTATCTTCAATAACAGGTTCAATTTTGTTCCATTTGCCACCAGCTAAACCACAACCAATTCTTGGCATATGGACTGATGCGTTTAGTTCAATTGCTTTATTACTTACAAATTCCAAACAGGATTGAACTGCTTCATATCTTATTGGAGGTCCATTACTACCTGTTTTCATACCTCTTTGTCCGATCATATTTGCAATATAAATATATTTATCTACTTTTATTAAACGAACATTACCCAATTCAAAATCATTTTTTGATCTTTCCCTGTGCCATTTTCTGTAGTCTTTTTCAGGTTCTTCCCAGCGTTTTGAGATAGCAAGCACAAAGCCCTTTCCCCAACCTCCAAGGTCATTACAAATATGGCAAATTATTTTAATTCCCTTAGTTTGTGGACTTGTAGCATCCCCTTTTATGTATTTAATCGATTTCATAATAATACCATTTCATTAACTATCTCAAAAGTTAAACTGTTTTTTAATTACACCAGTATAGTGTATTTATGACACATAGATAGTGTAGGTATAACATTATGTCAAGTTTTTTTATTTGGAATCTTTAATAATCTTCAAAACCTCAAGCTATAATAGAGCTTATCAACAACATTTTTATTCAATTTCGTTATCTAAACCATAAAGTTTATTGCCAAAGGCCTGAAACGATAAAATTAAAAATGAAATTAAAACTATAGGAAACTTATGGAGGGTTATAAAAAAAAGAGCTACATAAATAATGTAGCTCTTTCATTAAGACTATAAAGAAATGTTTTTATATATTTTTTAAGATTCTTTTTTTGAGGGATTGATCCAGAACCAGAATTGTCTAAGTGGATATGATATAGTTATTGTTATAAAAACAAGATAAAGAATCATATATAAAACAGCATAGATGTAAAATTCAGCTGCATTTCCACCAATTACCCAGTGAATCAGAATAAGAGCCGGCACAACAATGTCAGCATATCTTTCTTTGCTGTCAATTAAATGCGCTTTCATTAAATTTCCGATATAAATTGCATTATAAAGAGTTAATAAAAGTACTGAGTAGTTGAAACTTAGAAATTTGATACTATATATTGATAACAGTGCCATAAAAAGCACATAGATTACAAACTTAAGTGAGAATCTTCCGACACGTTTAGAAACTGTAAACATAGTTCCTATGCCAAGAATATAGGTAACAAGAAGGATAACTTCAATTAAAGTAAGATTTGAAACAACATTACTTGTTAGCAATTCCCGTACTGGCTTAAAAAAACTTGCAACCAGTAAACACAGTGTTAAGAAAAGCCCCTCTAATGAACCAATTTTGTCAAAAATTAACCATTTAGTAGCAAACTGTTCATAGATTATAGATGAATGTGAAAGATAGGATATGAAAAAAGCTGATACCACTATATATAAATTAGTAATTCCAAACAGATTAAATACAATTATAAGTACTATTCCGTTATTAAAAATATCAAGATAGTGGTCACAAAACTCCCCCAGGGGTGAGCCGGTTCCGGTTCTTCTCGCCTGCATCCCATCAAAATGATCCCCAACAACATATGTTAATATCAGAAGTGATATAATTAAATAATTAGCTGGAGCACCATCATGGATAAATGATAGATAAAGGGCGTAGTAAATAAACATGTTTGAAATTATTGTAATTGTATTTGCCGGAATGCGGTAAGGCATAAACTTCATCAATGGTGTTACAACAAATTTCTTGAAAGGATCTAATAAAACAGAATCATCCTTACACTGGTACTTGTACTCATTAAACATTAAAAACTTCCCCTTTTTATCTAAACTAGTTCTTTATCAACATATTGTTTTAAAACTTTGATAAAATTTTCTATATCTTCCGGATGAACATCTCCGATATTAGAGAGTCTGAAAGTATTTTTATTTCCAACTTTACCCGGGTAGATTGTAAATCCTCTTTCATAAAGATAATCATGCATTCTGTTAAAGGAATAATTTGGATGATCAGGTTCCATAATGGTTAAAAGAACTTTAGAATCCTCTTCAGCATCATGTAGGAAATTAAATCCAAGTTTTGGAAGTTCCTCTCTGTATTTTCTCCAGCAAGCATCATATCTTTCATAACGAGCTGTTTCACCCTCTGCATAATACTCTTTCACTGCTTGATCAAGGGCATAAAGAATCTGTACTGGTGGGGTAAATTGCCACTGACCTTTCTCTTCAAAGTGAATGTACTGATTGTAAAGATTCAGATAGAAAGATCTTACTGGAAAATCCTTTGTTTTAATCAATTCATCTATTTTGCAAATCGCAAAGGATAAACCAGCCATGCCCTGAATACACTTGTTTGAAGTTGAAAGAAGAAAGTCTATTTTGCTCTCTTTAATATTAATTGGAAGTCCGGCATAGGTTGAAATACCATCAACAACAAATGAGAAATTATACTTTGCTTTTAAGTCTGCAATCCTATCAACCGGATTTAAGATACCTGTTGTTGTTTCGTGGTGTACAACAGCAACGCATTTGATCTCTTTGTCTTTTGCTATTTCACTTTCAACCTTTTCAAGATCAATCTTACCACCGAACCCAAAATCAATTACCATATGATCAATACTATAGGCTTCAGCAATTTTAACCATCCTGCTGCCATATGCACCATTAACAATTATACAAAGCTTACCATCTCCAGGAACAACTGAATTGATAACAGCATCCATTATTGCAGTTCCAGATCCGGCAAAGAAAACAGAGGCATACTCATCACCGCCATGGACGATATCGACCATATCTTTTTGAACTTTACGAACCAGATCAGCAAACTCTTTTTCACGGGGACAGATATCCGGAACAACCTGGGCATATTTAACAGTATCTGTTGTTGTTGCAGGACCTGGATTTAAAAGAATATTCCTTTTTACACTTTTTCTTCCGGCCTCTTTTCTCAGGATCTCAGGGTAGATTAACTCATTTGCTCTTTTAAGATGACTTTCATCATCAATTTCGCACCATGTATAATCCTCAACAACTTTTACACTATAATGAAGTTCCTCAGTTATTCCAACGAGTACTGTTTCATAATCTATTTTAGGGTTGGTTTCAAAAGCTTTTTCTGCATATACACACATCTCTTTAAATGTATTGTATGAGACTTTTGTAATACCAACAAGTTCTCCATTAATAGATCCAAGGTCATCCGATTTTTTAGACATATTTACCAAAAAACCATTACTATCCGTTTCTATATATACTTCATCACCGGAGTTGGTTTTACCACTTGCAAGAATTACATCATTTTCTTTCGCTTCAAGGAGATAATTCAAACCTTTTTGGTCGTACATTAAATCCGATTCAAGTAGTAAAAAATCATCTTTGATACGATCTCTCATATTATAAAGAGTGTACATACTACTTGTTGTTTCAAATTTTTCACTTTTAATAAGTTCCACAGGATAAAAATCCTTCAACCTGTCGAAATGCTCTGATAAGTAACCAGTTCCAATAAATATCTTTTCTATACCAACATTAAGCAGCTTTATGATTGATTCCTCAATAATTGGAACAGATCCAATCTTTAAGAAACCTTTAGGCATATCTTTAGTTCTCTCTTCAAGTCTCGTTCCCATCCCGGCTGCCATAATAACTGCTGTTTTCATATCTTCTCCTGAATCACTATATTTGTATCAAATCTTAATTAATAAATTTCATTAATCTGTCTTTAACTTCATAGGGTTTAATTTTTGGACGACCAAGATCTTTTTTAGAACCCTTTGCTGTCTTTAACTGAATAAATGTAAGATTTGGCTCTTTCTGCCATTGCTCCATATATTTTCCGAGTTCATCAACGCTGTGTGCATAAAATGCATTTACATAACCACAGGAAGCTGCAACATTCACAAAGTCAACATTATGAGAGCATGTAAACTGACCTCCTGTTGAATCGTGACAATTATTATCAAGAAGGATATGAAGCATATTTTTTGGATTATAACTCGCATTTGTTGCAAGAGAGCCCATTCTCATCATTAATGACCCATCACCATCTATGGCAATCACTTTCTTTTCATGGGAAAGTGATATACCAAGAGCAAGGGAACTAATTGTCCCCATTGAACCGACCATATAAAGATTGCTGTCACTATCTTCTACTTCATAAAGCTCTCTTCCGGTTTTTCCGGTTGTTGCAAGACAAACGGCATCCTCTTTCAATTCATTTATCTTTTCAAGAGCACTATTTCTTGTGGGAATTTCATCATCATTTGATTTTTGTATCAGATTTTTATTTTCAACTATATTTCGTGGTACTTCCTTTAATACTTCTTCAGATAAAGTCCCTTTTTTAACAACAAAAAAGAAAGTCTGACCTTCAGCAATAAACTTATCTGCTCTTTCAAGCTGCTTTTGCGCCTCATCAATATTATCTGCAAGATATTCCCACTTAACCTCCATAAGTTCTAACATGCCTGTTGTTATTGGGCCCATTAGTTCATGCTGTGGTTCATCCGATATTCCAGGCTCTCCCCTTAAACTAACAAAACCCAGAACTGGTATTTTGAAAGAGTAGTTTAAAGAGGTCAAAGGTGAGGTTGCGTTTGTTAAGCCTGAGTTCTGCATAAGAACAACTGATTTTTTTCCTGCAAGGTATGCTCCAGCACTAATTGCAACAGCATCACCTTCGTTTGCAGCCATAACATAATCACAGTCATTAATTGCATAATTAATCAGATATTTAAGAAATGAACATGGGACGCCACTATAAAAGTTAAACCCCATCTCCTTCATTTTGTTTCCGAAAAGTTTTGTATCAAGCATTATAACTCCTTCGCTTTTTCCAGATCCACAATCGTATCAACATCAAGCCATGAACCTTTTATAAATTTTACTGATATTCTATGCTCTTTGACTACTTCACTGAAAAGATCTGAAACAGAAAGGTTCTTAAAATCTTCTCTTTGAGAAAGGTCAGTCAGAATTTTTTGAACAACCTCAATTCCTTTTCCACTTACTTTCCAAAGCCCAATAAATTCACCAGTTATAATATCTTTTGAAAGGCTGTTTGAGATCTCATCAAGTTTAACATCTTCAAAATAAACTTTCTTTGAGTACCCTTTATCTGTTTTAACAAAATCCTGAGTATCATCTGTATGCTCAAAATCTGCATCAACTACGATTGTGATGTCATTTTCGTCATTTAAAAGTTCATTTAATATGTAATCTTTAAAAACAATATCACCGTAACTGATAACAGTAAGCTCTTTCATTTTTTCTTTTGCAAGATAGAGGGAATAGAGATCCTTCGTGTTTTCATGATCATCATTATCAAAAAATGTAAGATTTGTTCCAGTAACTTTATCTTTGGCAAAACCTCTCACAACACTAATATCCTTAATTCCAAGTCTGTTGTAAGTATCGACCTGATTATGAAGGATTGATTTCTCTCCAACTTTTAGAAGTGTCTTTGGAATGTCAGTGGTTAGTTCATTCAGACTACCCTGGCTCGCAGCCAAAATAATTGAGTTAACCTCTTTTCCACTGGTAGGCAGATATACCTTTTCAGCTTCTTTAAGCTCATCTGCTCCCTGAATTCTGAAGATTTCAGCAACGGAAACTATTTTTCCCTCAACATTCTGCAATGTTTCGTTGTCATATATATCCTTACAATTATTCTGAATTGCTGTAATTGCAGCACGCATGTTGTGATTTGCCCAGATAACTGTATTAATTCCAAGATCTCTGAACTTGTCAGTTGGCGTGGAATAATATTTTGTTGGAACTATAACAACCGGATGCCTGTTAGCCCATTCAGCCATAAAAGCCTCAATATCTGAAGAGTTTGCTTTTTTTGAATGAACAAGAATAGCATCTGCTCCAGCCAATCTGTATGCTTCAGCACGTCTAAGAGCTTCACTTAAACCCCATCCGGCAATAAAAGCCTCTATCCTTGCGACAACAACAAAATCGTCATCCTTTTGAGTATCTTTTGCTGCTTTGATCTTTCCACAAAACTCATCCATATCAGCAAGAGGTTGAGTTTCTCCACCTATAAAAGAATTGGTTTTTGGAAACAATTTATCTTCAATACAAACACCTGCGATCTCTCTTTGCTCAAGTTTTGTTACGAGACGCCTCATATTATTGAAGTTTCCATAACCAGTGTCACCGTCCAAAAGCATAGGTATTGTTGTTGCATCACTCATAAACTCAATTACCTCAAGAACCTGAGTCCAGGAAGCTTCATTATTATCACGAACACCCATAGCAGCTGAAATTGAAAGTCCGCTCCCCCACATACCTTTAAAACCGGTTTCTTCAACAATTTTTGCTGATAAACCATTGTGAGCTTCCATTATGAAAGAAAGACCATTAGAACAAATTAAATTCTTTAACTGTGTTGTTTTTTTCAATTTCATATCCCCATATTTTTTTTAGCTTAAGTTGTTTCTCAGCTTTTATTACATAATTACTTTCATATCTATTAACTAAATCACTTCTATTAAATTTATTATCCTAAAATTTCAAACTGCTTTTTTTAATTATTAAAATGTAAATTAATGAATGTAAAATAGTCTATAATAAAATACAAACGTATGTTTTTAACCTTTTAAATTAAAAAAAACAAATAAATCAGAAACAATTTCGTAATTTTTTCCTATCAAATTACCTAAGTGTCTGTAATGTATGCTTTTTAGTTTGCGGGTTGTTTTCATTTTGAAAATAGGAAAGGAATGGATTGTAGCAAAGCTTTTAAAGGGAACTTTAATAATTCCCCTATAACATCGTATTTGTTATTGTTAATTTTGATTCACTTTGTATCTGTCTATATATACAGTTCGTTTGCTAAAGTATAAAAAAATGAATATTTAATATTGGAGAAAAATATGAAAACGATTGGTTTAATAGGCGGAATGAGCTGGGAAAGTACTTCTGATTATTATCGGATAATCAATACTGAAATGAAAAAAAGAGTTGGTGGATTTAACTCAGCTAAAATAGCTTTATATAGTGTAAATTTTGGAGAGATCGAAAAGCTTCAGTGTAGTGGTGACTGGGAAGGAACCAGTACATTTTTGATAGATGCCGCTCAAAAAGTCGAAAAAGCAGGTGCTGATTTTCTCTTAATATGTACTAATACCATGCATATAATTGCTGAAGAGGTCGAAGAATCTGTTAATATCCCACTAATACATATAGCAGACGCTACTGGTGAAGCTCTTATAACAGATGGAATTAAAAATGTTGGTTTATTAGGAACATCATATACGATGGAAAAGGACTTTTACAAAGGACGCTTAACTGAAAAATATGGTTTAAATGTAATCGTTCCGGATGAAAAAGATAGAAAAATTGTTAATGATCTTATTTATAAAGAGTTATGCCTTGGAATAGTAAAAGATTCATCAAGAGATGAGTTTGATAGAGTTGTGAGTAAGCTTTCCTCTAAAGGTTGTGAAGCTGTAATACTTGGTTGTACCGAAATCGGTATTTTATTAAAAGAAAATAGTACCATTCCATTGTATGATACAACAAAAATACATGCCACAAAAGCAGTGGACTTTTCACTAAGTGATTGATTTTTTCATTATTTGCCAATAAATTAAATCAAGATTCTCTTAATTATCTCATGGGAACCTTTAAAAATAATATTTTTGGTTTAATTACAAGGCTTGAGAAAAATATAACGAGCCGATTCGTTTATAAAAAAGGTTTAATTTAAGGGAATCTCTAATAATTAGAATTTTGGATGAAATACAAGGCATTTCAAAAATTAACGAGCCGATTTTATTACAGTTTTTTTTGGAAATAACATAGTTTTTCGCCAAAAGAGAGGTTATTAGAGATTCCCTTAATAAAGTTCACAGTTATTTTTTTCTCGTATACTCTGTTGTTTTGTTTTTAACAACATAAGTAATTCAGATAAAAGGTAGTTTTTGAGATTCCCTCGTTTTGAATAGGATAAATCATGATAGAAGTAATCCCATATGAAAAAAAATATATAGAAGATGTGCCAAAACTCATTTTACCTATCCAGCAAAATGAGTTTAATATTTCAATAACCTTGGAAGACCAGCCTGACCTTCTTGAAATTCCGGATTTTTATCAAAAAGGACTGGGTAATTTTTGGGTAGCTTTATACAGGTCTGAAGTTGTGGGAACAATATCTCTGATCGATATTGGAAATGGTTTGTGTGCTCTCAGAAAAATGTTTGTAAAAAAGGAGTTCAGAGGCTCTGAATAGAGTGTGGCAAAAAAACTTTTAGAGAAGATGTTTGACTGGTGTAAAAAGAAAGGTGTTAAAGAGATTTATTTGGGAACTACTTCAAAATATCATGCTGCACACATATTTTATGATAAAAATGGATTTTTAGATATTGATAAAAATAATCTTCCTGAATCGTTTCCGGTTATGGAAGTTGATTCAATGTTTTATAAATATTCAATATAAATTAGGATATAAATAAATAATGGATTTAGAAAACAGTAAAATCAAAAGTTATAATTTTCTTGAAGATATGTATAGAGACTCATATTTTCCGGATTTCCTTGTGGATAAAGGAAAAGAGATTCTTTTGAAACTTTGCTCACTGATAGAAGAGACAAACCCTAAGGATGATGCCTTAATTTATAAGCTAACACATGCAGCAACAGAAAAATTTAATGACCTTAACCATGAGTTTGGAGAGAATGGAAGTGAAATAGAAACCGCTGCAAGGGATTGTATTGGAATGGACTTTGATTTTATTGTTAAATCCTATGGATTTGATCTTGATATTGAAGAAGTTATTGCTCCAAGAGATTGGTAAACATATTAAACAGGGGATTTTATGCAAAAAAGTAAGTATTACGAACATTCAGGTACAATTGGACTCATGGGATTAATTTATATTATTTTAGCAGGAGCTATTGGCTCATTACTACTTGGAGCAATTTATGGTTATGCTATTTTCTATATTCCTTTTATCTATTTGAACTTCTTCATCACGCTTGGCTTTGGTGGAATTCTCGGTTTATTGATTGGATATAGTGGAAAATTTGGCAAAGTAAGAAACACGAAAGCTCTTGTTTTTTTTGGTTTAATATTTGGAATTTTCGCACAATACATTGGTTGGGTTAGTTGGATTCATGCATTCTCAGGAAAAGAAGGAGCAATGGTAGCATCTCCTTCCAATATGTATTATGTTGTAAAAATGGTTGCAGATAATGGAGCATGGAGCATTTTTGGCTGGACTCCTAAAGGATTCTCAATCTATTCAATCTGGACAATAGAAGCCTTAATGATAATTGGTGCCTCAACGCTGTTTGCCTGTATACCAATTGTATCCACACCTTTCTGTGAACGTTGCAATAAATGGATAGATAAAGAAGAGTTTATTTTCCCTTTAGAACCCATTGAGAATGTAGAAATATTAACTTCTCAACTTGAAGGTAGTGATTTTACAATTTTAAATTTATTAAAAGAGACAGATGATGATGCATCTATTTATACCCAGTTAAAACTTTTGTTTTGTCCTGATTGCCAGGACAGCTATTTCTTAACTGTAACTTCTGTTGAAATAACCGAAGATGATAAGGGTGAAATTGAAAAGAATGATGATGATATCATTGAAAACTTCGTTTTAACATCTGATCAATACAATAAAATAAAAGAACTTCATGGTGTATAATGAAATCAAAAGCCATTGGATTTTCTTTTAAAGAAAATAAAAAAGAAGTAATAATTCTTCACAATGGAAAAAAAGCAGGTGTTTTACGTGGTAAAAGGGAATAGATAAAAATGGGAGGGTTTTTAAACCCTCCCAATAAAAGGAGTAGAACTCTTCACAAGAAATCGTTTCTAATTTATTTTCTTAAATCCAATATGAACAAATATAGCAATTAGGATTTTGAGATGAAATACAACGTTTATAAAAGCTTTTAGTTTTATAAAAACTCTGCATTACGATAATGATAATTCGCAGGAATATGTTTTTAATATTTCGTTGCAGTTAAATAAAATTAAAACATTTTTTATTTACGTAATTATCATTATCGTATAACAAAGAATTTCGCTCAAAAGACAATTGGTTACATTGTTCGGCGGAATTTGCCCCCCACTTCATATAGAGCATTCGTAATCTGCTCAAGACTGCAATGTCTGACAGTTTCCATAAGTTCTGCAAAAATATTTTCACCATTTAAAGCAGCCTTTTGAAGTTTTTTAAGTGCTTCATCACTGGTATCACTGTTTTTATCATGGAACTCTTTAAGTCTTTTTAACTGAGACTCTTTTTCATCTTCAGTGGCTCTTGCAAGTTCAAGTGCTGCAATCTCCTCTGCTGCATCAGGATTTTCATTAATAAAGGTATTAACTCCAATTAATGGATATTCCCCGGAGTGTTTAAGCATCTCATAGTGCATGGATTCATCCTGGATTTTACTTCTCTGATAACCAGTCTCCATTGAACCAAGAACACCACCTCTATCGGTCATACTGTCAAATTCCTTCAATATCGCTTCTTCAACAAGATCTGTTAACTCTTCAACAATAAAACTACCCTGATTCATGTTCTCATTTTTGGCAAGACCTGCTTCATTATTAATAATAAGCTGAATTGCAAGAGCACGTCTCACAGACTCTTCACTAGGAGTAGTAATCGCTTCATCATAAGCATTTGTGTGTAGGCTGTTGCAATTATCATAGATAGCAGTCAATGCCTGTATTGTTGTCCTGATATCATTAAACTGAACTTCCTGGCTATGCAGAGACCTCCCTGAAGTCTGTGTATGATATTTCAGCTTCTGTGATCTTTCAGATCCTTTGTACATATTTCGAAGTGCAACAGCCCATATTCTTCTGGCAACTCTTCCTATTACTGTATATTCAGGGTCCATACCACATGAAAAAAAGAATGACAGATTTGGTGCGAAGCTATCCAGATCAAGTCCCCTCGACAGATAGTACTCAACATATGTAAAACCATTGGCAAGAGTAAAAGCAGTCTGTGATATAGGATTAGCACCTGCTTCAGCAATATGATAACCTGATATGGATACTGAATAGAAATTTCTAACATTGTTCTCTACAAAAAATTCCTGAATATCACCCATCATTTTTAGTGCAAATTCAACCGAGAAGATGCATGAATTCTGTCCCTGATCTTCCTTAAGAATGTCAGCCTGAACAGTTCCACGCACACTGGACATAGCGCAATTTCTTAGTTCAAGATATTCATCAGGAGTAGGTTTACGATTATTTTCTTCTTCAAATTTTTCTATCATCTGATCTATTGCTGTATTGATAAACATAGCGAGCATCATTGGAGCAGGCCCATTTATAGTCATAGATACAGATGTTGTTGGTACACAAAGATCAAAACCACTGTATAAAACTTTAACATCATCCAGTGTGCAAACGCTTACGCCTGAAGTTCCAACCTTTCCGTATATGTCTGGTCTTAAATCAGGATCACACCCAAAAAGCGTGACAGCATCAAAAGCTGTGGAGAGTCTTTTCGATGGAAAATTTGCAGACAACATTTTGAATCTGTTATTTGTAAAGAAGGGGTCTCCTTGTCCCGCAAACATCCTTGTTGGATCTTCATCAACTCTTTTAAGTGGAAAAACCCCTGCTGTAAAAGGAAAAAAACCTGGTAGATTCTCTTTGCGTCTGAATTTATATATCTCACCAGGATCTTTGAATTGAGGTAGTGATATCTTGGAAATTTTAGTATGTGATAGTGATTCTGAATTAAGAGGAATTCTTATCTCTTTATCACGCACCTGATATACCAACTCATCCTTTGAATATTTTTCTGCAATATCAATCCATGAATCAACAAGTTCCTTTGTTTCGTTATCTATAGCTTTTTCCGCTTTTACTACTTCTTCTTTAAGCTTTGCAATCAAATCATTTGAATCAAGAATATCCAAAGACTCTTCAAGGTGCCACTTTTTTCTCAATGCATCTGACTGCTTGTCAGTCTCTTTATGGTAATCTCTTACAGTTTTAGCAATTTCAGCAAGATAGCGTACTCTGTCTGGTGGAATAATAATAGTTTTTGAAGAGGATATTTTAGTATCAGGTCTTTCGTATTGAGATTTAAAAGAGATGCCCTTTTTTTCATTAATAACATCCAGAAGTCCATAATATAAAGCAGTCACACCATCATCATTAAATTTGGAAGCTATTGTTCCAAATACGGGCATCTCATCAGGGGACTTGTCAAAGGCTTTTCTGTTACGCTGAACCTGTTTTCTGACATCACGGATTGCGTCATCACTTCCTCTTTTTTCCATTTTATTTATTACTATAAGATCAGCAAGATCGAGCATATCTATCTTTTCAAGTTGTGAAGCTGCTCCAAATTCACTTGTCATAACATAAATAGAAATATCAACTATATCGAAAATCGAGGAATCTCCCTGACCAATTCCAGCTGTTTCAGCTATTATTATATCAAAACCAGCTGATTTTGCTGCAAGTATTGCTTCTGGAAGAGCTTCAGGAACCTCAGAGTTTGACCTTCTGATTGCAAGGCTTCTCATATAGATTCTGTCATTATCTATAGCATTCATTCTTATTCTGTCACCAAGAAGAGCGCCACCTGTTTTTCGTCTGGATGGATCACAACTTATTATACCAACCCTCACATCATCGAGGTCACGCATAATTCTTAAAATAAGTTCATCGGTAAGTGAAGATTTTCCAGCACCACCAGTTCCGGTTATTCCAATAACAGGTGTATTATTCTCACCTATTTTATCTTTTATTTTTGAAAGGAGATTATTGTAATCACCAAACTTTCCGGCTTTAACCTGTTCAGTGATAGTTATTAATCTTGCAATGGATGAAGGATTTTCAGGAGAAAGTGTATCAAAGTCAAACTCATCACTGGTTGTAACAGGAAAATCCATGTTTTCAACCATATGATTGATCATTCCCTGTAATCCCATCTCAGTCCCATCCTGAGGAGAATAAATCTTTGTAACCCCATACTCTTCGAGCTCATCAATCTCTTCCTGAACAATAACACCACCACCACCACCAAAAACCTTTATATGGGAAGAATCTCTCTCTTTCAGCAAGTCAATAATATATTTAAAATACTCAACATGCCCACCCTGATAACTTGAGATACCAATGCCCTGAGCATCTTCATCTATTGCTGCATCCACAACATCTTTAACAGATCGGTTATGTCCAAGATGAATAACTTCAGCGCCAGTATCCATAAGCATTCTTCTCATAATGCTGATTGATGCGTCATGACCGTCAAAAAGGGCTGTTGCTGTAACTATTCTTACGTTATTTGAGGGACTGTAGACTTCTGTATCAAAACTCATATCGACTCCTGGAAATATGCAAAAAATTGATAAGAAAAAACGGCAAAACCACACTTACGTTAACGTAAACGTTAGCTCATTTTTAGTAGTTTTGTCAAGATCAAAATTTGTTTTAAAATACTAACCGACTGGTATTAATGGGTTTCTAATAGCTGCTTTTTTTGAACCAATTCAGATTATTAATATAAAAAGCTATTTATTGTTTAATATTTACAAAAGAAGATATTCTTTATTGAGGATCAAGGGTCAGGATAAAGAATAAAGGATGGGATGAAAAATTCTTAACATTGATTAAATGAACATTGAATAAAACAGCATATTAAGAACGTCTGATTTGATTAGTTTATTTACACCTCCAAATCTTTTCAATATGCCACTTCTCTTTTTTTAAGAAATCAATATGAATACAACCTAATTTACCCAAATGTCCACCTAACGTATGCCGTTTAAATTCTTCGTTGAAAACTTCATCTTTGTATATTTCAACAAGATTATATTTAGCTAAATCAGAGTATATAAAGGGAACCTCTAATAATTAGATTTTTTGATGAAAAACAAGGCATAACAAAAAACAACGGGTTGATTTTACTACAGTTTTATTTTTGTTATAACGCTGTGTTTCGTAAAAAGATCAGTTATTAGAGATTCCCTAAAGATAATTCGAATTCTCTTTTACTAAAAGCGAACTATCCAATGCTGTATAATTACGGTCTTTTAGAGATTTTTGAATAAAAGAAGTGGCTTCACTTAAAGTTTTAAAACTTCTTTTTTAGAAAAAACAGTTGAGCAACTTGTTAAAAAAATTGTTAATAATATGATAGTTAATATTTTATTCATTTACCCATCTATAGAAAAGTAGACAAAACTTAAAAAGGGAGGACACAAGCCCTCCCTCTAAAAATAATTTTAAAAAATATATCCAGAAATCAGAACTTATCAATAATTTCATTAAAAGTCATACTTGGCCGCATAGCCTTTTCAGTTTTTTTCTGATCTGACCAGTAGTACCCACCGATGTTTATAGGTTTACCCTGTGCGCTATTCATTTCATCAATGATTACTTTTTCGTTTTCAGTCAGTTTTTCAGCAATAACAGAAAAACGTTTGCTGATATCACTATCACTACTCTGCTCTGCCAATGCCTCTGCCCAATAAAGAGCTAAATAAAAATGACTACCCCGGATGTCCATTTCATTAACTTTTCGGGATGGAGACTTTTCATTTTCCAGAAATTTACTAATTGCCTTATCAAGTGTTTTTGCAAACACTGTTGCTTTTTCATTTTTAAAAGTTGACGAAATGTGTTCAAAAGATGGGACAAGGGCGCAAAATTCACCAAGGGAATCCCAGCGTAAATGACCTTCCTTTAAAAATTGCTGAACATGTTTGGGAGCTGAACCACCGGCACCTGTTTCAAAAAGCCCTCCACCATTCATAAGAGGAACAATAGATAACATTTTCGCACTGGTTCCAAGCTCAAGAATAGGGAAGAGGTCTGTAAGATAGTCTCTGAGAACATTTCCTGTAACAGAAATAGTATCTGTACCTTTTCTGATTCTTTCTAGGGAGTATTTCATGGCGGAAACAGGATCTAAAATTTTAATAGTAAGCCCTTTAGTGTCGTGATCTTTCAGGTATTCATTTACTTTAGTTATTATCCGGGCGTCATGACCTCTGTTCTCATCAAGCCAGAATATTGCAGGAGTTTCGGTTAAGCGAGCTCTGTTTACAGCTAATTTAACCCAGTCTTTTATGGGTGCATCTTTAGTCTGGCATGCTCTGAAGATATCGCCTTTTTCTACATTTTGACTGATTAGAATATTACCTGAATCATCTGTAATTTGAATAACACCATCACCCGGAGCTTCAAAGGTTTTATCGTGGGAACCGTACTCCTCAGCTTTCTGGGCCATGAGCCCAACATTTGATACTGTCCCCATAGTTGCAGGATCAAAAGCACCATTTTTATTACAATCATCAACAACTACCTGATACATAGTGGCATAACATCTGTCTGGTACCATGGCCAGGGAATCATGAAGCTTGTCATCGGCACCCCACATTCTACCTCCATCACGGATAAAGACAGGCATGGATGCATCAACAATAACATTATTTGGAACATGTAGATTGGTTATTCCCTTGCTTGAGTCAACCATGGCAATTTTACAGTTTGTATCATATACCTTCATTATATCCTGTTCAATTTCAGTTCTCTCAGCTTCAGGAAGATCCTGAATTTTTTCATAGAGATCACCCAGACCATTGTTTACATTTACGGCCAGATTTTTGATAGTCTTCTGATGTTTTTCGAAAACATCTTTATAAAAAACAGAGACACAATGACCAAACATGATGGGATCGGATACTTTCATCATAGTGGCTTTCAGATGAAGGGATAGTAACAGATTATCTTTTTTTGCAAGCTTAATTTGATCATCAAAAAAACTTCTAAGGGCTTTAACATTCATAACCGATGAGTCCACAACTTCTCCTGCAAGAAGATCTGTTCCCTTTTTCAGAGGCGTGACCTTATTCTCACTATCGATATATTCAATATCCATGGAACAATCATTATCAACAACAACTGATTTTTCACTTGAATAGAAATCACCCCCAGACATATTGGCTACACTGGATTTTGATTCTGTTGGCCAGTCTTTCATTAGTTTATGAGGTTTCTTTTGACCAAACTGTTTTACAGAGACAGCAGCTCTTCTATCTGCGTTTCCTTCTCTTAAAACCGGATTAACTGCACTTCCAAGTACTTTTGCAAAACGTGAATGGAGTTCAGTTTCTTCATCTGTTTGTGGATTTTCAGGATAATCAGGTATATCGTAACCATTGGACTGTAATTCGCTTATTGCATCTTTAAGCTGAGGTATAGAAGCACTGATATTAGGCAGCTTAATAATATTTGTTTCAGGCTTTTTAACCAGAACCCCAAGTTCGCTCAGGTAATCAGGGATTTTTTGCTCGTCAGTGAGATTTTCAGGGAAATTGGCAATTATTCTTCCAGCAAGAGAAATGTCCTTTTTTATATATGATATACCAGAATCCTTAGTATATGATTGCAGAACAGGCAGCAGGGAAAAGGTTGCCAGTGCCGGTGCTTCATCAATGATTGTATAAATAATATTTTGGTTTGTCATTTTTTTTTCCTTAATTGATACCTTTTTAAAGGTTAACTCTAAATCATCTTTCTTAATACGTATGGTAGAATTCCACCATTTTTAAAATAGTCAACTTCCATCTCTGTATCTAAACGGGTAATAACTTTAAACTCGGTTGTTTCTCCGTTTTCTTTGACTGCTTTTACTGTCAGTTCCTTACGAGGAGTAATATCTTCAATCCCCTCTATACTAAAGGTTTCAAAACCAGTAAGTCCTTTTTTATCAACATTCTCACCTTCTTTAAAAACAAGTGGCAGCACACCCATTCCAACAAGATTACTTCTGTGGATTCTTTCAAATGAATCGGCAATAACTGCTTTTACTCCTAGAAGAAAGGAGCCTTTTGCAGCCCAGTCTCTGGATGATCCTGTTCCATACTCTTTTCCAGCAAGAACAACCAGCTCTTTCTTATCATCTTTATAAGCCATTGATGCATCGTAGATGTATGATTCTGTCTTCTCAGGAAATTTAACGGTATAACTTCCCTCTTTTTCACCACCAACAAGTTTGTTTTTTAACCTTACATTGCCAAATGTTCCTCTCATCATAACTTCATGATTACCGCGCCTTGATCCATAAGAGTTAAATTTTTCAACGGTTTGTCCCTGACTTATCAGGTATTTACCGGCTGGATATTCCTCAGGAATTGCTCCTGCAGGAGATATGTGATCTGTGGTAGTTCCATCTCCAAGTACAACAAGAGCATTTGCATCATTAACATCTTTTGGAGGTGTAACATCCATGCTAAATCCCTCAAAATAGGGTGGATTTTTAATATATGTTGATTTTTCGTCCCACACATAAGTCAGACTTGAAACATCTGGTAGTTCTTTCCACAGCTTGTCTCCATCGAAAACTTTACCATATTCAGAACTGAAGAACTCCTCCTTAAGACTTGATTTTACCAGATCAGCGATTTCAGAATCTTCAGGCCATAGATCTTTCAAGTAAACATCACTACCATCTGCGCCTTTTCCAATAGGTTCTTTTGTTATGTCAAAATCAACTCGTCCTGCTAATGCATATGCTACCACAAGCATTGGAGATGCGAGATAGTTTGACTGTATCACCTGATGAATACGTGCTTCAAAATTTCTATTACCGGATAAAACAGCGGCCACATTTAAATTGTTATCTTTAATTGTTTTTTCTATTGCTGGATGAAGAGGGCCTGAGTTTCCAATACATGTTGCACAACCAAATCCAACAAGGTTAAATCCAAGTTTTTCAAGTGATTCTGTAAGCTGTGCTTTATCAAGATAGCTCATTACAACCTTAGAACCAGGAGCAAGAGATGTTTTTACATAATCGGGAACTTTCAAACCAAGCTCTACGGCTTTTTTTGCAAGTAGCCCTGCTCCAATCATTACCGATGGGTTTGAAGTATTTGTACAGGATGTAATAGATGCAATAACAATGCTTCCATCTTTTATCTCAATATCTTTTCCATCTAAATCAAGTTTTACATTATCAACCTTACTTTCAAAGGCTTTAGTCATATCCTGTAAGAAAATTTTCTGGTTTGGTTTTGATGGACCAGAGATACAAGGTTTTACTGTAGATAGATCAAGTTCAAGAATATCAGTATACTCTATTTGTTCTTCACCATCATAAAACAATCCGTTTGCTTTTGCATATGCCAGTGAAAGATCTGCTTTATCTTTTCTGTTAGTTTCTCTAAGATACTCAATTGTTTTTTCATCAACGGGGAAGAAACCTACAGTTGCTCCATATTCAGGAGACATATTTGCAATAGTTGCTCTATCCGGAATCGAAAGGTTCTTCATACCATCGCCAAAAAATTCAACGAATTTTTCTACCACTCCATACTCACGAAGCATTTCAGTAATGGTAAGAACCATGTCTGTTGCAGTGACACCTTTTAGAAGTTTTCCTTTTAGATGAACACCAATTACTTCGGGAATAGAAAGAGAATATGGTTGCCCCAGCATAACTGCTTCAGCTTCAATACCACCCACACCCCAACCAAGTACTCCTAAAGCATCTATCATGGTTGTGTGCGAATCAAGACCAACAAGAGTATCAGGGTATGCTATTGTTTTTCCATCTATCTCATCTTCCATCACAACACGCCCTAAGTGTTCCAAATTCACCTGATGGCAAATACCAGCTCCAGGAGGAACGACTTTAAAGTTGTCAAAACTTTTTTGTGCCCACTTTAAAAATGCATATCTTTCACTGTTTCTCTCATATTCCATGGATACATTTTTAGATTCTGCATCTTTTGTTCCATAATGATCAATCTGTACAGAGTGGTCTATGACAAGTTCAACAGGAACAAGAGGATTCACTTTTTTGGGATCACCGCCTAATTTTTCAACAGCATCTCTCATTGCAGCAAGATCAACTACAGCAGGAACACCAGTAAAATCCTGCATTAGAACTCTTGCAGGGTGATATGGGATATCTAAAGGTTCGTCATATTTTTTCTTCCAGTTGAATATCTGTACCAGATCTTTTTCAGTGACCACCTTTCCATCCATTTTCCTTAAAACATTCTCAACTAAAATCCTTATAGAATAAGGTAGTCTTTCAATATTACCGAGATGTTTTATGTTAAACATGTGGTATTTTTTTCCATTAACTTCAAACTGATGGATGAAACTCTCTTTTTTCATTTAATTCTCCGTAATAAAAGATTATGCAACAATTCAATACATTTATAATTTCTTCAATATTTTGCAATTAGAATGCCATCTGAAAATTATGACTGGTTTTATATTTTAAAAGCAAGCAAAGAATCAATATTACACCTATTTTATATAATATTTTATTATTAAATAATATATTTAAAATAAATAAAACGTAAAATAAAATGTTCTATAATTTTGACATATCGTTCTTTTCATGTAACAATGTGTTTCATTAATGAAACGCAAATAGGTCTGAAATGATACAAGATAAAAAAATTAAAATTGGTATTTTGGCTTCAAGCGAAACATTCAGCGAAAGAATTACGAGTAGTGATGCAAATAAAGATCTTGATCTCTATATAAGTTCAATTGGTTTGAGCGAGTCTATCCAAACCGCACAAGGTATGGTAAAAAATGGTGTTGAAGTTATAATCAGCAGGCGTGGAACAGCACATATATTAAGAGAAAACCTTACAATACCTGTTTTATCATTTCCCCATCGTTCACTTGATGTTTTGACAAGTCTAAATAAAGCAAAAGAGTATGGAGTTAAAATTCTGTTTCCGGTTTTCAGGCAAAAAATCGATGCAATTAAAACACTTGAAAAACTACTTAATATTAAGGTCACTCAGGGAATCTATAAAGACAACAACAGCCTTATAAAAGTTATTGAAAAAGGAAAATCAGAAGGGTGTGATGTTGTTTTAGGTGGAAATCTGACAAATAAAATTGCCAGGGATTTAGATATGAATTTTGTTGGAATAGATACCTCAAATGATGATATCGCTTCAACAATAGAAAGTGCAAAATCTGTAGCCCTCTCTAACAGAGAAGAGAAAGCCAAGACCCAGCGATATAGATCAATTATTGAATCTTCAAATGATGGGATAATCTCTGTGGATGAAAAAGAAAATATAACTATACTTAACAGCGCTGCTAAAAGAATTCTTGGGATAGAAGAAGATGTTGTGGGTATGCCTGTTAACAAATTTATAACAAGCCCATTGAATGACGTAATAAAAACAAAAGTTCCACTTGAGGATCAGCTTGATAAAATTCAAAACAAAAACTACATGTCCAGCCATCTGCCAATAACTTTAGACGATGATATTATTGGTGCTGTATCTATAATACAGGATGTTTCAAATGTTATGCGGTCAGAGAAAGTTGTAAGAAAATCTTTTTCCAAAGGATTTGTAGCAAAATATAATTTAAAAGATCTGATCCACAGAGATGAATCCATGAAAATTGTTGCAAAAATGTGTAAGCAGTTTGCAAAAACAGATTCATCCATTCTTATCATTGGCGAAACAGGAACGGGTAAAGAGATTGTAGCAAGTAGTATTCACAACTTGAGCCCCCGAAAGAAACATCCTTTTGTCTCTGTAAATTGTGCTGCTCTTCCAGATCAACTTCTTGAAAGTGAACTGTTTGGATATGTGGAAGGTGCATTTACAGGATCAAGAAAAGGAGGAAAGCCTGGTCTTTTTGAGATCGCCCATCAAGGTACAATCTTTTTAGATGAGATCGACTCAACGCCTTTAAATGTTCAGGTTCTTTTACTTCGGGTAATTCAGGAAAAAGAGGTTAGAAGAATAGGCGGGGAAGAAAGTATTCCTGTGGATGTAAGAATTGTTGCAGCTGGCAGAGATCTTACAAATGCGATGCATAGCGGTACCTTTAGAGAAGATCTTTTCTTCAGACTTAATGTCTTGAGAATTTCAATCCCAGCTCTTAAAAAAAGGAAAGATGATATACCTTATCTACTCAGATATTTTATAAAATACTTCTCTCAAAAAAATGAGATGAAGCTAATTAAAATTCCCGATTCATATGTTATGAAACTAGTAGATTATCAATGGCCTGGAAATGTCAGACAGTTAAGGAATTTCAGTGAAAAACTTGTTCTGAACTACAACCTTATTTCCAAAGATGATAGCCTGGAATATCTGTACCAGGAGCTCATCGAATATAGTCAATTAGTTGAAATAGAAATACCTGAATCAATATTAGAAAGTTCTTTGAAAAATAAGATTAAGAAAAATGCATTGGAAAGTGAATCTAAAATAATTAAAGAAACACTTGAAAAATTTCGATTTAATAAAACAAAAACAGCAAAAGAATTGAATATTAGCAGATCAACACTTTGGAGAAAAATGAAGGATTTGGGGATAGAATAAAAGCGGAGCTTAAGCTCCGCTTTTTTTTAACTATTTATCGTCAAATTTGTTTTCACCTTCAGTTGCAGGTAAACACCAGAAATATATGTTAACAAATGGCAATAAACACCACCAACCACTTTTGTTAATATCATGCAACCTTCTAACACCAATACCAATTGCGGGTAGCATAACAGCCAAACTATAAAGAGATGAAATAATAGGAACTTTAATTATTGTTGCTATAACACTTATAGCAATACTAATAAGAAGGTTAATTAGAGTAAACATCCAGAATTCTTGTCTTGTTGAACGACCTGAAAAAACAGCATACTTTTTTAATGCGTCTAAGTAGAAATTCATAACGACTCCTTTTTTTTGGATTTATTTTTTAGACTAAAAATTATTATATTTTATATGTTATCAACTTATTAAGCAAGAACATTAAGTAATAATACAACAACTGAATAACTTTT
The DNA here is from genome assembly GCA_024226555.1 of Desulfobacterales bacterium. GTDB lineage: Bacteria > Desulfobacterota > Desulfobacteria > Desulfobacterales > JAAELO01 > JAAELO01. Next base: position 88,399 of record JAAELO010000457.1, on the reverse strand, counting down.
TAAGATGACAAAATCTCTTTTTTATTGAATATAATATGTAAATTAGAAAGGAGTAAACAAAGGATACATAAATAATTAAGGACATAATCTAAAATTGTTTTTAGCAAAAACAAAACTATAGTTTTTTTTTAATTTATATATATGTTTCCTTCCTTAATCTTCCACCGAGCCCAAACATAAATTATTCTTTTTGATATTTTTTGGGTGAAAATTATACTCTTCAAAATGGAGATTCCCATAACAGTATTTCCGAGGAATCAGGTTTTAAATACCTTATTCAAGGGTTCCTTACAGACTTAGCAAATCCTAAAGGGCATTTATGATATCCCTTCTGCCACCATTTATAGATCCTTCTTTATTAATAACCGCAACTTTCAATTCTGCTATCAATAATTCTTATTACAGAATTTTTATGCCTTGTCCTATATGCCGGAGGCAACAGTCTTCGTACTTTTCTTAATAAGGGAGGGGAGAATTAAATCTATAAACAGATTATCAGGAGCCCTCATTAATAACAGTTGGTTTGTGGCTCGTTTTTTTTAATTATTTTTGACAAACAAAGTATTGAACTGTTATTATTACGAATAAGTATTAATGACAAAATACAAAAATCAGAATGTGATAACTTATCCATTAAATTTTAAGGAACTTACCCGCATAATTTATTGTTTTTGAAAATACTACAGAAAAAATGTTTTATGATTTTTCTGTAAGTTACAAGGCAAAATTAATGACACTAAAAAAAAGAATTACATTAGTATTAGTTATTAACATTGTTTTTCTATTGGTTGTTGTAGCTGTCATGCTCCGATCAGCATATAATGTTAATGACCAGATCGAATCCACAAAAAGATCCTATGAAGCATTAAAACATACTTACAGCATCAGAAGTGCAATAATTAGTCAATTAAAGGAACTGAGTGATTATGCATTAACAAAAAACAAAAAGAATTTAGAATCTTTTAAATTTTATAAGTCAAAGCGTAATGAAGCTTCTGATAAACTTTATAAGATCTTAAAGTCCAGAGGAATTAGTAATATTGAAAATAGAAAAATCAAGCAAGCCGTTAGAGATTATAAATATATCGATAAAAAGTCTTTTGAAGCTATTAAACTAATTAATAAAGGAAAAAAAACTACAGCGATCGATCTTATAAAAAACAAAATGGAATTTCGTTTTAATGAGAAACTTGTATTTCTCATAGATGATATAGAAAGAAGAGAACGCACCAGATATGTTAACTCCTTAAGAGCTCTTGCTCTTTCTCTGGGAACTTTTTTCTGGGATGATAATTTAATAAAATTTGAGAAAATTGATGCTACATATAATGAATATGTATCCGTTCAGGAAATTCATTTTACGCTATTAAGAATGTTTAAAAAAGTTGTAGACTTTACTTTGACAGAAGAACTTGAAGATAGAGAAGAGTTCTATAGATACAATTCAGTTGTAGTAGAACAATTTAAATCCCTTGATGAGGCTCGTGATCAAAAAAGAAAAATAGGTAAAGAGAGTGTAAAAGAAAAAGCTGAAAGAATAAGAATAAGGGATAGTTTTGATAGTTTAGATGAAGTTACTACCATGATTTTTCGAAGTGTAGAAGAGAGGGATAAAAGTAATGCAATAAGGTTAACTACTACTACTCTTGAAAAATATCTAAATGAGGAATTAGTTCATTACGTTAATAACTCTATCAATAGAGAGTATAAAGAATTTCTTGAAGATTTCAGTAACTTAACAGAATCCGCATTATTTTCAGCTTTGACCGGAACAACCATTATTGCAGTAACAATATTGTTTATTTCCACTTTACTTTTCACGCTTCAAAGCACATTTTTAAAATCTCTGGCCGTAGTTATTTCAGGAACAGTTCTGTTCAAACAGGGAAATTTGAAACATAGAATTAAAACAACTGCAAAAGATGAGTTCGCATCCCTTGCAAACTCCTTTGATGACATGGCAGATAAACTTGAGATAACCTCAACTAAACTGATTTCTGCAAAGGACAGGGCTGAAGCCGCAAGTATTGCAAAATCTGAATTTCTTGCTAATATGTCCCACGAAATAAGAACTCCTCTAAATGGAGTTATCGGAATGATAGATCTTATTTTAGAATCAAAACTAAGCAATGAACAAAAACAGTTTGCAAATACAGTTAAACACAGTGGAGAAGCCCTACTTCTCCTGATTAACGACATTCTTGATTTTTCAAAAATCGAAGCTGGTAAGCTTGATATAGAAGAAATAGACTTTGACCTGAGAAGATTGCTCGATAATTTCTCTGAATCTGTAGCTTTCAGAGTAAATGAGAAAAATGTTGAATTCATCAGCTCAGTAAATCCTGAAATCCCACAATTTTTTAAGGGTGACCCGGGAAGATTAAGACAAATACTTACTAACCTTGTTGGCAATGCCATAAAGTTTATTAAAAAAGGTGAAATTGAAGTATTCTGCAGTATTGAAGAGGTAAATAGCGAATATCACATTTTAAAATTCTCTATAAGAGATACCGGCCCTGGTATATCCAAAGAGAATCAGGAAAAAATGTTTGAAAAGTTCACTCAGGCAGATACTTCAACAACACGAACTTTCGGTGGTACAGGTCTTGGTCTTGCAATTTCAAAACAGTTAGCGGAACTTATGGGAGGTACTATAGGACTTGAGAGTGAGCTTGGTAAAGGTTCAACTTTCTGGTTTACTATTGAACTAAAAAATTCAAATCAAAAAAGCACAGTCCTGAAAATTGGAGATCTCAGTAAGGCCAGAGTTATTTTTATTGATGATAATGCAACAAACCGTAAAGTAATTGGTTCCATGCTATCATTCTGGAAAGTCAATCACTCAATTGCCCATGATGGAAGTGAAGGTATTATTTTAATAAAAAAGGCTTATGAAGAGAATGATCCATTTGACATTGTTTTATTAGATATGTATATGCCAGGAATGAATGGAATCGAAGTTGGTGAAGTGATTAAAAATGATGAAAATCTTAAAAATACACACCTTATATTATTAACGTCAATGGGTGTTCGTGGAGATGCTAAAAACTGTAAAGATAATGATTTCGCTGCTTTTTTAACAAAACCTATTCGTGAAAGAGATTTGTACGACTGCCTTGCACATGTTATGGGTATCTCTATTGAAGATAAACCCGATTCTCTCATCACCTTACACTCCATCAATGAAAACAGAAAACCAGATAAAAAACTACTTCTTGTTGAAGATAATAAAATAAACAGAACTGTTGCACTTTCAATATTTAAAAAAATTGGTATTACTGCTGATATTGCAATAAATGGTCATGAAGCCGTAGAGGCTTTAAAAGAGAATAAATATGATCTTGTGTTTATGGATCTCCAAATGCCAGTAATGGGAGGTATTGAAGCTACAAATATTATACGTGATATAACTTCCGATGTTCTCGATCATAATATTCCAATTGTTGCTGTTACAGCAAATGCTATGCAAAAAGACCTTGATGAGTGTTTAGAGGTTGGAATGAATGACTACATCACAAAACCAATTATTAAGAAAAATGTTATAGATATGTTGAACAAGTGGCTTCCCTGAGAATAAAGAGATTTAAAGATAAACTAACGTTACTGCGATTTAATAAAAAAAATCTTGAAAACCTTCTTCAGAACTGTAGAGAACCTCTAAAAACTGATCTTTGACCGAAATACTGTGTTATTCGAAATAAAAAACTGTTGTAAAATCGCTTCGTTATTTATTTCTCATCCTTGTATTTCAATAAAATTTCTATTTTTTAGAGGTTCCCTGTATTCATTTTTGAGGAATTCTAAATATTACTAAGGGGCTAAAAAAGCCCCTTAGTCATCCTTTTATATTTTAAACTTTTCTATCATATCTTTTAGCTGAGCAGATAACTCAGATAGTTCTTCGGAACTATCCTGAACAATAGAACTGTTGCTTGTCATCTCATTGGTTGCCTGGTTCACATCCTGAATATCGGTAGATATATCAGCTGCAAATACAGAGCTTGATGAAACTTTTGTATTAACTTCATCCACACCTGTCGCTGCCTGGGAAATATTGCTTGCAATCTCTTTTGTTGTGATTGATTGCTCCTCAACTGCAGAGGCTATTGTTGATACGATATCATTAATATTACCAATAACATTTGTTATGCTATCAATATCAGTTATCGTGGAGTTTGTTGAATCCTGAATGCTCTGAATTTTACCTTTTATCTCAAGTGTAGCATCAGCTGTTTGCTGTGCAAGACTTTTAATCTCACCAGCAACAACTGCAAATCCTTTACCTGATTCACCAGCACGTGCTGCCTCAATTGTAGCATTCAATGCTAAAAGATTTGTCTGTTCTGATATATCGGTAATTGTTTGTGTTACAGCTCCAATATCCTGTGCAGCAATCCCAAGATTCTGGACTCGTTGGGATGTTTCACCGGCCTGTTTTACAGCTTCACCTGTAATTACCCTTGCATTTTCTGAGTTATTACCAATTTCAGTAATTGTAGATGTCATCTCTTCTGCCGCTGAAGCTACCAGACTAATATTTGTTGCAGTTTGTTCCATTGCTGCTGCCACTGAATTTATGTTAGAACTCATCTCCTGAGCAGCATTAGCAACTTTTTCTGATTTCATAAGTGTGTTATGACTTCCAGAACTCATTTGATCTGATATCTCAAGAAGATTTGTGGATGAGGATGTTAAAGTTTCAGTACCGGATGTTACATCAGAAATCATACCTTTCAAACTTGTAACCATTGAATTAAAAGCTGTTGCAAGTTGTCCCAGTTCATCCTTATTTTTTATCGAAAGCGTGTTTGTAAAATCACCACCTGCCATAATTTTTGAAAAAGATACCGTTTCATTAAGCGGCTTGGTTATAGATCTGATTATTAAAACTGACATAACAAGAATTATAGCAAGAACTATAAAAATACATCCAAAAAGAAGGGTTGTAAAAAATGATGAGATCATTTCAGCAAGACCCTGAAGTTTACTTAAATAATTCTTTCCTTCCTTATTTATTGCATCAGCCAGATTATCAATATCTCTTAATGTGAATGATTTGACTTGTGCGTCACCTGAATCTTTATATTTTTTAGCAAGTGCGAGGTAATTATTAACAAAAATCGAATATGTTTTTGCAGCCTGGACAACAGCTTTCAACTCATCTGCAGAGCTAAATGAAGAGAACATTTTAATTGCGCCTAGTCTACCTTCAGCATATTCCCTTCCTTTTCTTTTTACCAGAATCTGAAATATCTCATCTTCGGATTTACCTTCCTGAACGTAATTATAGAGTTTTCCAATAGCATCTGATGCATAAAATACTTCACCTATTAATTGGGAAAAATTATTATAATATCGTTCATCATCAGTGGTTGCATATTTTTCTAAACTTTTTGCTGCTCTGTACATATTGACAGTAACATCTCTTTCCATACTTGCAATCTTTCCAAGTTTATTAACTTTATTAATAGCAACAATACTTAAAATGCTAATTAAGACAAAACCTATGAAAGCTATAAGGATGAGAGACGCAAATTTTTTCATTATTGAGTCATTGATAGAAAACTTCATAAAAAAAAACCCCTTTATAAATTTATAAAACTAACCTTTTTTAAATATTTTAAGGGAATCTCTAATAACTGATCATTTTCCCAAATATATGCAAAAAAACTTTTTGTCATTTTTTGTCATACAGAGGTTTTACAAAACTGAAAGTTTTTATAAACCTTATTTCATAAAAAATTCTAATTATTAAAAATTCTCTTTAATCAACTATTAAAGATCAACATTCTTGATGTTGATTTTCCTACCAACACGTCTTTATTGTTAAAAGCTTCCGCTTCAAGTATGAGGTAGGATTTACTATGATTAACAACTTTAGCATCAATTATAATCTCTTTATCTTTTGCAGTTACTGGTTTTATAAAAGTGGTATTGAGATCAAGGCTTGATGTAGGTTTTTTTGCAACAAGGTAAGAAAGCGGTCCGAAACTAAGATCGAAGAAAACAGGTAAAAAGCCTCCCAGCATTATGCCGGCTGGATTATTATATTTTTCATAAACAGGAAATGAAACTTTTATTGATTTTCCATCAATATAATCTATAACTTTACCGTCCATTTCGATAAAACTATTTGGAGGAAGTGTCAGTTTTGCACCACCAGCCATATTTTCCATATTTTTAAATATTGTATCCAAATTCATAGCGTCATACTTTTAAACGGACATCCTATTTTACAACTTTAAGTTAGCAAGAAAAAACGATTTTGGTAATATAGATTCTAATTTTGATATTATAGTTTTCATATTAGAATATAAAAATCAATAGCAACGTATCTTGATTTTAAAAAATATTTTCTTTAAATTCAATACAATATATACAAAATACCTTGTTTAAAGCTTTATTCTTTATTTATAGAATTTTAAAATAATACAATTATTTTCAATTTATCAGGAAAATGTTAGTTTTTATCATGTAAGATTCTTACAAATCAAAATCGATACACAAAATTACCTCTTTATCTTTATGAATCATAAATCTTTTTGCGATAGTTCTGCAAATATCCACCCGGTTATAAAATATGTACATTTCTGTTAATTTTTTATTATTATGTTTTCCCTTTCTATTTTTTTATACGTTGACAAATAGATCAATCCCAATAGTATTGATTTTAAAATCTTAAAAGAAATTTTCCAAAGGATTTAAATGAATTTTTTTGTTAATTACTTTAGAAATATTAAAATCAAATTTAAGTTACTCATTGGCTATACCTTTATTTTTGTAATAGCTACTATCTTGGGTGGTTCTGTTATCTACTTCACTGTAAGGGACACAATCGAAACCAACATAGAGAGCGAACTTACAAATGCAACTTCTACAATCCTGAATATGGTAAGAACAGCTGCAAGTACTTCAATAAAAAACCATTTAAAAGCTGTTGCTGAGAAAAATAAAGAGATTGTTGCAGGTTTTTATAAGGATTATAAAGATGGTAAAATTACGGAAGCTGTTGCAAAAAACCTCTCACGAAAAGTACTTTTTAGTCAGACAATAGGTAAAACAGGTTATATCTTTTGTGCTAATTCAAAAGGTATTGCTGAAGAACACCCAAATTCTGGTGTCGCAGGCAAAAATTTCATGAATCGTAATTTTGTTAAACATATGATGAGAATGAAACAGGGGTATCTTGAGTACGAATGGAAAAATCCTGAAGATAAATTCAAAAAACCCAAAGCTATGTACATGTCCTATTTTAAAGAGTGGGATTGGATTATAACAGCCACTTCATATCGTTATGAATTTAAAGAGTTGATAGATATTTCAGATTTTAAAGATAGTATTTTAGGACTGAAATATGGAGATTCCGGCTACACATACATTTCAGACAGTAAAGGAAACATACTTGTTCATCCCTTTCTTAAAGGAAATTATTACAATAAAAAAGATAAAAATGGGAATTATTTTGTAAGGGATATATGCAGGCAAAAAAGTGGTAAGCTTACCTATGCCTGGAAAAACCCTGGTGACAAAACAGAACGAGAAAAGATGGTTATTTTTAACTATATCCCTGAATATGACTGGATAATAGCTTCCGCTGTATATCATGATGAAATTTACAAACCTCTTGTAACAATTGGTCACATTTTTATAGCAACTATTTTAATTATAATCGCTTTTGTATCTTTTGCATCATTGGGTATAAACAGATCAGTTATAAATCCATTGAAATCTTTGATGAGTAACCTCCATGAAGGAGCTTCAGGAAATCTTAAAGTACGAATGCCAGTTCGATCAAAAGATGAAATTGGTGAATTAGCAAGGTATTTCAATGATTTCATGGAAAAGCTTGAAAATTATAGCCACAATCTTGAACTTACAATAATGGAGCATAAGAAAAGTGAAAAAGCTTTAAAACTATCTGAGGAGATGTTTTCCAAAGCATTTAGAAGTAGTCCCAGCGGAATGTTTATAGCAACTGTTAATGGTACAAAAATCATAAATGTTAATGATAGTTTCATCAAAATAACTGGTTTGTCTATGTTTGATATAATCGGAAGGGAACTCATGACAATCCGCTTTTTTCCCCACTTACAGGATGGGCGCGAAATTGTTAAAAAAATTTCACGCAGAAGACAGAAACCAATTGAGTTTAAATTTCTTAATTCTGATGGTGATAAGAGGATTGGTATGATATCGGCAGAATCAGTAGATGTCTGGGGGGAATCATGTTTACTGGTAGCTATTGAAGATATGACAGAAGCAAGACAGCTTGAAAGGGAAATATTAAACATAAGCGAAAAGGAACGTCAGAAAATTGCGATGGAACTGCATGATGATCTTTGCCCCCAACTCATAGGAATAGAAGTTCTTATTAAAATATTAAAAGAGAAACTGGATAAAACATCATCTGCTGAAGCAGATAGTGCAGACAAAATAAGATCACTCATTTTGGATAGTATTGATAAAACGAGACAACTTTCAATGGGCCTTTACCCAATTAATCTTGCTGAAAAAGATTTTGAAACCTCACTTGAAGATCTTGCTGGCTACATCAGGGATATTTTCAATATCAAATGTAAATTGAGTTACAACATTACACACAATTTAGAAGATAACTCTATAGCGGGACATCTTTACTATATTGTCCATGAAGCTGTACATAACTCCGTAAAGCATGCTAATGCACAAAGTGTTAATATTTCTCTGTTTGAAGAAAGCGGTTATATAAAGTTAAAAATTGAAGATGATGGAACAGGTATAACTGGTCAGATTGAGACAAAGAGTATTGGAATGAAAATAATGCAATACAGGGCAACCCGAATTGGAGCATCCCTGAATATAATAAGTGATGAACCTGATGGAACCGTTGTTGAGCTTGAGCTTTCAGTTTAAGGGAGAAATGATGTCTGATATTTTTAAAATTGTAATTGTTGAGGATCATCCAATTTTCAGTATGGGGATGAAAGAGTTAATCAATAGAGAAGAAGACATGGATGTATGTGGTGATGCTGAAGATGTCTCAGGAGCAAGGGAAGTAATCAGTAATAACAACCCTGACCTTGTCATTGTTGATCTCTCATTAAAAGATAGTAATGGTATGGACCTCGTTAAGGAGATAAACGATAATCAAAGTAATATCGCGACACTTGTTTTATCTATGCACGATGAGTCTCTCCATGCTGAAAGAAGCATAATGGCCGGTGCCAAAGGATATATAATGAAACAGGAAGCTTCTGAATCTGTTGTTGAAGCTATACGTCAGATAATGGCTGGTAACATTTATGTAAGCCAAAGAATTATGAGTACCATATTAAATAAATTCCGCAGCAAACCAGATCTCGTCCATGAATCTCCTCTAAAAAGGCTTACAGACAGAGAACTTGAAATTTTCCAACTTATAGGTCAGGGTTTACTTTCAAAAGATATTGCAGATCAATTGAATATCAGCACAAAAACTGTTGGTACCTATCGTGAAAGAATTAAAGAAAAACTGTTTTTTAAACATAGTGGCGAACTTGTAAGAAATGCAGTTATATGGGTTGAAACAGGTGTTTTAAAAGGATAAGTTTTCTTATTATATTTTTAGTTTAATAAATTCAATCATTTTTTTTTATAGATTCATAATTTTAATTACTTTACAGAAATGAGAAATATTAACCCTTTTATTTTACGTATAATTTATTAATTCCTCTTTATTTTCATCATTCCTGACCCCTATAGGTAATTTACCTACCCCTATAGTTTTTCACCTTACAACAATTTGGTTTCCAAACTTATATACTTATTCATTTGGATTTAATACTAAATTATTAAATAATTTATTCCTGATATAAAAAGTTCGTGATCCATTTTAAAAGTGATTTTACAAATAACTATATATTTTGGAGATAATAAATGACGAAATTAATCAATCCAACAAAAAGCGCCTACGACTATCCACTCTTAATTAAAAATTTACTTGATACTCCTCTTATTTATTCACCAGATCAGGAGATAGTTTACAGAGACAGCTTAAGGTACACCTACAAGGATTTTGGTAAAAGGGTCAAAAAACTTGCGAACATGCTTGTATCTATTGGTGTAAAACCAGGAGATACCGTCGCAGTAATGGATTGGGATTCTCATCGTTATCTCGAATGTTTTTTTGCAATCCCAATGATGGGAGCTGTACTTCACACAGTAAATATTCGTTTAACTTCAGAGCAGCTCATTTACACAATTAACCATGCAGAAGATGATGTTATTCTTGTTAATGAAGAGTTCCTTCCACTTCTTGAATCAGTAAAAGATAAATTTGAAACTGTTAAAAATGTTGTTCTATTAACAGATAATCAGGTTCAACCGGAATCAACACTTGATTTCGCCGGTGAATATGAAAGTCTTATGGGTAGCGCATCTGAGGAATACAATTTTCCTGATTTTAACGAAAACACCATGGCTACAACGTTTTACACTACAGGCACAACGGGACTACCAAAAGGTGTTTTCTTTAGTCATCGTCAAATTGTACTTCATACTTATGGAGCAATGTCCGGACTTTGCGCATATGATTCCCAGGCAAGGATCTCCTCCAAAGATATTTACATGCCGATCACTCCAATGTTCCATGTACATGCCTGGGGAATGCCCTACCTTATGACAATGTTAGGAGCCAAACAGGTTTATCCTGGAAGATATGAGCCTGAAATGCTTCTTAAACTAATAATTGGAGAAAAGGTTACCTATTCCCACTGTGTTCCAACAATATTAAATATGCTTGTTTCAAGTCCTGTTATCGATCAGCTGGATCTAAAGGGTTGGAAAGTAATTATTGGAGGTTCTGCTTTATCCAAAGGCCTTTGTAAAGCAGCTTTAAAACATGGTATAAACCTATATACCGGATACGGAATGTCAGAAACATGTCCCCTTCTTACTTTAGCTAACATGAAACCTCATATGCTGGATTGGGATGAAGATGACCAGGTTGAAGTTCGTTGTAAAACAGGACTACCTGTTCCAAATGTTCAGCTTGAAATAGTGGATATGGATGGAAATCCACTTCCACATGATGGTAAAACAGCGGGTGAAGTTGTGACAAGAACTCCATGGCTCACCCAGGGATATATTAAGGATGAAGAAAAAAGTGAAGAACTTTGGGAAAATGGTTGGCTTCACACCGGCGATATTGGTGTTATAGATTCTGAAGGTTATCTTAAAATAACAGATCGTTTAAAAGATGTAATTAAAACAGGCGGCGAATGGATATCTTCCCTTGAGTTAGAAGATATAATAAGCCAGCATGAAGCTGTTAATGAAGTTGCAGTTGTAGGCGTTAATGACGAAAAATGGGGAGAAAGCCCCCTTGCAATGGTCATGCTAAATGATGGATATCAGGACAAAATTTCAGAAAAAGATATACAGGATTTTTGCATGGGATTTGTTGATAAAGGAGTAATTCCAAAATATGGAATTCCTTCCAAAATAATCTTAAACAGTGAAATTCCAAAAACAAGTGTTGGAAAAATCAGCAAAAAGGATATCAGGTCGACTTATAACGAATAGATAACAGGTCTTTAGATAATAAAGGTATGGTAATTATGCCATACCTCTAGGACCTCTAATAATTAGAATTTTTATTGAAATATCGCGTTTATAAAAGCTTTTAGTTTTATAAAGTCTCTGCTTAAAAAAAAATAACGAGACGATTTTACAGTTTTTTTTTCGAAACATACTCAGTTGTTTTGTTTTATAGGCAGTTATTAGAGATTCCTATAATAGAAAAGGATAGGAGGTTTCATTAAATGTATATTGATATCGATCCTTACTTTACTGACGGTGCTGAAGATTTTACAAGACACATTAAAGGAGAATTTGAAGAATGGTATGTTGGATTAACAGCTGACCCCAAGCATAACCTCTTGACAGTTCACAGAGTTGATATGATTGCAAAGAACTGGATATTAAGCAATCAATGTACTCCCCAGGTTCTATCTGATGTAAAAAAACGACTTGTTTCAATGGGTTGTAAAAACAGTGACGATCTTGATATGGACGATCCCAACAGGGTTTATCTTTATCAGATTAAACAAAATACCAGAGAGGAGAAGTGATCACTTCTCCTTTTTGTATTCTGATCCGTTCCACTTATATATTTCTTCATGATTACTAACTATATCATGCATACCATTGGTTTTTCTTTTTAAAACTCCAACCCTTTTTCCACCAATATTTTTAAGAATTATCTTTTCTTTTCTTTTTATTTCACACTGGACTACGCCCCATCGATTCCAGAGCTTGCACTGCATTAACTCTTTTTCTCCATCTCCATCAAGATCAAATCTGTAATTTTTTGATTGATTTACTTTACTAATATCAAACTCTTTAGCTCTGATGTTCATAAGAGCTTCAATCTCCTTCTTTTCATCAAATTCCACCAGAACAGTTTCTCCATTTATCAGCATATGCCTTGATCTTGATTCATAATAATCTGAAGTGTTGCTGCCTGCATTTACAAATTTTGTAACAATAGACCATCTGCCTTTCCACTTCTGAAGGTCAGCACCCTCCCAGGAAGAATTGAAACTATCTAAAACCTTAAAGTTACCATCACCTTTGTAAGTCACTATAAAAAAACTATTTGGGCAGCAATTACCACCACAGGCCACAGCGTTTTCAAGGAGTGCATCTTTATATCCATCACCATCATAATCATTTTGATCAACTAACATCAGACAACTCTCTTTACCTGGTACATCAAAAACTGTACCAGAAACAGATGCTTTAATAGAATTTGATTGAAAAACACTCTCTTCATTTTTCAGAAAATATTTCAACTCAGGAGGATTTGTAACTTTTCTGATAACACTAAAATTTTCTTTCTTTATAAATGATTTTAGAGCCGGACTTTGTTCTATATTTTCAGATCTGTATTCTTTACCATTCTGGTTATTTAAAGATCTGAAATAGAGTTTGTTTTTACTTATATCCCAGTAATATTTTACACGATTTAATGTATCTAAAGCTTCAAAGTTCAGTAAATCCAATGAACCTGTAAAATTAAATGAATGTACTATTGTATCTTTTGAAAATACCTGATTTAAAACAATTCCATTACTACTGTTAGTTATTGTTATAACCTGTTTCCCATCAGAAAGCTCATTGAGTTTTAAAACACCCTTGTTCTCAATTTTTTTTATTAATAATACTTTTTTGCTGATTTTTGATATATCGTTATACTCTATTCTCTTTTCCTCTTTCTTTCCAGATCCGTTACTACAACTAACAAAGATTAAAAAGGCAATCAGTATATTTTTTTTCATATTTTCCCACTTTGTTTAGGAAATCTATATTTAGGTGATATTTCTTTATATTTTGTATGATTCTAAATTAAATAGCAATGTTTTCTTGTCTGCATAGTTATTTAGTGTTAAATAGTTAGCATATTTTTAACGTTTAAAAACATGTATTATGAGTATATAAAATGAATAATGAAGCACAATTAAATTCTGATCATTCCTGTGAAAATCTTCTTAATAATGAAGTTAAATTGTTTGAAGAGGAATATAGTTTGCACTATATCGAGGGAGAGTCAAAACCCAAAAACATTGGTAAACCATACTTTCTTCATAATCCTGAATCAGTTGCAGGTGTTTTGCTTATACATGGGCTTATGGCAGCACCTTACGAGCTTCGTGAATTAGCAGATTTTTTATATTCAAAAGGTTATTCTGTTTATGCAATAAGGTTAGCAGGCCACGGAACCTCTCCTTACGACCTTTCAAAAAGACGTTTAAACGAGTGGGTTAAATCAGTTGATAGTGGTTATGAAATTTTAAAGAGTTGCTGTGAAAATGTCTCTATTGGAGGATTTTCAGCTGGTGCTGGGCTTGCTCTTCTTAATGCAATTGAAAAACCAGAAGCTTATGATGCTGTAATATCAATCAGTGCTCCACTTCAATTTAAAAGTTCCGCATTTGGCTTTGCAGAAGTGGTTAACTTCTGGAACACTTGGATGAACAAAATTGGTTTACAAATATTTTGCAAAGAGTTTGTTAAGAACAAACCGGATAATCCTCATATCAATTACTTTAAATGCCCTGTTCAAAGTGTTGTTCAGTTAAAAAAGCTGATGAATAATGTTTACCAGGCCCTTCCAAATCTTAATGTCCCCTCAATCATAATGCAGGCAAAAAACGACCCTTTACTGCATAAAAGAAACACTCAAATTATATGTAGCCGGATAAGTAAGAAAAAATCTTTCTATAAAGATATAGATTCCTACAAACATGGAATTGTCAATGGTGAGATTGCAAAAGGTGTTTTTGATGAAATTGCAAAATTCCTGAACCTTGTATACCTGAGCAAAAGAAAATAATATAAAGTGAACCCTCTAACAATTCAAATGAATCAATAAATGAAAGTCATGATATTGAATCATACTATCTGGAAATAATACAACCTTTAATGTATGAAGTAGGTATACTGTGGGGACGTGGCGATATATCTGTTGCACAGGAACATCTCGCTTCAGCAAATGTTTTAAGAGTTATTGCAACAACAAGTCTTAAATTAAGACCAGAAACAAAAAAGGGAAGCATTGTTATAACATCTGCTCCAAATAATTTTCACAAGATTGATGCCTGTATAGGTGCGATAAATCTAACGCACCCTCCAAACTTAACCTTAATTTAAACCCTTTTCATTGAAAAAAGCAGTATATTTTTTATCTGTTGTATTAATATGTTTTTGTAACCAATCTTTGAGAAAATTCATAACTTCAATAGAAAGGGATAGTTTTCCAGTTTCAAACCCCTCTTTGAACTCTGAAACTTTCTCAACAAAGCTCAGATGTTCTTTTATATGATCTGCTTTATCAGGATAATTGAATTTTTTAAAATACATCTCTTCGTTTTTGAAATGATTCATTGTATAATCAATCAAGCCATCCAAAGTTTTACCAATAACCTCTTTCCCTTTACCCTGTTTCATGGCATCACTAAGATCATTTATTATCCCAACAAGAACCTTATGTTCCTTATCAAATTTTTCAACACCAACACTTAGACTATCATTCCAGTTTATAAATGCCATTTAAAACCTCTTTCCTGTTGATTAATTAAAAGAAAAAATATTACTAATTATCAAGTAGCTTTAAAGATATCTGTGTGCAAATATAATAACATATATTTTTAGAAATGAGAATATAGAGAGCTGAAATGCTTTTTGCAGCGTAGGCAAGTCCCCTTGCTATCCCTTGACGTAGTGATAAGAAAAATATCCTCTATTAAAATGGAGAAGCTGGAAGAAGCCCTGGCATTTTACTTTCTTATCATTAAAAATGAAGGTTCATACCTACTTAAGGGAATCTCTAATAACTGATCTTTTTGCGAAACACAGCGTTATAACAAAAATAAAACTGTAGTAAAATCAACCCGTTGTTTTTTATTATGCCTTGTTTTTCATCAAAAATTCTAATTATTAGAGATTCCCTTAAATAGTAGTTATTTTACAAATTTCTATACACAACTTTGTTCTCATGTTTTTTATATGAGTTTTTGTACTGACGTACGCTTACAACAAAACCTTTTAATTCACTAGTATCTTCACGGATTTCGTATTTTATGATTTCACCGGCAACAGTAAGAACCAATACATTTTCAATAAAAGACAGAAGGAAAATTGAGAATGAAAGTCCTCCAAGGACGTAGTTTATAATAGTCCATATCTCTGACTGAACAACAAAATATGCTAATGAGGAGAATAAAGCTGAGAGTAGAAAAAAGAAAATAGCCCAGCTACAAACTTTTTTAGTGGATGTAATATTTTCAATATCATCAAGTTTAAAGTGTGCAACAGCATTTTCTTTATCATCCTGTTTTACAAGACAATCATTGAATAGAAAGAAATTACTTTTAATTAATGATTGAATAGCTTCATTTTTATCGTATTTAAACATTTTATCCTCACATTTTTTTGAATCATATTCAGGGATTCCCCTATATGGAATCTTTAATAATTAGAATTTTGGTTTAACTACAAGGTTTGAGAAAAATGTAACGAGCCGATTTTACAACAGTTATTTTTTTCTTGTAACGCAGTAATTAATACAAAAGTCAGTTATTAGATTCCCTATAATCAAATTATAATAATTAATCCAGATTTTTTTCAGTATGGTCGATCAAAGCCAAAATGCCAAAATCTTGCGACTATATCTCCTCCATCAAGATTAATACTAACAGTTCTGTAATATTCCCCCATAAAAAACAGCTCTACATATATAAAAAATAAAGGATAGAGAGATAAAGTTATTAGAACGATCAGGCTTAAAATTCTTTTTTGTTCTAAAATATTTAAAATAGCTTTTAATGAGACAATAAAAGTACAAAATGTAAAATAAATTATAGAATTTAAGAAAAAGTTTATAATATCAAGATTGTACTCAATTGATGAGAAACCGCACCACCTAAGATAGGTAAAAGGAAAACCATAATAATTAAATGATGGACCATCTATAAAAGAAACTTCTGTTCGCATTGTAACCGTTGCAAACAGAATTATTGTTAGTGGGATGCTGTATTTTATTGAGTTAAAATAATTTTTATACATAAAAAATGATATCCTAAGGGAACCTCTAAATAATTAACAATTATATGATAATATAAAGTGTGACAATTAAATTGATCACATTTTAGAATAAGAAAAAAGAGTAATATTGTTGTTTCTATGATAATGATAATCTTTTATATTTTAATTATAAAGGAATCAAATGAACGGCTGGCATGGTAAAATTCTTCATATAAATCTGACAAAAAAAGAGTCTTCAATTGAAAGACCCGATCATGAACTTTATTATAAATTTATAGGTGGAAAAGGGCTCTCTGGATATTATCTTAGAAAGTGTGCAACAAAAGAGATAGATTCAGATGGGATGGCTATTCTTTTTTTCACCGGTCCATTAGTTGGCACAACATCTCCATCTCCGGGAAGAATAAATATAACTTCAATTTCACCTTTAACCGGAACAATTGGAGATACATCTGTTGGGGGTAAATTTGGTAGTGAGCTAAAAAAAACTGGTTTTGATGGAATTGTTATAACTGGTAAAAGCGATGAACTGTGTGGAATTGAAATAATTGATGAAAAAGTTAGTTTCAAGGCCTGTGATGAAGCCAGAGACCTAAAAATATCTGAAGTATTAAAGAAACTCTCATGGCAAGGTTCCGTTGCTGCTGTTGGTCCATCAGCTTTTAATGGTGTTCTCTATTCAAACATTATGATAGATGGTCACTATGCAGCTGGTAGAAACGGACTTGGGTTTATTTGTGGAATTAAGAACTTAAAATATCTGGCTGTAAAAGGAAGTAAAAAGACCAGTATTGCCGATAAAACTGAGTTAAAAAAAGCAAGGGAAGATATCCTAAGGCTGGTTTCGGCTTCACCTGTTTTGATGGGAGATGCAGGAATCTCAAAATTTGGAACGGGAGCACTTTTTGATCTTATAAGTTCAAGAAGGATGATTCCAACCATGAATTTTAAGGAAACATCTTTTGAAGATCCTGAAAAAATGAATGCTTTTTCATATCAGAAAGAATTCGGTGTTAAACATGCAGGTTGTCAAGGCTGTCATGTAAGATGTAAAAAAATAGCTAAAGATGGAAGGCCTCTTCCTGAATATGAAACAATGTCTCATTTCAGTGCATTACTACTCAACCGGGATAAAGAATCTGTAGTAAATGCTAATTTTATATGTAATGAGTATGGAATGGACACAATTAGTGCAGCAGCCACTCTCGCATGTCATTCGGAGTTAACAGGTGAAATTCTGAAACCAGAGACAATAACAAATTTGTTGAAGGATATTGGTGAGGGCACCTGTTCTGAAAGACTTTTATCAAAGGGCTCATATCGATATGCAAAAGAGAAGGGAAAAAAAGATCTTTCCATAACTGTAAAAAAACAGGAACTCCCTGCTTATGACCCAAGAGGAGCATATGGAATGGCTCTTTCCTATGCAACATCCACAAGAGGCGGCTGTCATCTTAGAGCATATCCTGTAAGTCATGAAATTTTAAGAAAACCAGTTGCAACAGACAGATTCAGTTTCAGTGGAAAAGCAAGAATAATAAAGATAGCAGAGGATGTAAATGCAATGGCAGATTCTCTGACAATATGTAAATTTTTTCTTTTTGCTGCATCACTTGAGGAGTATTCAAAAATCTATTCAGCTGTAACTGGGGATAAAAAAAGTGCTCAGGATCTTTTGGATTGTGGTGAAAGGATTTTTTATAATGACAGGGTTATCAATTCATTAAATGGTTTTTCAAAGGAAGAAGATGATCTACCTGTAAGGTTTTTTAAAGAGCAAGGCAGTTCTGGTAACAATATTAACGTTCCTCCCATAGATAGAGAAGATTTTTTAGAAGCGAGAAGTAAATATTATAAAGTAAGGGGCTTATCAAGTGAAGGTATGCCGACAAAAGAGAAAGTAAAAGAGCTTGGACTTGTATGGAAAAACTAATTAATAAGTACGCAACAAAACTATTAGAAGCCGGGCTAGTTGATAAAGATAGATTTTTAATAGGTGGTATTGATGATGATATTTTATGGGAAGGGCTCCTTGAAGTAAAAGGCCTTGAAGAGATCTTCGATAAATTAAGCATTAACTCACTTCTTTTTGCTAAGCCAAAAGAGCCTTACGGGTCAATTATAAATTTTCTTTCCAAAAGAGTTTTGGAAGAAAACGCTGATAAGATAGAGCCAAAAGATTGTGAAACAAGAACTTTTCTGCATGATCTTCCTGTTCTTAATAATTATTCTACATCAGAGGCGATAGAGGTACTTAAGGAACGAAAATGTGTAATAATTGATGGTTTTGGAGTTATTACCTATGGCACTGTCTCACCTGAGCAATGTTTTGTGACTCTCAGTTCTGTTTGCTTTTCAACATTTGTAAAGTTTTTCTCCGATTATCTGAAGTTAAAAAAGGAAAATCGATCGGATAAGGAAATGGAAGGGGTTTTTAATTTCGTAAAAAACTATAAAGGATCATATCCTGATTTTAAAAATACACTTTCTAAAGATATTTTTGAAAATGAAGAATCTGTTTATTCAGCTGTAGCAAAAGCTGGGAAACTAACAGTTGAATACGGGTTAGTTGATTCATTTTTTGGTAATGTCTCTGCTTTTTATAATGGAAATATCTATATTAGTCAAACAGGCAGTTCTTTAGATGAACTTGATGGATATATAGATGCATGTCCATTTGATGGTTCAACATGTACAGGTTTGACAGCATCAAGTGAATTATCAGCCCATATGAAAATAGCATCTGATACTGATTGCAGAACAATACTACATGGACATCCTCTGTTTTCAGTTATAATGTCCATGAACTGTGATAAAAATGATTGTGAAAATGAAGGAAGCTGTTTCAAGATTTGCCCTGAAAAAAGAGAGATATCTGGTATTCCAATCGTTCCAGGAGAAGTTGGTACAGGTAGTTTTGGCTTATGCAATACTGTGCCGCCGGAACTTAAAAATAATAATGGAGTTATTGTTTATGGTCATGGAGTTTTTGCAACAGGAGAAAAAGATTTTAATGAACCTTTCAAGAGACTTCTTGAGATAGAAAACAGATGTATGGAGGAGTATTTTAAGTTAGTTCTATGAATTTCTGGTAAATTTGTCAGGATATATTTTATTTAAAATAAATCCTGTAATAAAAATAAATATAAAGAAAACACCAATAACACATAAAAAACCTACCCAGGTTATAAATGTTCCGTTTTTAATCAATTCGTAAGGGTTTACACTTTTTTCAACAGTTATTATCCCTTTTTTCTTACTGTAACTTAATGGGATATCAGGTATGCCATTTCCGTTGGTATCTTTAAAACTTGCGATATACTCAACAGGAGCCTTCCATTCTTTTAATTCCTGTATTCCATCAATTGTATTATCAGCGTCGACAATCAGATCTTTGACATTATTTATCGGAATTCCATTACTATTTTTTGGAATAATTTTCAGTATGTTATAGGTCCTTTTACCAACTTCTTTAAGGAAACTTGCCACATATATATTTGTTGCTATACGAAAAAGTTTTTTTCTGGATTTTGAATAATCAAATGCTGTATAACCACTTTCTTCACTTCCAAGGTAGATCTCTGAAATTTTATCAAAAATCATTCTATTGGGATTATATTTGAATTTAACACCTGAAATGTGGAGGAAAAAGCTATCACCAATAATTGGCCTCAGGCTCGTTATAATCTCAAGACCTTTTTTTAGTTCATGGGGATAGATATAAAAAGAAACAAGAGGGTATCCCATTGATAAATCTTCACCTATACCCATAGGGACTGTTTTAAATATCTCCCCAACGCTTAATTTTCCAGTTTTGCCTTTCATCAGACCCTCTCTCACCATTCCGTGAGCAATAATTGATCCTATGACTTTAGAGTCTGGGTTATCTTTATTGTAGGAGTGCTTATTAACATACCATTTGATGGAATCTGAGAGTAAATTTCCAATACTACACTCGGCTGCTTCTCTTTTAAGATCAAATGTTGTTTCACCAATTATTTTTCTGGATTCAAGGTCATATTTTGAAAAAAACTCTTTATCAATTTCATTTCTATAATCACTAATCTCTCTTAAAATCGATAAATCACTTGAAATTTTATCATCAATTTTCAAGAGTTTGTATGAAGACAATTTAACTTTTGCACCCTTTGAAATGTCTAATATACCAAGATTTTTTCCATAATATCCGGATTGAACAATTAGAGTACCATTTACCCTTATTGGTCTGTCTGTCGTAGTATGTGAATGTCCACTGATTATTACATCAATTCCCTTAACTTTTTGTGCTAAATTCTCATCCTCAGAAACACCTCTTTTTCTCTTAAGGCCGCTATGGGAAAGGCATACAACCAAATCAACTTTTTCCACATCTCTCAATACTTTGACAATTGTTCTTGCACTCTTAACAGGGTCTTTAAAGCTTACAGGTTCTGAATATTTTGCTTTAAAAGCGGCATCTTTACCAATAAGACCAAAGAAACCTATCTTGAGACCATTTATCTTTTTTACCCTGTAATTTTTTATTAAACCCTTTTGAAAAGCATCAAACAATGTATCATCTCTTTTGTCATACAAGTTGAATTTCATATTTGAGAGAACTATTGGTGGCAGGGAATTATTTTCATTAGCCTTATTGAGGATTTTTGCAAGTATATTTGGTGTTAGATCAAACTCATGATTTCCTAAGGTGAGCATATCATAACCAATTTTTTTCATTATCTTTAATTCAAATGCTTTTTCCGGAGCAAGGGTATGGAATATTGAGCCCATCATAAAATCCCCCGCATCTACTACTATAACAGGATTTTTTCTTTTGGATTTAATATTTTTAATCACTGTTGCTATTCTTGCTATGCCACCAACTGTAGAATCATCGTTAACTTCATATGTGAAATCCATTGATGGAGAGAAACTCATTAGATGGGAATGGATATCATTACTGTGAATTATAGTTAGTTTTTGTTCTTTTGCAGTGACTAAAGGGGTCGCAATGATAAACGTCAGAATAAATGTGAAAAAGATAAATAAACTTTTTTGTTTTGAGCACATGATAAAGATTTCCTTTAAATGAAAAATCTCTTTTAATCTGTTTGGACAAGAAAGTCAAATATCTAAAGAGTATTGGGTACTATGACAGTACCCAACTTTGGTCTTAAGGTACTAAAATAGCTGTTTATAATTCATTAAGGAAAAGATCCTGGGCTTTCTTCTCATCAATACATAGATAATCCATGGTTTGTTTCTTCGAACTATGATTGAAATAACCCATCAGATCCTTGATTTCAGCTCCAAATGTGTGGTGCTGGTGATAACCCCATGTTTTTCTTAATGTATGGGAACCATAGTTCTCTTTCAAATTAACAGCCGTGCACCACTTATCAATAAGTCTGTGGACTGATGGAACAATTAATTTACCACGCTGTGATTTGAACAGAAAGTCATCTTCTTCATATTCATTACCTTCAATAAGGCTTTTTATGGATAGTATGCAGGAACGGTTTAAAGTGACTTCCTTTACTTTTCCATTTTCATCTTCAATTTTTATTATTCCATTGTCTCCCAGATCCTTAACATCGGTATATTTAAGATGTATTAACTCGCTGGGACTAAGGTTGGTATTTATACCCAATATAAAAAGTGTGGAGTTTCTCGGGCTATCCTTTAGTAATGTTTTAATAGCTTTAATATCTTTAAGGTTTTTAATCGGCTCTACTTTGATTTGTGATCCGGCTTTAGGATGATTTTTGTTTCCACTGGTCATATGATCATCTCCTTTTTTAAAGAAATAATATTTATGCTAAGATTTATGAATATTATATATAAAACTTAGCATAAATCAACTCTTTTTTTCTAAAAAAAATATTTTTTTTAAGATGTGTAATGACATAGAAAATATAGCTGTTTTAATGATTATTGATTCATATTTATCATCTCTTTTGCATAAAGCCTTCCTTCAATGTATTTTGCAAGTGCAAGAACAGCTTTATCACTGGATCTGAACACAGGAACCCCTGATTCTTCAAGCATTTCCACCAGATCATCGTACAATTTGCCTCCATCTACAACGCCTACTAAAGGTTTATTTGTTTTTTCAAATAATTCCGGCATTAACTTTGCTATACTTTTATCTGAATCTAATGATTCATTTTTTCTAACACCAAAAGGTAGAGTTTGCATAGCTGGAGACATCGGGTCAAGTCCGACAACAGCTCCATCCACATTATCATCTTCCAGCATCTTTTCTGTGATCGAAACATGTAAAAGATCGTTTGCAGCTGGATTTATATCCATTGGGTTTTTGATATCCACAAGTTTTTCAAGGCGATTCTCTTTTATTATCTCTTTAATTTGTTCAGTGGTTTCTTTTGAAAGTTCCGCCATCTCCATTGAAAAATCATCACCCTGAATACTATCTGCCATTCCTACAGCCTCAAAACCTGCACCGCTTAGAGCTGCAAGGCGCCTTCCATTTATCTCCTTGTCATTTAATCTTACTGATAGCATATAAAGTTCTTCAAACTGTGAGAATGTATCTGCAACAATAGCTCCTGCCTGCTTAACACAGGATTCACAAACCATGTAATCCCCGGCAACGGAGGCTGTATGGCCAGATGTCGCACTTTTTCCTTCTTCTGTTCTACCTGCTTTATAAAAAAGAACAGTTTTTCCCATTAAAACAGCTGACTTGACAGCTTTAACAAAATTAAGTCCATCGAAATCATTAAAACCTTCCATATAAACCGCTATTATATCGATATGATCAAGATCCTTTATGTAAGTTACAATATCACCGGCTGTAAGGTCCGTTTGATTTCCAATTGAGATCATATATGACGGGTCAAGCATAGGAAATTTGCTTGTCCTTGTTATTAAAAAAGCCCCACTCTGACTAATGAAAGCAGAGTTCTTTTTAGCAGAAGTTCTTTGTTTTGGAAGTTTTTCTTCCGGAATGAAGATTGTATCAAATTTACCAGGGTGAGATATTACACCCATGCAATTTCCTCCAAGAAAAACCGGACCATCTCCATTTAGATGTGCAGATTCAATTTTTGATGTAAGAGCATGAGCCATATCTTCACTGCCTTCTTTCTCACCAATTCCTCCTGGAATTAGCATAACAGAGTTTGCCAGCTTTTTTTCAATTAACTCTTCAGCAATATTTAGGACAACATCTGCTGAAACAGCTACTATAAAAAGATCTGTTTTTTTCATATCTGAGATTTGATCAATACATTTGACACTATCAATAGTTTTTGGTCCTTTTTTAATTATGGAGATACTGTTCTTTTCAAACCCACTATTTATTATGTTATTAAGTATAATACGACCAAAATTCATTTTAGTTTCTGACACACCAATTATCGTAATCGTTTCAGGATGAAGCATTGAGTTTATTTTAGTAAGGTCCTTTTTAACCGGCAGTTTAGAACTTTTTATAAATCTGCACATACCATCAAGCGGCACCATTTGGTAATCTGTAAAAGCAAATGGATTTATTTCAAGTTCTTCGATTATATATGGTGCATCTGTATTTAGGGGAGAATAGTGATTTGCAAGCTCTATAAATGAAGAAAAACATTCAATAAGCTGACCATCTGATACAATTCTTTTTTGACCCCTTGAAATCCCTGCAAGTTTTTTATATGCAATTGTATTCTTGAAGAGTTTAAAAAATGTCTCTCCTGTTGTCTGTTTAGTTGAAGCCGATACAACAGCCTGGCCTTTTCTGAATCTTTTTGCATAAAGTTCTGTGTCTGTACCACCAAGCCCTGCGGTAATGACCATCCCAAACTCTCTTGTGCATCTAATACTAACAATCAGTTCATTCCCAAAAGCATCTGAATCCGGGGGCATGAATTTACAGAGAAGAACACCTTTTATGTCGGAAGAGATTTTTTTTAAAAGCTCTTTATTATTCAGTTTCTTGTAATTTTGAGGCGCAGATTTTCTATTTTTTTCTATCCACGTATGATATTTATCAGGTACTTCATCAATCATTCTTCGCCATGCAGATCTAATTTTAGAGGGCGAATTTTCTATGATTTTAACCCCTTCAACCTCTGTTTTATGGATGATTTCAGGAGATACTATTTTTAAAACAACTTTATTACCAATCATTTTTGATAAATATTCGTCATCAAGCCTTTTACCTTTTTCAAGAAACAGAACTGGTGGTGGAGTCTCCGCACCAGAATTTTTAAGTAGTTCGTAGGTTTCGAACTCATACAAAAAAGACCTTTTTTGTTTATCTGCATTTTCGAAGCACCTGGTTATTTTTTCAAAATTTATTGAAGTCTCCATTGTTTAACCCCTATATGTTAATTATAATTGTCTATATAGATTATGCACTTTATTATATTAATATTAAATGATATATAACGTTATATTATTAATTATAAGTGATCAAGTGAGAATGTGCAGGTTTTTTTTATTAAGACCTTCACTGCATATTGATTTTAAAGGTTCATCAAATGAAAGTCAAAGTTCCAGGTCAACATTACTATTGATATTTTAAAAAAAAATGTTATTTTGTTTAGATCACAATAAATGAAAAAATTAAAATTAAAATTACAGATTATAGATTATAGATTATAGATTTGGTTAAATGTTATTCAACAGCTTAGGAATTGCTATGTTATTTGATAAAACAGACAGAAAAATACTAAATATTCTTCAAAATGATGGAAGAATTACGAATGCTAAACTTGCCGAATCTATTGGTATCTCTCCTCCTGCTATGCTTGAAAGAGTAAGAAGACTTGAAAAAGCCGGATTAATTACAAGATATTCAGCAATTGTTGATCGTGAAAAAACAGGCTATGAACTTCTTGCCATAATAACTGTTTCACTTGGTTTACATCAGTTAAAATCTCTGGATTCTTTTAAAAACCAGATATCTAAGTTAGATGAAGTTCTTGAATGCTATCAGGTTTCTGGTGAGTATGATTTTATTCTTAAAGTTGTGCTTCATAACATAAGGGCTTACAGAAATTTTGTTAATGAAAAACTGGCAGGTATAGAAGGTATTCAAAATATAAAATCATCATTTGTTCTTGATGACGTTAAAACAGAAACAAAGCTTTACTTTGAAACTGAAACTGGGAAATAAGAAAAATGATGCTTGGTTATAAAATACATGGAGAGGGAAGTGAAAAAGTTGTAGTTATGCACGAATGGTTAGGAGACCATAATAATTACACTAATTTGCTACCATACCTTGATCAGGAAGCATTCACATATATCTTTGTGGATTTAAGAGGCTATGGTTTCTCAAGAAAACTTGATGGTAAATTCACAGTTCATGAAGCAACATCAGATATAATTAGCCTTATAGAAAAACTTTTCAATGAAAAAGTTCATCTTGTGGGTCACTCAATGTCAGCTATGGTAGCTCAAAGGATTTGCGTTGACAGACCAGATCTTATTCACAGTTTAGTTGCAGTTACCCCTGTTCCTGGATGTGGACTTAAACTTGATGATTCTGACCTAAAGGAACTAAGGAAGTCTGTTACAGATGACGACATTGCAAGGGCTTTAATTGATAATAGAACAGGAAACAGGCTTTCAGCAAACTGGATAGATTATAAACTAAAGAAAGCAAAAGATGCTTCAGTTCAGGCTGCAAGATTGGGTTATATTGAAATGTTCACAGAAACTGATTTTGCTGATGAGATGCACCATGTTGATTTGCCTTTACTTGTATTAACCGGAGAGCATGATCTTCCACATTTTAGAAGAGAAACTCTTGAGGGTTTTTTTAAAAAACATTTTCCTTTTTCCAGAATGGTACTCTGTAAAAATGCAGGACATTATCCAATGCTTGAAGCTCCTATTTTCTTTGCGTCTGTAATCGAAAAATTCTTCCGTGAAAACTCGTGAGAATCTAAATTTTAATGCAAATACTGCGTTTAAAGTTATTCGCGGTATGTTTTTTTGTGAGGATAGCGTCATAACTTTATGCTTTGTATTTGCATCAAACTCTCAATTATTTCAACTTCTAATGAAATACTTCCTTAAAAGACATTCGAGGTATTACAATGGTTCATTCCTAATGAAACAATTGAATATGGATTTAGGGAATAACACGTTGCTTTCATTGGGTGGCAAGCGTCACCCCCTACAAGGTCAATTTATTAGATGAGTTTAATAGTTCAATCTAATGAAATTAGAATAATGAAGTATTATTTAATTATAACCTGAAATTCCTATTTGTTCTCTGTTTAATTTTAACCTCTATTAGTTATGGAATAGTTAATTCTTCGAAAACAAAATAAAACCATTTTTGTTTTGTAGTTTATTTTCTCAAGCTGTATTAATCATAATTGAATTGGCATAGAGGTTACCAGATTGTGAGTATTCTCCTTATTTCTGATAATACAATACTTTTTCATTGATCAAATATTAGAAATAAAATTAAACTTAAAACCTTATCTTTTATCCAATGAAAAATAATATTTTTTACCTATCAATACAATATAGATTTTTCATATTGTAAAAAATCATATATTTTATTATAATAAATAAAAAATAAATCTTTAATATTTAAGAGAGAAGTGGCTTTATTTAAAAAAAGATTTTTAAATTAAACTATCTTGCTTTTTAACGGAATATTAATCATTTTCAGTATCAATAAACTACAGCTTGTTTTTTTGCCGAAGAAAGCCTATTAAACTATTTAATCAATGAATTTAAAAGATATTTAATTATGATTATAGATACTCCAATTAATCAAACCGCTAACGTTCTTATCGTTGATGACAGGCCGGAAAACCTATACACACTTGAGGTCATTCTTAAAGGAACGAAAATTATTAAAGCTGGTTCTGGAAAGGAAGCTCTTCTAAAAGTTCTTAACCATGAGATTGCTCTTATCTTGTTGGATGTCCAGATGCCCGAAATGGATGGGTATGAGGTGGCTACGTTGTTGCGCAGTAACGCCGACACTTGCCATATTCCAATTATTTTTATTACAGCCATCAGCAAGGAAAAACAAAACATTTTTCAAGGATATGATTCAGGTGCAGTGGATTATCTTTTCAAACCCCTTGAACCAGAAATTTTAAAAAGAAAAGTGTCTATATTTCTGGATCTGTATAACCAAAATCAAATTATTAAAAATCAAAATAAAAAGTTAAATGATGCCAACCTGAAGATATTGAAACAACAAGGGGCGCTTATAGAAGATGAACGTTTAAAGGTTGTACTCCAAATGGCAGGGGCTGCTGCCCATGAACTCAGCCAGCCCCTTATGGTGTTACTGGGAAATATTGAGCTTATAGAAATGGATACTGATGATCCGAAAAAAGTTTTAAAATATATACCAAAAATTAAAGAAGCCGGACAAAGATTATCTGAAACAGTTAACAAGATTCACATTTTTGACCATGAAGAAGCTATAGCCCATAACCGGAAAGCACAGGTTCTGAACCTTGGCAGAAAAATCAAGATACTATCTGTGGAAGACGATGACAGAGATTTTAACAAGATTGCTTTAATTCTTGAAAAAGGCGATGGTATGACGCTTTTTCGTGAAAAGATTGTAGAATCTGCACTTCAACGTCTTGATAAAGAGAAGTTTGATGTTATTTTACTGGATTTTGCTCTTCCCGACGGGACTGGTCTTGATGTGCTAAAAAGTATGAATCTGAAGAAAAATAAAACGCCTGTAATCTTTCTTACAGGCCAGGGCGATGAAATCATTGCTTCAAGAACCATTCGCAAGGGTGCATATGACTATCTTACCAAATCAGAAACAGGTCTTGGCTTCCTTTTGAGTACCATCAAAAATGTACTCGAGAAATATAGATTAAAACAAGAC
This sequence comes from Desulfobacterales bacterium, assembly GCA_024226555.1. Classification (GTDB taxonomy): domain Bacteria; phylum Desulfobacterota; class Desulfobacteria; order Desulfobacterales; family JAAELO01; genus JAAELO01. Next base: position 60,018 of record JAAELO010000457.1, on the reverse strand, counting down.
ATAGACACTGCCCTGAAAAGAATGGCTGCCATGTCTACAAAAGATGAGCTGACTGGCCTATATAACCGGCGATATATGAACGATGTTTTAGAGCAGGAGTTCAACCGTACAATACGCTATGAGAATAGCATGTCCTGCCTGCTTTTGGATCTTGATTTTTTTAAAAGCATTAATGATAACTATGGGCATGATTGCGGCGACTATGTTTTACAGAAATTTGCCCATATTCTACTTCATCATAAAAGATCGTCTGATTACATATTCCGATACGGTGGAGAAGAATTTTTAGTGCTGCTCCCCCAGACGAATGCCAAAGGGGCACAAAGTTTTGCTGAAAATATTCGAAAGGCTTGTGAAAATAATGAATTTCATTATAAAACACACCCAATTAAAATTACTGTCAGCATTGGAATTTCCTCTGTTCAAAATTGCAAGGCAAGCAAAGGAAATGATCTTGTGCAATTTGCAGATAAAGCATTGTACAGAGCAAAAGCTGATGGGCGAAACTGTATTCGCGAATTTGAAAGGCATGTTGCTGAAGAGATACTCCCTGAAAAAGAGATATATGGTGAAAAAGGGATTATATATTTAAAAGAGCAAATGGCTTTTATTCTGGAAAAAACAAGACAGGCTTCAGTGAGATCTCTTGAACTTTTAATCAAGGATCTTGGTGGAGCTCAACTTGAGCAAGAGACAAGGCAAATCATTGAATACATCAATTTATTATGTAAAAAGCTTTCACTGCCTTATCCTATTATTAAGTCAATCACTCTGGCAGCATCTTTGAATGGATGTTTTAAAATTCTTCTTGGAAAAGAGCTGCTCCAAAAATCAGGGGGTCTTACCCTGAAAGACAAAAATATGCTTGAAAGTTTGCCTCATATGCAAATTGAACTGGCAAATCTCTTTGATTTTTTTACAAACGAAAAATCAGTTCTTTTGCACAATCATGAATGGTATGACGGCAATGGATATCCAAATGGGTTTGAGGCGGATGAAATTCCCATTGGTGCACGGATATTATCCCTTGCCAGCGCAGCTGTCGCCATGAGATCGGATCGGCCCTACCGGAATAAACTGAAAGATAAAATTATTGTATCTGAGATCGTTAACAATGCAGGAACTCAGTTTGATCCAATGCTGGTTACCTGTTTTCTTGATATTATTGCTGAAAACAAATTACTCAAAGTTTCAAAAAACATGATTGATAAGGCAAAAACAGAGATTGGACAAATTAACTAGAAAAACTTGGAATAATGGATAATAAATCAACTTTAGCAATAATAGCAAAAACAAGGGATTTCCACCGCTCCCGGCTTTGGTTACAAAATTGCTGCGGATAATAGCAGATCCTGATTGCACAACAGGTGACATAGTAAAAATTTGCTTAAGACATTGATTTTATAACCTGAACTTTCTTTATCTGTCAAAGGAAAAAACAATGAAAAGAACATTATTCATGCAAAGTTTTAAGCAAGTAATTTACATTGTGTTAATAACCTTATTTTTACACAGTGTGTCCTGGGCTGAAGAAAAAAAGATCATTACAGCTATTTATATTCCTCTGGCTGATCATTATCCTGGTATTGTGGCGTATGAAAAGTATAAAGGCAAGATGAAAAAGGCAGATTATCGTATTGAGCATGCGTGATGATTTGTTTTGCAAAAGTTAATTCATCCATTTGCGAATCAAAAATCAGGATTAAAGCGATTGGGATTTCTCTGACAGACTACAGGATTTGTTGCTTTTAAAAAATATCGCAGCGAGATGGATTCTGCGGATTATCAGCTTTTGCTGCTGCCGGGTCCTATGGTCATATGTTTGCCAAAAAGCCTGATTTTCGATGCTTCGACCTGATTCACAGAGATGGAAACGCCCTTGTAATTAATTATGAATGAATAAATTCAATTTCGGATGATAAATTAAAAAGGAAACCCGATGAAAAGGTTGCTCCTACATTCAGTAAATTTGAAATGAAGCATGACTGTGAAGTTGAATGTGCCATTCCTTCCTGTTTGGCCGATGAAAGTTTTTTCACCCGGATTACCGAGAAGTAAGGAGACCGAATATGAAACATGATTTAATCCCCAATCATCAAAAAACAAGCTGGTTAACTGGCATTGGGAGAACTCTGACCCTTGCTTTTTTGGTTCTTTCTCTGGTCCCGGCAGGGTTGCTCAGCTGGATCAGTTATAAAAATGCGTACTCCATTCTGAAAGAAGAGACGGAGATGACTTTAAAAATTGCGGCAACATCAAGAACAAACGAAATTCATGCTTATTTTAACACGATGCTGGAAGACTTGAGATACCAGGCTGAGACAAACACAAATACAAAACTGCTTGAAAAGCTTATAAAGTCTTATCAATCATCCGGGAAAGACCTTGGCGCTTTTGTCAACTCCTATAAATGGGCAAAAATTGTTGACCAGTTTGCTCCGGATATTAAAAAATTCAGAAAAGCATTTGATTATTATGATATTTTTCTAATCAGTCAAAGTGGTGATATTCTTTTTTCAGTTGCAGGTGAAGAAGACCTTGGTACTAACCTTTTTACCAGTCAAACCCGTTATAAAAAATTTGCAACAGCCGCTCGTCAATCCATTGAGTCAGGCGTGCTTTCTTTTTCAGATTATGAGAGATATGCACCATCCAACGATCTTGTTAGCGGGTTTATCTGTTATCCAGTTATAAATAAAGTCGGAGACAGAATTGGGGCTTTGGCTTTTCAGTTTACCATTAATTCCATTAACCGTATCATGCAGGCAAAAACCAGACTTGGAGAAACATCTGATTTGTATCTTTTAGGATCAGATCTTACATTACGTTCACAATCCTTGATGGACAAAGAAAAAAAAATGCTTGACGATAAAATTTTGACGGCTCAGTCAGAACTAATACAAGCGCATATCGACAAAAAAGGGAGCGTCAAATACAAAGAGCAGGATGCCTTTATATATCAGAATCACGACGGTCAAACAGTTCTCGGTATTCACCTACCCCTTAAAATCCAGGATGTGACCTTCTGGGTGGTGGCGGAAATCTCGACAAAAGCAGCATTTATTGAAGCAGATAAACTAAAACAGACCATACTCATCATGCTTGGTGCAACAATATTTGTAATTCTTTTGATTACCTTTACCATAGTCAGGCGAATTGTAAACCCTGTACTTGAGCTCTCTTCAGGTGTAAAAAGAGTCGAGCAGGGTGATTTTTCTCAACCCATTGTAATTGTCACAAAAAATGAGATTGGTGATCTTGCGAATTCCTTTAATAATATGACTCAGTCCCTCAAAAACAGCCATGAGAATAATGCCCTTGAGGACTGGTACAAGACAGGCCAGATGGAGATGATTAAAAAGATTGCTGGTATTTCCAATCTTTCTGATGCCTGCAAATCTGTGATAACCTATCTTTGTAAATATATTTCAGCCGACATTGGTGCTCTCTACCTTGTTCACGATGACGACCGGCTCAAACTTACTGCTAGTTATTCATTTACAACCCGGAAGCGATTCTCCAGTGAGTTTGAATTTGGAAAGGGCGTCGTAGGCCAGGCTGCCCTTGAAAAAGAAAGTATTGTGTTAACCTATGTCCCAGATGACTATATTGCGGTTCAGTCCGGCATAGGAGAATCCATACCAGCCGCTATTCTTGTCAAACCCTTTGTCCTTAACAATGTTGTTATCGGTGTTATAGAGATGGGTTGTTTTGAACCGTTCTCTGAAAAAGCACTGGCATTTATTGACCTTGTCTCAGACAGTATTGCTATTTCATTTCAAACCATTCTTTCCAATATGCAGGTAAATGTGCTACTGGAAAAATCCCAGAGTCAGACCGAAGAGCTCCAATCCCAGCAGGAAGAGCTGAAAAGTTCCAATGAGGAGCTTGAAGAACAGACCATGGCGCTCAAAGCTTCTGAGGAGGAACTTAAAGTTCAGGGTGAAGAGTTGCAGGCGTCCAATGAAGAACTTACTGAAAAAACAGAATATCTTCATAAACAGCAGACTGAAGTGGAAGAGGCCCGGCAGGAAATAGAGAAAAAAGCCGGACAGCTTGAACAGGCCAGTCAATATAAATCTGAATTTCTTGCCAACATGAGCCATGAGCTTAGAAGTCCTTTAAACAGCCTCTTAATTTTATCACAAAATCTTGCTGACAATGATGATGGCAACCTGACCAAAGAGCAGGTGGAGTCCGCAGGGATCATCCATAAGGGCGGAAAAGATCTATTGCATCTTATCAATGATATCCTTGATCTGTCCAAGATAGAGGCAGGTCGCATGGACATTATCCATGAAAAAACTGAGCTTGCGTCTCTAATGAAACAGATAGAAGAACAGTCTCAGATACTTACCAATAAAAAAGAGATTACATTTATATCTCAGATTGATCCCAATGTGCCGAAAACATTAATAACTGACAGTATTAGAGTCATTCAGATACTTAGAAATCTTATCAGCAATGCTGTAAAATTTACAAAAAAGGGATCTGTGACACTCAAGGCTGTGGTGCCGGCAGAAAAGACAAATTTTCAACAACAAAACATGTCTTATAAAAACACCATTGGGTTTGCAGTGGTTGATACCGGTATTGGGATAGCAAAAGAGAAGCAAAATGCAATTTTTGAGGCCTTTATCCAGGCTGAGGGTTCCACTGTCCGAAAGTACGGCGGCACAGGTCTCGGACTGACTATTTCCCGGAGGTTTGCTGATCTTCTTGGAGGTGAATTGACCCTGGAAAGCAAGGAAGGTCAGGGTTCAACATTTACTTTATATCTGCCCCTTGCCGGAACTGACCGGCGAAAAGACAAGATTGAAAAACAACTTGAACCTTTGATCCCGGTTCAAACAATACCGGCTGAACAGATCCGGCAGAGACAAATAATATCAGCAGCAGATATAAAACCTTTGGTAAGATTAGAAGGATCATCTCCGTCTGATGATCGTGATAGAATTCGAGTTGAGGAGGATAAAGCCCTGCTGATTATAGAGGATGATCCTGCTTTTGCCATGCTTATTCAACAAAAGGCGATTAAAAAAGGGTATATGACACTGCTATCGAAAACCGGGCGGGAAGGACTTCTTTTAGCCCAGGAGTATCGGCCCAAAGGAATCGTACTTGATCTTGGTTTGCCGGATATCGATGGTGCCCTTGTGCTTGACGGCTTAAAGCAAAATTTTGCAACCCGCCATATCCCTGTGCATGTTATTTCCGGTCGGGATCAAAAGGATGATATTTTGAAAAAAGGTGCTGTTAGCTATTGGCTTAAACCGGTGGATAAAGAGGCGATTGATACAGTATTGGAAAAGGTAGAAACATTTCTTGATGATGCTGTTAAAAAGATTCTCGTGGTAGAGGATGAAAAGGTATATCAAGACCATGTCAAGCACTTGTTATCCGGAAAGAACATTGAGATTGATTGTGTGGAAAACGGCCATGATGCTGTTAAAATCATGGGAGAAGTTGTATATGACTGTGTGGTTCTGGACTTGAATCTTCCTGATATCAGCGGCCTTGACGTGCTGACCCAATTCACTGAAAAAATTAAAGGTGTTCCATTGCCCCCTGTTGTTGTTTATACATCACGGGATCTGACCAAAGAGGAACAGGATCAGATTCTTTTGTATGCCAGACGTGTGGTGTTAAAGGGACCTGGTGGTGAGGAAAGACTGCTTGATGATGTTTCTCTCTTTCTGCATAGTGTTGAATCAGCTCTTCCCAGAGAGCAGCGGCATATGCTCAAGATGCTGCATGACGATAACGAGTTGTTCAAAGAGAAAAAGGTGCTTCTTGTTGATGATGATATGCGTAATATCTATGCAATGACAGGTCTTTTGCAGAAATACCGCCTTAAGGTCACCATGGCTGATAATGGGAAAAAGGCTCTGGAAAAAATCAAGGAGCAAAAATTTGATATTGTGCTCATGGACATTATGATGCCGGAAATGGACGGGTACGAAGCAACCCGAAGGATAAGAGCTCAAAAAGAGTATAAAAAATTGCCTATCATTGCCCTAACGGCAAAAGCCATGCTCGAAGATCGGGAAAAATGCCTTCAGGCAGGGGTGAGTGATTACCTTGCCAAACCCGTGGACAGAGACAAGCTGTTGTCTATGCTGAAAGTCTGGCTTTTTGCCTGAAGTACCTAAAAGGAAACCAATGAAAAACCCTGACAAAACAGAACAGATAGAAATTGATATGCTTCTTGAAACAATTTACAGGCAGCGGGGATATGATTTTCGAAATTATGCCAGGGCATCTCTTGAAAGGCGGGTGCGCACTCAAATGGATAGTTTCGGGCTCAAGTATATTTCAGAGCTGATACCCTATATGCTATATGACGATGCGACCTTTGACTCTTTCTTAAGAAATATGTCCATCACTGTAACAGATATGTTTCGTGATCCTCACTTTTTTAAAGCCCTTAGAACCCAGGTCATCCCCAATTTTGCCGCTTTGCCATATATCAAAATCTGGTGTGCCGGCTGTGCCACTGGTGAAGAGGTTTACTCCCTTGCAATTATTTTAAAGGAAGTAGGATTATACGACCGGTGCCAGATTTATGCCACTGATTATAATACAAACTCTCTGGACATTGCTAAAAACGGTCAATACCCCTTGGACAAAATGAAGCAGTTTATTACAAATTATAATAAGGCAGGTGGAAACAAAATCTTTGGTGATTACTACCATGCCAGGTACAATTTTGTGAAACTGCATAAAGGGATACGGGAAAAGATAGTATTTTCCCACCACAATCTGGTATCTGACAGTGTGTTTGGCGAAATGAATCTTATTCTCTGCCGTAATGTTCTTATTTACTTTAATCAGATACTCCAGAACCGTGTATTCACACTTTTTAATGAAAGTCTTGCCAATGGTGGATTCTTATGTCTTGGAACCCGGGAGTCCCTGGAGTTTTCTTCGCTGGAACCTCTCTATAAAAAAGAATTGGTAAAACAGAAGATTTTTAGAAAAAAGTAAAAATTATAAGCAAAGCTAAAAGGGATAATGACACAGCAGGAAAAAAACTATAAAACAATAGTCATCGGTGTATCAGCAGGGGGACTGGAGGCGCTTTCCACGATCCTTCCTGCTCTGCCACAGGATTTTTCAATGGCTGTTGCAGTTGTACAGCATATGAAAGAAGATGGTGATAATTATCTGCCTGAATATCTTAATAGAAAATGTCGTCTAAATGTTTTGGAAGCGAAAGAAAAATATTCATTAAAATCAGGATCTATTTATATTGCACCACCAGGTTATCACCTATTGATAGAGCGTGACTTCACCTTGTCTTTAACAGTGGACCCCCCTGTTTGTTATTCCAGGCCGTCCATTGATGTTTTGTTTGAGACGGCAGCAGATGCCTATGGACAAAGTCTGATTGGTGTTGTTTTGACGGGTGCAAACATTGACGGTTCAAAGGGATTAAAAAAAATAAGAAAAAAAGGAGGGCTTGCAATTGTCCAGAAGCCTGACACTGCTGAAGCACAAGCGATGCCTTCTTCTGCCATAGAAATTGCCGGTGCAGACCATATTTTGCCGTTAACCGGGATTGGACCGTTTCTTAAGGAATTAGGGAGAATAAAATGAACAAAATTCCAAACCAGCAGAAAATACTAATTGTTGATGATATGCATGAAAATATTGTGGCCATGAAAACCAGCCTGAAAAATATCAATGCTGAACTTCATACGGTCACCTCCGGGGAAAAGGCATTGACCCTTGTTATGGATCATCATTTTGCATTAATTCTTCTTGATGTGTTGATGCCTGGCATGAGCGGGTTTGAAACTGCCGAGCTTTTAAGAATAAATGAATTGACCCGTGATATTCCCATTATTTTTGTAACTGCCTTGTCAGAGGATCAAAAACAAAAATTTGAAGGACATGATCAGGGTATTACGGATTATCTGTTCAAACCATATGAACCCCATGTGCTGCGAAATAAAGTAAAACTTTTTCTGGAATTTGATCAGCAGAAACGTGAACTTTATGAAGCACTGGCAGACAAAGCGGAATATGAAATGGAACTAAAAGAGGCGTTAAAAGAGGCTAAACAGGCAAATCATCTCAAGAGTGAATTTCTTGCAAATATGTCCCATGAGCTCCGCAGTCCACTTAACAGTATTATTCTTCTTTCTGAAGATTTTTCAAAAAACAGAGAAAAAAATCTTACTGAAAAGCAGATCAAACGTATAAAAGTGGTCCATAAGTCCGGTAATGACCTTCTTGAACTTATTAATGATATTCTTGATCTTTCCAAGGTAGAATCCGGTAAAATGGACGTTTATATAAGCCAGGCCTTTATTGCAGAACTATCAGACAGCTTAAAAAGTATTTACAAACCCCTTGCAAAAGATAAAGGGATTGAGTTTATCAGCAATATTACAGAAAATATGCCCGAAAGCATAATAACTGATCAGCAAAAACTGATACAGATTTTAAGAAACCTGTTGGCAAATGCCATTAAATTCACAAGTCAGGGAAATGTTACCATTGACTTTGGGCGACCTATGCCGGGAGCAGCTCCGATCATTTTACCAGGTTTTGATGAACCATTAGACCATGATCAAATTGTTGCTTTTTCAGTATCAGATACAGGTATAGGGATACCATTGGCATGTCAGGAGACAATATTTGATGCCTTTAGACAGGTTGATGGCAGTACATCACGTCATTATGGAGGTACAGGCCTGGGACTGTCTATTTCTTTAAATTTCACAAGGCTCATCAACGGTGTGATTGAGATGGAAAGTGTGCCTGGAAAAGGATCACGGTTTACAATATATATTCCGGAACAACTTGAATCATCTGAAAGAGCGAAAGAAGAAGAAAGAGCCAAACCACCCAACAAGACAGCTATAAAGAGCGTAAATTATGAAACATCACACATTTCTGACGCTGTGCTGGAAACCATATCGGGCAAAAAAATACTTCTTGTTGATGATGATATGCGTAATGTTTTTACTCTGTCCGGTATTCTTGAGGATCATGATATAGTTGTCTTTAAGGCTGTAAACGGCAGACAGGCACTTGACCTTCTTAAGGTAGAATCTGATATTGATTTGGTGCTTATGGATATAATGATGCCGGAGATGAACGGTTATGAAGCAATAAAGAGGATAAGAAAGCAGGAAAAGTATAAAAATCTGCCGATTATAGCAGTAACGGCAAAGGCAATGGAAGGTGATAGTGAAAAATGCATTAAGGCTGGTGCTGATCAATATATATCAAAACCAATCAATCTCACTGAACTGTTTTCTTCCATGGAACGACAGCTTTGAATTTTTTATCCAATATAAAAATGTAAATATGATAAAATTTTATAACCCTGGTTCAAGGAGGAGTAAAAAATGATAGGGCACAATATTAAAGAAACTTTGGAGTCAATAAATATCCTTGTTGTTGATGACAGACCAGAAAATATTGTTGCTCTTGAGGCGATTTTAGAAAACCCTGATATAAATATCATTAAAGCCACATCTGGAGAAGAAGCGCTTCGTATGGTACTACTGCATAATATTGGTTTGATCCTTCTTGATGTTCAAATGCCAGGAATGGACGGGTTTGAAACAGCAGAAATGATTAGAAGTAATAATGACACAAAACAGATCCCTATAATTTTTGTAACAGCCATTAACAAAGAAGCCAGACATATCTTTAAGGGATATGAGTCAGGAGCTGTTGATTATATATTTAAACCGCTTGACCCTCACTCCTTGAACAGTAAAGTAAGAGTCTTTGTCGAACTTCACAGGCAAAAAAGTAATGTTACAAAGGCTTATAAAAAAATCAATGAAGCCAACAAAAAGATATTATCCCAGCAAAAATCACTTGTTGAACAGGAACGCCTGAAGGTTGTGTTGCAGATGGCAGGTGCTGCTGCCCATGAACTCAATCAACCCCTGATGTTATTGTTAGGACATGTTGATCTTCTGGAAATGGATAATTATGAGCCTGATACATTAAAGGAATCTATTCCACAGATTAAAATGGCTGCTCAAAAACTATCTAATACAGTTAAAAAAATACAGGATATGGATAAGTATAAGACTAAAAATTATAATGAAACAACCTATATTTTGAATATAAACAACCAGATCCGAATACTTGCACTTGAAGACAGTGATTCTGACTTTAACAATATTTCTTCCATTATTCAAACCACCTCAAATATGATACTCTCAAGAGAGAAATCTATTTCATCTGCCTTAAAAAAGCTTGATAAAGACAATTTTGATATTATTTTGATGGATTATTCTCTGCCGGATGGGACAGGGCATGACTTTTTAAAAGGATTGGAAAATCAGAATATTTCTACTCCTATAGTCTGCATTACAGGTTATGGCAATGAAAATCTGGCTGCCTCTCTTTTGCGAGATGGAGTTGATGACTATCTGTCCAAATCAGAATTAAATGAGAATCTTCTTTTCAGGACAATCAAAAATGTTCTTGAAAAATATCAACTGAAGCAGGATATGTATAAAGCCATGAAGAAAATGGCAAGCCTTGCTATCCGGGATGAACTTACCTCTCTTTTTAACAGAAGGCATATGGAGGATATTATGGAGCAGGAATTGTCCCGGGCCAGACGTTATAAATTTGATCTATCATGCATTCTTTTTGATCTTGATTTTTTTAAAAAAATCAATGATACCTATGGTCATGCTTGTGGTGATGCAGTTTTGACTGAATTTGCCGCAAGGCTGCGTCAACAAAAACGCGATTCTGACTTTGCATTTCGCTATGGTGGTGAAGAATTTCTTCTGTTATTGCCCAATACCAATACAAAAGGTGCTCAAAATCTCGCAGAAAATATCAGGTGTATTATGCATGAAACGCCATTTAAATATAATACAAACAGCCTAACAGTATGTGTCAGTGGTGGTATAGCGTCATTTAAGGATAGTAAGCCTGAAACCTGCCAGTCATTTGTGGATTTTGCTGACCAGGCTTTATATCAGGCAAAGGAGAGCGGCCGAAATTGTATAAAAGTCTATCAAGGGAAAAGTGATGATATAACAGCTTCAATCACAAATAAGAGTGAACATAAAGGAGCTGATTATTTTGAGGAACAGTTTCCCAAGACTATTATGAGCAACCGAAAAGAACTTATGAAATCTCTTGAATCTCTTAGTCGTCGGATCAGCGACCCAAGATTTGAGAACGAAGCTGATCGAATAAAAGAATATTCATCCCTTTTGTGCAAAAAATATGGGCTTCCGGAAAGAGTAGTTACATCAATTAAAAATGCTGCTTCTTTATACAACTGGTTTAAAACATTACTTGGAGAGGAGATCTTATTAAAAAAGAAAGATTTATCAAAAAAAGCAAATATAAAGATAAAAAAGCTTCCTTTAATGCAGTTCCAGGACAAAGATCTGCTTGATTTTTTCAGTGAGGAAAAAAAAATAGTGGGAGCTATTCGTGAAAATCATGACGGAACAGGTTATCCTAAAGGAAAAAAAGCCGATGAAATCCCCCTTGTATCAAAGATTCTATCCATCTCAGAAGTTCTGGTTGCCATGACATCGGATCGACCGCACAGGAAAAAATTAACCAATGAGCAGGCAGTGCTGGAGCTTGCCAGGCAAGCTGGTTCCCATTATGATCCTGAAATTGTAATGACTCTTTTAGAGCTTATTTCAGACAAAAATCTTCTTGATATCCCCTTGCTGAAAATTGATAATGCAAAAAAAATAGTGGCTGAGAGAATAGCCAAAGTTCCATTAAGCATTTAGGGAATCTGTCATGAGTTTATTTATCCTTTAACATCGGTTAGTAAAGGGTTTGTGCCCTTATAATAGCCAAAGTGTTGCAAATATCATCAATAGATATTGCTTTATCGGCTTGTAATTTTTTTGCAGTTATAATTTTTCGACCTCCTTTTTTTCCTCTTGCCCGAATGGCTGATAAACCAGCAAGCGTTCTTTCTCTTATGAGATCTTATGAAATCTCTTTGTGATAAAGCTGGTGTAATATACTTCAGATAATGGAATTTTGAAAATGTACCAATAGGATCTGTTCAAAGATATTAGGGCATTAAAACAGGTAAACCACAGAGATTTATTTACATAGTATTGGGGATCAAGAGCGTTAGGCAATGATGAGATATGAAAATGCCAGAGAAAAATCTCAAAAATTAAAAAAGTCCCACACAGATTCCCACACAGAAAAAAAAGCTCGAAGAAAGTGATTTTGTTAAAAGTATGTAAATGATTGTTATTGCTGCGGTGAGGATGGTACGCTCGGCAGGATTCGAACCTGCGACCTCCTGATTCGTAGTCAGGTACTCTATCCAGCTGAGTCACGAGCGCACATCAATTTGGCCTATCTTTATTCCAAGCAGTTTATTATGTCAATATTTGTTTTTACTTTTTTAAAATATTTATTATAAAAGGAAAAAGGATTAAGAAATAAAAAACCTTAAATAGTTATAATCCTCTTCATTTTATAACTGGTAGGACGTTGAAAAAAATGAATTATAAAAATGAAAAAAAATTTATGAAGCTTGCTTTGGAAGAGGCTGAAAAAGCTGGACAAAAAAATGAAGTTCCTATAGGTTCGATCATTGTGGGTAATGATTGTGAGATTCTTGGTTCAGCTCATAATTGCACCATTAGTTTGAATGATCCCACAGCTCATGCTGAAATTATTGCATTACGTAAAGCAGCTGACAAAATTGGAAATTACAGACTTATTGATGCGACTCTTTATGTAACGATTGAACCCTGTATCATGTGTATGGGGGCAATAATCCATGCAAGGATTAAAAGAGTGGTTTATGGGGCGAAAGATCTAAAATGGGGCGCAGCAGGTTCATTATACGATTTTTCTTCAGATGAGAGATTAAATCATAGCCCTGAAATTATATCTGGAATTCATGAAGATTTATGCAGTGATATAATTAAAAATTTTTTCAAGGCAAAGCGGAAAGAACAAAAAATATTAAAAACAAATGCTTAGCATTTAAAATAATAAAGCTTTTAAATTAAATAAAAACGTAAAGATTATTTATAAATTTTACACCCGAAGGAGTAATCAGTGTCAAATATTGTTATTGTCGGAACACAATGGGGAGATGAAGGTAAAGGTAAAGTGGTTGATCTGCTTGCTGAAAAAGCAGATCATGTAGTTCGCTTTCAGGGCGGTAATAACGCTGGCCATACCATGATTGTTGAAGGTGAACAATTTATCAGCCACTTGATTCCATCCGGCATTATCCAGAAAAAAGTTTGTTACATTGGAAATGGTGTTGTTGTAGATCCTACTGTTTTATTAGAGGAGATTGACACTTTAAGTTCAAGAGGCATAGATCTTAGCCCTAAAATGTTAAGATTAAGCGAGAAAGCACATGTTATTATGCCATATCACAAGAGCATCGATAATGCTCGTGAGCTTAAAAAAGGTGATAAAAAAATAGGGACTACAGGTCGAGGAATTGGTCCATGCTATGAAGATAAAGCAACAAGACGTGGAATACGGTTCTGTGATTTTAAAGAGATGGATCTTTTCAAAGAAAAAGTAAGATCTATCATGGAAGAGAAAAATTTCTATCTTGAAAAGTTTTTTGGTACAGACACTTTAGACACAGAAGCCATTATCGATGAGTATGTTGAGATTGCTAAAAAACTTCTTCCTTACATTACAGATACATCCGTTGAAGTAGGTGATGGAATCAAAAAAGGAGATAATGTTCTTTTTGAAGGAGCACAGGGTACTCATCTTGATATTGAGCATGGTACTTATCCCTATGTAACTTCTTCAAGCACCGTTTCAGGAAATGCTTGCTGCGGTTCAGGAGTTGGCCCAAAAGACATACACGGAGTTGTGGGTATTGTTAAAGCTTACACAACAAGAGTAGGTGAAGGGCCTTTCGTAACAGAGCTTTTTGATGAAATAGGAACTGCTATTCAGAAAAAAGGCGCGGAGTTTGGTGCAACCACTGGTAGAAAACGAAGATGTGGTTGGTTTGATATGGTAATCCTAAGAAACTCTGCAAGACTAAACGGACTTACTGATTTAGCTATCACTAAACTTGATGTTTTGGATGACCTTAAAGAGATTAAAATCTGTACTTCATACAAATATAATGGAGAATCAATAGAAAATTTTCCAGCAAGTATTAAAACCCTGGAAAATTGTGAGCCTGTCTATGAAACAATGCCAGGTTGGGAAGAAGATATTACAGGAGTACGTAAATTTGAAGACCTGCCTGAAAATGCTCAAAAGTACCTGAAAAGACTTGAAGAGCTATCAGAAACCAGAATCAGTATTGTTTCTGTTGGACCAGACAGAGAAGAGACTATGGTTTTAAATGATCTGATGTAAAACAGAAAAAATATCGAAACTTATTAAAGGTGGATTTTTTAAATCCACCTTTTTTTTATTCCTCTTTTTTTAAAACCTTATCCTCTAAAATAAGTAAAGCTGAAACAAAAAGAATATAATCTATTATTATAAGCCAAACCCATTTAAACATGTGTATTTCAATGGAGTTAACCTCTTTGCCAGTGATTTTATAAATTAAAACATTCAAAATTATAGGCACCATTGAGAGAATAATAAGTGGTGAATTGAAGGCTACATTTCCAAAAAGACACTTCAAACCAAGAGATATTGTTTTTACATCCCTTCCCATATAGAAAACCAAAGGAATAATGTATAGGGTTATTATATTTATTGAAATTACAAAGAATCCAATCAGTAGGTTTGGATCAATAATTGATGCAAGAAGAAAAATTAAAAACACACATGATAAACCGATTAACAAAAGTATAATTGTTACGTTTAACCAGTGTTTTTTAAAGATCTCAAAGAGAGATAATCGCTGTTTATTTACTACAATTTCAAAAAAATAACCAAAAGCTACTGGTGTATAAAGAAACAGCAGTACTAATGAGTAAAAGTAACTCAATACATCAACTTTTTCAGGATCTTCTATAAATATGAAATATCCGACAACTATAGGCAAAATTAATAAAATCAGATGTCTTAGTACTATTGAGGTTGCATAATTTATATATTTTAGAGCTTGTAAATCCATTTATAACCTTATTTATTGTTATCTATAAAAACTTTTCAATAACATATTTATTCTCTATAGGGAATCTAATAACTGCCTATAAAACAAAAGGCTTTAGTTTTGTTTGTTTTGATCGAACTACAGTGTTATTTCATATAAACAAATTAATCGATGGTTGCAATCATTCCATCTAAGAGAAAATCAAGTTCCTCATCTGTTATCACATAGGGTGGCATAATATAGATAAGTTTCCCAAAAGGTCTTACCCAAACACCATTTTTAATAAATTTTTTCTGAATCTCACCAACGTCTACGTTTTCTTTCATCTCTATTACACCGATAGCTCCAAGTGATCTAATATCTGCAATTTTAGAATGACCTTTCAGTGCATTGAATTTCTTTACAATAAGATCATTAATTCTTTTTATATTCTCTTTCCAGTTAAAGGATAGAAGCAGGTTGATACTTGCAATGGCAGTTGAGCATGCTAACGGGTTGCCCATAAAAGTTGGACCATGCATAAAAACTCCACCACTTTTTGATATAGTCTCAGCAATATCTTTTGTGGTTATAGTTGCAGCCAGTGTCATATAACCGCCTGTAAGAGCCTTGCCAAGGCACATTATATCTGGTGAAATCCCCGCAAATTCTGAAGCAAAAAGCTCACCAGCTCTTCCAAATCCGGTTGCAATCTCATCACATATTAGCAGTACATCATGTTTGTCACATAGCTTTCTGACAGTTTTCAGATATTCCGGAGAGTAGAAGCGCATCCCTCCTGCTCCCTGAACAATTGGTTCAAGAATAACAGCTGCAAGTTCATTGTTGTGACTTTCAATCAGAAATTTGAAACTTTCAATATCCGATTCATCCCACTTTTCATGGAATTTAATTTTCGGAGCATCAGCAAAATAATTCTTCTGTAAAGCACCTTCGAATAGACCATGCATACCTGTAACCGGGTCACATACGGACATTGCAGCAAATGTATCACCATGATATCCATTTCTTATTGTAAGAAGTTTATGTTTTTCAGGTTTTCCTTTTGCATGATGGTACTGAAGAGCCATTTTTATTGCAACTTCCACAGAAACTGAACCGGAATCAGATAAAAAAACTTTTTCAAGGGGCTTTGGTGTGATCTTAACAAGCAATGATGAAAGTTCAACAGCTGGTTTATGGGTCAATCCTCCAAACATCACATGGGAGAAATCATTTAGTTGGCTTTTAACAGCATCATTTAAAACCGGATTGTTATAACCGTGTATAGCTGACCACCATGAAGCCATGCCGTCAATCAGTTTTGTACCATCTTTTAATGTTATGGTACACCCATCAGCCTTGACCACTTCATAAACAGGCAGAGGGTTTGTCATGGATGTATACGGATGCCAGATATGCTCTTTATCGAAAGCTAAAAGATCTTTGTTACTGTACCTATTCATTATTTCCTCATCTAATGTAAACCTTAAATATCATAATGGGTTGACAATAATTGCCATATCTTGATATTAAAATCAAATGAATTTTAATAAGGGCCTAATTATGAAGAGAACAGGAGATTTTTATTTCGATCCAAAAGACGAAATTTACAGGGAACATTTCCCGGGTAATCCTGTTGTACCTGGAACAGTTATAATAAAGGCATTTATAGATTTATTGGGAGAGTCAAACCTTAGAGTTGAAAATTTCACCTTTAGAAAATTTCTGACACCTGGGTCTTGTTCATATATTATAGACCAGAAGGAAAACATTTACTACTGCAAGATATATAGCGGAAATATAACCTATGCAAAAGGCATCATAAAATCCGGAGAATCCTTAAATGAAATTTAGTGGAAAAAAAATTCTAATTACTGGTGGTAGCTCAAAAATAGGCCTTGGACTTGCTAAAGCTTCAATGGAAAAGGGGTTATTTCCAATATTAACTTATCGAAATGATAATGGTCTTACAAAGATTAAGGAATCTTTAGAAGATGAAAAGTTCTATGAGACATTAATGCTTGATTTTAAAAACCCTGAAGTAATTTCAGATAGTTTAAAAAGTTTTTCTAAAATTGATTATCTGGTTGATCTTGTCCATGGAAATATGGAGACAATAGTTGCAAATGCTGATCTTGATAAAACCAAAGAGTATTATGAAGAAAATGTTATATCCAGAATTGTTCTAATGAAAGAGATCTCAAGGCTAATGGTAAAAAACAGATTTGGGAGATTAATATATATATCCTCAATTGCAGCCCATAGACCAAATCATGGGCAGGGGTTTTATGCTTCATCAAAATTAGCCTGTGAATCATTATATAAGTCTATTGGCCATGAACTTGGAAAAAAGGGTGTAACATCAATTGTGCTTAGACCAGGATACATCAATGCAGGTCGGGCTGAAAGTTTTATTGGAAAATTTAAAGAAAAGATAATTAAGCAGATACCAAGCAGAAAAATCCTTGAGGCAGAAGAGTTTGTAAATACCATCGTTTTTTTTCTATCCGATGAGAGCCTTGGTTTTAATGCAACGGATTTAACTATAGATGGTGGATTTTCCTTTGGAAAATCATTTTAGGGAACCTCTAGAAAATAGAAATTTGATTGAAATACAAGGGTAAGAAATAAATAACGAGGCGATTTTACAACAGTTTTTTATTTCGAACGCTGTAGTTCGGTCAAAGTGCAGTTTTTAGAGATTCCCTTTAAAGATTTGGAATTTTGAGGTGTTTTAATTGAACGTATTGGAAGAGATAAAAGAAATTATATCAGAAGTACTTGATATTGAAAAAGGTGAAATTGCAGAAGAATCATATTTAATAAGAGAGCTTGATGCGGAATCTGTTGATTTTTTAGAGATGGCGCTTTCATTTTCAGAAGTTTTCGGTTTTGAGGTTCAGGATGATTTCATCTTTTTAAGAAACTTTCAGGAATATATGGCTGAAGCTGAAGAAAATGGTTTAAATATAAATTCATTACTATGCAAAAAATATGAATTTTTAAGTTCCTATAGAGTTGATGAGATGCTTTCAGATATAAAGAGCGGGAATATAATTAAAATTAAAGACCTGGTAAGTTATATAAACTTCTATAAGAAATAATAAAAATGAAACGACGAGTAGTAATAACAGGCACCGGATATTTTTCAGCAATAGGAAATAATATATCTGATGTAATTGATAATATCAAAAATGATAATATTAATGAGAGTTCTATATCCTTAGAAAGAGATGTTAAAGTTAGAGTTGTAGATGCTTTTAATGTTAAGGATTTTACAGGTCGGGATAAAAAAGTGAAATACCTTAACCGGGGGGCTCAGTTTGGAGTTGCAGCAGCCCTTAAGGCTTTTGTAAATTCCGGGATTGATAAGAACATAGAAAAGGCAGGTTTAATAACCAGCTTTGGACCGAACCTTGATATTGGAGGAGAGATAAATTCAGTATCTAATGGAACTATATCTAAAAAAGATCTGAATGCACTCTGGCTTTTGAGATTTCTGCCAAATACTGCAACATCTGTCATAGCTTCGAGGACCGGCTTTCATGGTGAGAATTCAACAGTAAGCACTGCTTGCGCATCTTCTTTAAATG
This sequence comes from Desulfobacterales bacterium, assembly GCA_024226555.1. Taxonomy (GTDB): domain Bacteria; phylum Desulfobacterota; class Desulfobacteria; order Desulfobacterales; family JAAELO01; genus JAAELO01. Next base: position 41,409 of record JAAELO010000457.1, on the reverse strand, counting down.
CAATAGGGGAAGCATTTCGTAAAATTAAAGATGGATACCTTGATGTAGCCCTGACAGGTGGAGGTGATTCACGGGTTAGTTATGGAGGTCTTCTTGCCTATGAAATGGCAGGAGCCTTAAGTAAATCAAATATCCACAGGCCATTTGATCATGAAAGGGATGGATTTATTTCTGGTGAGGGTGGTGCTTTTCTTATGCTTGAAGAGCTTTCACATGCACAAAAACGATCTGCAAATATTTTTGCAGAAGTAAAAGGTTTTTCTCTCTCCTTAGATAATACTTCTTTAACTGCTCCTGATCCCACTGGTATTTATGCTGAAAGATCCATGAGAAATGCGCTGTCTGAAGCAAATATTACACCTTCAAGCGTTGACCTTATTTCATCACATGGAACAGGAACAAACCTTAATGATGATGTTGAGGCTGATCTAATAAAAAGGGTATATGGGGAACAGTCAAAAGCAATTTCCATAAAATCCTGGAGCGGACATCTCTCAACTGCCTGTGGTGCCTTAGAAACTTCCCTCAGTATTGATTTTATGAGAAGCTCATTTATTCCAAAAATAAGAGGACTTAAAAATCCGATTTCAGATATCAACTTTAACCTTAAAAATACAGATGAAAGTATTGAAACTGTGGCACTTCAAAATTTTGGATTTGGTGGGCAAAACTGCGCCCTCATTATAAAAAAATGGAACGAATAGAAATAAATACAGGCTTAAAGAGTTTTCTTTGTATCGATAGAATCTCTGAGATTTCAGATAAACACATTAAAGGGGCTTACACAATTAAATCTGAGAATAGTTTTACTGCAATGGAGTCTTTAGCACAGTTAGGAGCCCTGCACGTTAGATATCTGACCGATTTTGAGAGGTTTGTTTTTCTTCTAAAAATTAATAGTTTTAGTTTACCGGATTTTCCAAATGGTACATTTAATATCACTGGTAATCTGATTGCTAACAGTCGTGGTGCATATTCATACAAATTAAAAGCTGAAGACAAGAATAGAGCCTTTTTTGGTGAGATGGTTTTCGGTGTTACAGATTTTGATAGCATAGAGAAAAAAGAGAATAGTAACTCCCATTATAAGAAGGTGTTTCAATGTTTGACGAAAAATTCAAAAGAAAGCTGAATATCAAAAAAGAGCAGGGTTTATATAGAGATCCGGTAATAATAGAAAATAGATTTGGTAAATTTGCTCAAATTAATGGTGCGATGATATTAAGTTTTGCATCAAATGATTATCTCGGTATATCTGAACTTGATATTTCAAAAGATATTGTTGGCAGAAATTTCAAAAAGTACGGCACATCATCATCATCATCAAGATTAGTATCCGGGAACTACTCAATTATAAACCAGGCTGAAGATGAATATGCATCATATTTTGGTTTTGAATCAGCTATTTTTTACCCAAGTGGTTATCAGGCAAATCTTGGACTTCTATCATCTCTATTTGACAGTTCAGATAGTGTTTTTTTTGATAAACACATACATGCAAGCGCTGTAAAAGGCCTTGAAGGTTCAAAAGCAAAGCTTACAAGCTACAATCACAGCTCATTTTCACATCTTGAAAAAAGACTATCAAAAAACGATGCTCAAAATAAAGCTGTTGTTACTGAGTCTCTTTTCAGCATGGATGGTGATATTTTGGATGTTGGTATACTAAATGTTTTAAAACAAAAGTACAATTTTCTGTCAATTGTTGATGAATCACACGCTTTCGGGGTTTTAGGTGACAAAGGAAAGGGTGTTGCCAAGGGTGTTTCAGATGTTGCGGTTGGAACCTTTGGAAAAGCATTTGGTCTGTTTGGTGCTTTTGTGTTACTCCCCTCGCTTATAAAAGAGTATTTACTAAATTTTTCCTCACCTCTTATTTATTCAACAACACTTCCTGAAGCCCATGCAGCTTCAGCTCTGGAATTCCTTGAAATTATAGAAAATAGTGATGAAAGAAGAGATCATCTAAAAAGGATGTGTACATTACTTAAGGCCGAGCTTACGAAAGCTGGTTTTAAAGTAGAAGGTGATGCCCACATTATCTCTATCTTTGTTGGTGATGAAGAAAGAGCGACTCAAATTTCATCAATGATGCTAAAATCAGGATTATTAATTTTCCCTGCAAGATATCCAACAGTTCATAAAGGTAAAGCAATTCTAAGAATTGGGATGACAGCTCTACACAACGAAGAGGATCTTGAAAAACTAATTGCGGAACTAAAAAGGAGTTTTGATAAATGCAATGTAAGCATTATGTAGTAGTAGGAACTGACACTGAAATTGGAAAAACAGTTGTTTCGTTAATTCTTATGAAACAATTGATTAATAATGGAGATAAACCTGTATATGTAAAACCATTCCAGACAGGCTGCAAAGATGTTTATGATACAGATTCAGATGCACTTTTTATATATGAAAACCTTAATATCAAAGATTGGGATATCTCAAAGTCTGTAATAAATTGTAATAAAAATCCAAAAGCACCCTATTTTGCTGCAAGAGATGACAATGAAGTAATAGATATTAAAAACAGTATTAAATCCATTAACGATTTAACTAAAGACTTTACACACTCTGTTATAGAGATGTCCGGGGGGATATTTGTCCCAATAACAGATAAAATTCTGGTTGCAGATTTTATAAATGAGCTTGATTGTGAAGTGGTACTTGCAGGAAGAGCAGGACTTGGTACAATTAACCATACCCTACTATCCATAGAAGCCCTCATTTCAAGAGGAATGAAACCAGCCCGAATCGTCCTTGTTGATAAGGACGGTAGCACTGATCTGAGCATGATAGATGAAAATATTGAGGTTATTGAGGTTTTTTCAGGTATTAAAGCAAACAAAATAGGGAAAATTGATAATTTCAATAAAATTGAAAACGATTTTACGATATTATAAAAAGGCTCAAACAAATTCAGAATTGTTGAGCCAAACTGATAAATATATCTAATGACGACGCCAAATATTATGTAGCAGTCTCCTGGTTAACTAATATCACCATGGCTCCTTTCCATTTCGAGTGTTAAAAGTGGAAAGCTGAGCTATTTCTATGTTAAGCGCAAAATTATATTTGATGGTTTTCCCAGCGTTGATGACCTAAAGAAGATGAAAAACACATTGCAATCCTCAGAAACCTGGGAATTGTAAGGTGAAATTAAAGATCTTATGATATCGTAGATCCAGTTGAAAATAACAGCATAAATTAAAAAGAAAACCACTGTTCCCATAAACTATTTTTTTTATTTTTGCTTCAGCTGCAGCCTCAATTATATTTTCACTTCCTATTTTATTAGGTTCAATAATATCTTTTTCTTCATTTTTTGACCAGTGTTTAAATACAGCAGCCACATGAAAAAGATAATCTACATCTTTCATAATTTCAATCAATGACTCTTTTACTAAAAAATCACCATAAACACTTTTATAAAAATGTCAATACTTTTTCCAAGGGTAAAAATTATAGGGAACCTCTAATAACCTCTCTTTTGCCGAAATACTTTGTTATTTCCAAAAAAAACTGTAATAAAATCGGCTCGTTATTTTTTGAAATGCCTTGTATTTCTTCCAAAATTTTAATTAATTTGATATCCACTCTTTTATCCATTTTTGTTGAAGTACGTTTCCTGTAACAAATGGATCATTAGCAGTTATCTCCCTTGCTGATTCAATAGTTTTTGCTTTAAATAGTATCAATCCACCACTTCTGTCATTAAAAGGACCACCTGAATAATCAATCGGGTTTTCAGTATTCCAATATTTAATGTGCTCTGGAATAAGCTTAGGTATTTGTTGTGAGTTTTCTTTCATGAAATAAAAAAAAGCGTATTGTTTTAACATTGATGTTTCTCCTTTTTTAATTGTTGTTGCCTGAGCGTTCGCTGTAGCAAACAATCCTGAAATTTGTAATAGTGCAAACAAAATAGTAAATAGCTTTATCAATGTATCCTCCATATTTAAAATATTAAATAATTATTCAATTTCTCTTTATAAGGGATCCTCTGATAACTGCCCTTTTGTTGAAATACTGCTTTTTTTTCTAAAAAAGGACTGTAATAAAATCGGCTAGTTATTTTTAGAAATGCCTTGTATTTCATCAAAATATTAATTATTAGAGGTTCCCTTTAATCAAACCTTGTATTTTATCCAAATTTCTAATTATTAGAAGTTCACATTAGTCATCGTTAAGAGTTTTTCAAGTATCTGAATAGAATGTGTTATTTCTTCTTTTGATAGGTCCGAAGTAAATGATTTGCTCCATTTGTCCATATCGTTAATGCAGTTTTGCCAGACTTTATACCCTTGTGATGTACAAGTAAGAAGCGTAACACGACTATCTGTTTTAGATTGTTCTACTTTAATCATCTCTTTTTTTAACAGAACTTTGATTATTTTTGAGACATTTGACTTTTCAAAAAGAAGTTCACCTATTATTTTTTTTTGATTAACAGGTCCATTTATTACTATTTCATTTAGTACAACAAACTGTTGTTGTTTAATACCGTAGTCGCGGGCCATGCGATTACCTTCCCGTTGGAGAAATGTCCCACATTTCAACAATAATCGAATAAAATTAGTTGGAGGATTTGTTGTTTTTTGATTCATTTGTAGATTCTTTCATGTAATTATTATAGTTTCCATTTCAACTATAATAAAACGATATAGTTTCCATGTCAACTATTATTTTATTGTCTGACAAGATTTTAAACAGGATCAGTTTGCGGACCACGGTAAAACATTTTTAAATAAGAAAAATAAAGGTCTAGTCCGTTGTTGCTTTCTAATAATAATAAAATTTATGATTAACCCTTTTTATAAATATTTGGATATTCAGGCATTCTTTTTTTCCGTTTCAATATTTCAGAAAGAAAGTTGAAAATATTTGATTTAACCCTCTTACCATCACCCATACATTGACTCAGGGCATACCTCTTTGCATCCAATCCTCATATGGAAGTACTATGTTTCCATAATACAGAGTAAGAAGTAAAAGAATAGAAAATATAATGAATAAAAATATTTCTAAGGCCTGTTTGATAGAGATAATGTAGGAGGTAGAGAGTAATATTGGCAATTATCAAAAACAAATACCATAGACAAGTTGGGTATAATTTACTCCAGTATGACTATTGTAGTATTTGAACGACAGAAATAATAAAAACAGATCTGGAATAATATGATTGTGAGAATAATCCAGAGACAGAAGTAACAGTATTATAGAGATTCCCATAGGGATTTCCTGGACTTCTATTTAATTTCACCAAGGTTTTTAAGGTTTTGAAAAAAAGCTAAATAATTTTGAGCTTTCTTTTTAATAACATCTGCATCCGTTTTGTCTTTTCTATTGAAATTATTAAGAGCCTGACGTTTGATTAGTTTCTCTTCAGGATTGTTTTTAAACGGATTTTCAAGCGCTATTACTTTTATAAGATGATTTTTATCGTAATAGTAACGATATTCAAATTTACCATCTGAACCATCAATATTATGATATGCAAACACAAGCGCATTTTTCTCATTATAAAGATATTCAAAGTGATGCTTCTCTCTTGCAGCAACATTATATTCTACTACAACTTTTTTTAAAGAATAACTAAGAAGATATGGATCTTTCTCAGGATCATTTTGTGAGGAGGAAAAAATAAACCGTACTTTTATTTTGATGTGACCCACTGCTGGAAGCATTGTATTCAAGGTAACTTCATGGTGGGAATATGTTAGTTTATTCAATTCTTCTGCTTGATTATATAGTTTTCTTATCTTATTAATTTGGTTATTAGTATTTGCCCATAAACTGGCAGTATTAAAAATTAAAATTAAAGTTAAAAGATATAATATATTTCTCATTTAAGCTCCGGTTGATGGAAAAGATACTAATTTAATATGTTTTTAGGGAATCTCTAATAACTGCCTTTTGATCGAACTGCTGCGTTGTTTCTAAAAAAAAACTTTTGTAAAATCGCCTCATTGTTTTTTCTCCCGCCTTGTATTTCAATAAAAATTATAATTATTAGAGGTTCCCTTTATGTAGTTTAGGACAATTTTAAGTAATTCGTGAACTTGATCCCCTTCACTTTGAAGGTTAAACATATACTTGCCGTCCGCATAAAAATAATGTGAGTAATGATCGGAATAATACAGATTTTCTGATATTTTTTTATAGAAATGAGGTTCGATGTGCTGGTATGCATGAACATAACCACCCATAATTGCCTTTTTTATGTTGATATCCGGAACCTTATCTAAAACAGCTATTTCAAAATAGATCGAATTATCCCTGTTAGGTTTTCTGAACCACAATGCTGCGTAACTTTTGACACCCAATTTTTGAAGAGACTTTATCCTGTCATCAGCAATATCCCACTTGTAAAGATCTTGATAAGGGTTATTAGGAATGTTCGGTATAACAAGACTTTCTTTTTTGATCAGTTTGTAACGATGGGAGTGCAATGCTTCCAAATCTTCCTTTGGAAAGATCTGGTCGACAAATTGCCATATATCAGTTTTTTTAGGATGCTTTTCCTGTTTGTTTCCACATGCATTACAAAAAGCTACGGCTAATAAAATTAGTATAAAAAATTTAAAATTTTGTTTCATTTGTGCTCCAAAAGAATAGACAAAGTCAACCCGGGAGTCTGATTTCTCCCGGGTTATATAGTGTTTACCTGTATAATAAGCTTTTCCTACAGGCATGTATTTTTACGGTTTTTCAGAATGACATCTGAAAAACCGCTTTCTTTTATATGTTCCAGAAGCTTTTCTGCATCAATTTTTTGTGAATTTTTGAAATCTATCTCTTCCTGAAAAACCGGAACCAGTACAAAAAAGTAGATTCTTTTATTCCAGCCTGCTTTCAGAGTATTGAAGCCTACAGGCAGGGACTGGAAGTTCTCTATAATCATACCTGTGTAATCTACAGTTTTAAATGGGATAGGTCGATTATCTTCATCACTCCCGGACATCATGGTCATGCCACCCCATATCCATCTATCATTTTTAAACGGAAACTGGGAGTTAATAACCAGCTGCTCAAAAGCCCAGTAATTGTCCATATCCGAAAATGTATCTTTTTCTACAGGCCAGTCTTCATGAAGAAGAATAGCAAGCTCCATAAATTCCGCACCTTCAAACCCTTTCCTTGGGTTCATAGGGATGCTGCTCATACCACTGGTAACCAGAGTGTGGAACCTGTTTTTTTCATTAGGTTTTACATGAAGTATGTTAACTGCATGCTCTGAATGTTTTACCGGAATAAATTTGCGATCAATTTTCCCCACATGTTTTTCAACATGCTTTATAATTGATGATGAGTGCTTACAATTGAGCTGTTCTTTATGAAAGGGAACATGATAACGGATATAGAGGTTTTTTCTTTTTTTTCCATTGATGATGCAATCAGGAAGTGCCTTTTTCAGTTCCCGAATCTCACTTTCATCTATGTTGTTTCCTGCAAGATTGAGATACCGGAGGCTTTTCATCCTTTTAAGTTCTTCAGGAATATAATTAAGATTGTTACGGGCAAGGTCCAGCCACTCAAGTTTTTTGAGGCCCAGAATATTATCAGGAATATCACAGAGTTCATTCTGACATATATCCAATGCTCTCAGATTTTTTAGTTTTTCGATTGGGTATTCAGCAACATCTGTTTCATCCACATAAATAGCGAACATCACAAGTGCTTCGAGGTTCGGTGTCTCATCCAGTTTTCTCAGATCCGGGTCTGCCATATCATTGGGCATATCCCCAAAATCCATAGCATAGACTGTGTCCTTTGGAACCGGAAAATCGTCCATTCCCATATACATAGCGCCAACAGGAACACTGCACACTACATGTTCAAAAACTTTTTCAGGATCATCCGCAAATACCTTTTGCCCTGTTTGCGCAATCTGGTTCAGAATTTGTCCCATTTCACGGAACACAGGTGCCAGTTCTTCCGCCTGATTATGGTTTTCAAAATTTACCTTGTAGGGGAATGAGAAGTTCTTATATCCAACTCCGGCATCTTCAACGGTTTTCATCAGTTTGTCCAGACGGTCAAAACTGATTTCCGGGTTTGCTCTTTCGATGTAATCATGCTTTATGAAGCTGTGAAAAGTGGATGCTGTATAGAGAATGACCTCATTGGACATATAAGCATAGGCCGTTTCCAGTACGTCGTCATTATGGTCAGAAATGTTAGCTCCCGGTGTTTTTGTTATTGGTTCTTCAGCAATTTCCGGAACCCCTTTAATCATACATTCCGGTAATGCTTTTTTCAATTCAAGCAGCTCATTGCCTGGAATGCTGTTTCCCGTAAGATTCAGGTATCGGAGATTTTTCATCTCTCTAAGTTTTTCTGGAATGTGATTAAAACTGTTCTTACTCAGATCAAGCCATTCCAATTTCTCAAGGCCAAACACATTTTCAGGTATATCACTCATCTCATTGTGTCCAAGGTCAAGGTATCGAAGAGTTTTCAGTTCCCCGATCGGAATGTTTTCCACATCTGTTTCATTAATATAAACTGAAAATAAAGAAAGAGAGTGAAGATTTTTACACGTTTCAAGCCCCGCCACCTCATCTTCAAAGATGTCACGGGGAATATCTCCCAGATGCATTATATGGACATTTTCCGGCCCTTCCGGGAAGTCTGCAAGAGTTAAAAACATTGCACCATTGGGTGCATCACAGAGAATATATCGGAGTAGATTTTCAGGATCATCCTCATAAACTGTTTTACCAGCTATTGAGATCAGGTCCAGCATTTCTGCTATTTTGTAAAAAATCGGTTTTAAGTTCTCTTCATGTGTTTCAGACTGGAATTCAATTTCAATGGGAAATGAGCTTCTGTGATAACCCAGATGCTCGTTTTCAATTATTTCCAGCATTTTTTCCAGTTGTTGAAAGCTGATATCAGGATTTTCACTCTCGACTTTTTTATGATCCAGGTACGACTGGCAGGTGACAGCAGCTGAAACAATAGTAACATATGATTTTTCTGAATATGGCATGGTATTCCTTTTATTACCGAACCTGATTAATTGGTCGGTATTTACTTTCTATTAAAAAACGGGTGGGATAATAGAATTCTTTCATCATCCTTAAATCCCGCAAATGCATTTATCATCCTTTTAAGTGTAAGCTTATGAAATCGTTCACATCTGAGAAATGTCATAGGAGCAAATCTGCCTTTGCCCTTTGAGGTAAAGACAAATCAGATCTATTAAGGGAACCTCTAATAACTAGAATTTTGGATGAAATACAAGGCATTTCCAAAAATAACGAGCCGATTTTATTACAGTTTTTTTTGGAAATAACAAAGGATTTCGCCAAAAGAGCAGTTATTAGAGATTCCATTAAAACAATTCACTGAAAAACAAAATAACTTCATATTTATCTTAACATTAAATGTATTTTGTAAAGAAATCGGCTTTCTTTTTACAACTATTTTACATTAAATTTACTTTTAGATGACATACTTTTTTAAAAAACTTGTATAAAAGCGGGAATTAAGGGAATTTGTTCTGAACAGAAATTTTAAAAGAAATTTGCTGTGATCCATTTCATAGTTGATGTAATAAATATGATGATAGCAAAAAGAATTCAATACAAAATGTCATATATTTATATATATTTAGCTAAACCTCTATAGGTTTGGCTGAAATTTAATTTTATTTACAATTTTTTTATAATCAAAGGGAGAAAAAGATGAAAAAAATTATTTATTTACTACTATGTTTTATGCTGATTTATTTTAGTCCGGTTTTTGCAGGAAGTGATGCGCTTTCTAAAATTGGTAAAGAGGGTGATAAGAAATGGAATGAAATAATTCAATCATATAAGTCAAAAGGTAATTTTGTTGAAAACAAAAGTGCAAGAGAAATTACAAGAAATTTCAAAAAATATCAGGGCAAAATAACAAGATTCCCTAAAATTGATTTTAGCGATATGATTACTGACCGTAAAGGTAACAGGTATTATTATTATGGTGAAAAAGGCTCAACCGATCTTTTTGTAGTTAAATACAACATGAGAATTAATAGTAAACTTCAGATTTTATCTGCTGCCATGGGAAGTTTGAAAGGTGACTGGGAAATTATTGGAAAGATTGATGATGCTTATACCTGGTGGGGAAATGTTGTTCACCTTGATGTAGTCGCTATAAGAATTAAAGGCAGCGTTTGTGCTACTGTTAAAAACAATAAAGTTACACTTGTTGGCGAAGAAATAATGAATGCTGAATTGGCAAAAAAAGAAAAAGATGCTTATTCAGGTATTCCAAAAAAGCTGACTTCTATCCCTGATGGGCTTGATCCTTTAACTGTTGCAAAGCTATTCTTCTATGTTGGTAGTGTTGAAAAAAATAAGCCTGTTTGGTCTCAATTATTAGCTGAAAGATCACAAGGTGCAAGTTCAAGATCATGGTGGCGTATTTTTAATAAATATGAAAGAGAATACTTCTTTGTTAGAGAAAATCCAAAAAGAGCAAATAAACCAGGTGCAAAGTGCTATATGTTTCAAATAAAAAGTAAAGGGAAAAATATGGGAACAGCGAAACCCTGTATACTTGTTAAAGAAGCAGGGCAATGGAAAATTAGATCCGCATATCCATAAGATTTCAATTATTGTTGATAATTATTTAAAAAGTCAATGCTGCTTGCAATCTCGATTTGCAAGCAAGCATTGCTTTCAGTTTAAAGAAAAAATAAAGGGTCATCCTCCGTTGTCCCTATTCTATAGGGAACCTCTAATAACTGATCTTTTTGCGAAACACAGATATAACAAAAATAAAACTGTAGTAAAATCAATCCGTTGTTTTTTGTTATGCCTTGTTTTTCATCAAAAATTCTAATTATTAGAGATTCCCTATATTTAATATCCTGTTCATCAAAATATTTTTCACGCTTTGATTAGTTTTAACTTTCTATTTTCGTGCCTTCTGTGGAAAAACAAATTAAATGTAACCTTTTTATCCTTTCAGTTGTCTTACAGGTTGAGATTAATATTAAAACTTATGGAGGTCAGTATGTCTTTAAAAAGTGCAGAGTTGTTTGTTGATGAAATGAAAGTAAACGATAGTTTTCGAAAGATAATATCGAGTGTTGAAAATGAAGATTCATTGATGGGCTTGTTAAAAGAAAAGAAGTATGATTTTGATCAAAAGGATCTTGTTCGGGCTATGGCAGACTGTATGACTGAGATGGATGAAATGATGGTAAAAATGAAAGGGTAGGAAGTTACATCTTTTATTAACAACGTGTTGGAAAATTAGCTGATAATAATTCCGATGTTTTAATAGAAAATCAGCAAAACTTCTGGAATTAGAATGTTCACATATCTGGAAAAGAGTTTGCTTTAAATTGTAATCATAAAGATACATTGAACCTATTTTTTTTCGGGTATGTTTACTTTGAATATTTATATTAATTAACTGGATTGCATTATGGGAATCTCTAATAACTGTTCTTTTGGCAAAATACTTTGTTATTTCCAAAAAAAACTGTAATAAAATCGGCTCGTTATTTTTTGAAATGCCTTGTATTTTATCCAAAATTCTAATTATTAGAGGTTCCCTTATGTTACTTACTTAAGAAGATTCCTTCTGTTAACGCATATGCAGTTGGAGCTATTCAACATGGACTTGGAGAAAGAACTGATAGTAAGGTATGCCTGGACTATGGTTAAAACGGTATCGGCAATTCATTAAATAGCATTTCTATTGACGCGTTGTAATAGATAGGCGCTCATGTTGACAATATCTCAACTGGAAAAAATGTACTACCTTTTCGATAATTAATAAAAACTAATAAAATATTCTATTAAAAACGTTATCAGAATCAATCAAAATTGAAGAGGCACATAAAAATGCTACGCTTTTTTATTACTCAAATCTTAAACCAGCCCAATCCGTATGACCACCAATCATTCTGGTTTTTGAATCAAAAGTAATCCATTTTTTCTGGAATGCTTTTTCAACACTTACAGGATATGCCATTTTCCCTGAATAATCATAACCATTAGGCCTTGTGTAGCAATATCCACCATTTTCAGATGAATCTTCAGAATGGGTTGCAAGGTGTTTACTTTGTCCTGCAAGCCATCCTTTAAAATATGCTATTTCAGGCTGATCATTTATAAAAGAGACTCCAACACCATGTTCATCAATTCGTGCTACAAAGCATTTTATGTTGATTTCTGAATTTGCTCCGGGGGGTTTGAAAGCTATTTCAAGTATAGTCCCTTTTTTTATATTTTCAGTAGTTTCAATATAAACACCTGTAGGGCTAAAGTTTTGAATAAAATCAGTACATCGTTTATTGTTATTTCTATAATCCACTTCAGTTTTAAATTCTTCTCTTTCATGGATTCTTTTATCACTATTTATAAATTCATCAGTATTATCTAAAAGTAAAGTTATTGCATCATCAGATAATTTTCTTGTTAAACTCTCAAACTTCACTATCAATTTTCTTCTTTCAGATTCAGTAACATCGCCCATAGTTCACCTTTTTTAAAATTAAAATATCTAAGAATCCCGTATTTCTGATAATAATCTACCCTTTAGAGTACTTTTTCTACTTCTAAAACTTGATGAAGTTCCATAGGGAACCTCTAATAACTGCTTTTTGAACGAACTACCGCGTTGTTCAAAATAAATAACTGTTGTAAAATCGCCTCGTTATTTATCTTTCATCCTGTAAACCCGAATTACTCTGTAGACTTCCGGTGTGGGAATATATCCTCTTCACATCCTACAATAAAAACAGCTTTATACTCAAGACCTTTGCTTGCATGAACCATTGATAAACTAACTATATTTCTTGCAACATCTTCTTCTTTTCTTTGTCATTCCCTATCAGGACTGCTTCTTTAAGAATAAATCCTTTGGGGTTATACCAATGTCTCTATCTGTAATGGAAGTCTTCCTGTTCAATTATTTCTGGATCAGATCCTGAAAGTGACCTAACTTCAGGGAATCTCTAATAACTGATCTTTTGGCTAAATACTTCGTTTTTTCCAAAAAAGAGCTTTAATAATACAGGGTTCGTTATTTTTCTTTATAAAACCTTGTATTTCATCCAAATTTCTAATTATTAGAGGTTCCCTTTATTCAAACAATTTAATGACGCTTTTATTTCTATATTTCTTGCCATATATGTTGTATTCTCGGCCTTTATAAAGTTATATGAACACGGTATTTTTTACACTCGACCTGAGTAGGTGAAAAACACCTTAATGCATATCTTTTTACCCCACTTAAAGAGACTTCTGTTTCGTTAACTATTATTTATACAGAGGTATAATACATATTGAAATCATTTCCATTTTATATAATTGTATTATACATTTGTATAAATTAATTTTCCCATTGTTACAGGAGTACCCTGATAATTCGATTTTTGTTCGATAATACTGAAAAATAACAGTTCGTTCAAAAGGTAATTATTAGAGATTCTTTATAATTCTTAAAGTAAAGGAATTGAAAATGGCACAACTTATTGCTGATAGAAAAGAGGTCGATTTTATCCTGTATGAACTTTTGGATGCTGAAGAGCTGCTAAAGTATGAAAAATATGAAGGATTCTCAAAGAAGATGTTTGATATGATCATTTCTGAAGCCCGGAAATTATCTATTAAGGAGATACTCCCTTGCTGATAGTGACAAAAACGGAGTCAGATTTGAAAACGGTCAGGTTAAAGCACCTGCATCTTTTCACAAGGCAAGGAAGGTCGTACTTGATGCGGAACTAACCTCAACTATGGAAGATCCTGAGTGGGGAGGACAAGGATTGCAGATATTTTATAAACGTTATATTTCAATCAAAATTCAAGTCATTAGAGTTCCTTTTAATAAAACAAAATGTTGCAAAGCATAGATTTGACAAACCTCCTGTTTAAAAATATAATTGGATCATATAGATAATTAAGGAGCGGAGCTTATATGTACGAAGAGGCAGCAGAGTTGATCAGTAATGCTAAAAGAGTAACAGCATTCACAGGAGCAGGCATTTCAGTTGAATCAGGTATTCCAGCCTTTAGAGGAGAAGAGGGGCTTTGGAATAAGTATGATCCAATAATGGCCGATATTTCCTTTTTCTTAAACAATCCCCTTGAGTCCTGGAAGATGATAAAAGAGGTCTTTTATGATTTCTTTGGTGAAGCTGAACCAAATACAGCTCACTATGTTTTGGCAGAGATGGAACTATCAGGAATAATTAAAACAGTTATAACTCAAAATGTTGATAATCTTCATCAGGAATCAGGCAGTAAAAATGTAGTTGAATTTCATGGAACTTCACAAAAACTTATATGTGTTAACTGTTATAAAAAACACAAAATTGAAAATATAGATTTGATTATACTCCCACCAAAATGCCCAGACTGTTGTGGTCTTTTAAAACCAGACTTTGTTTTCTTTGGAGAAGGTATACCTGAACATGCAAGAAATAAGGCATTTTTGGAAGCCGATAAATCAGATCTTTTTATTATAGTTGGAACAACAGGTGAAGTTACTCCAGCTTCGAGTATACCGCAGTTAGCTAAGAGAAATGGGGCTAAAATAATTGAAGTTAATATTGAAAGTTCAACCTTTACAAGAGATATAACTGATATTTTTTTAAAGGGAAAAGCAACTGTGGAACTTGAAAATCTAATGGAGTATTTATAAGTAAACTCAGATAATTAGAGAACTTATTGAGTTGCGAAAAACTCTTTATTTAGATAGACTATAAATTATTCGAGGGTTATATTTGAAATTTTTTCTAAACTTTTTTTAAAACATGACGATTATATTTTAAATATTAATGTTTTTTCTAAAGATTTTTTCATTAAAGGGAGCCACTAATAATTACTATTTTTATTGAAATACAAGTGAGTAGTTCGATAAAAACAAACAAAACTAAAGCCTTTTGTTTTATAGGCAGTTATTAGAGATTCCCTAAATTTAAGGGCAAGAAAATGGGAAAAAAGTTTATTAAACAATTCATAATAATTTCGACAATTCTCTTTATTGGAATTAGCTCAAATGCCACCGAACTTAAATTTGGAGGATCCATAGGTTATAATTTCTTTAAAGATAAAGTAACTATTTTTGCTGATAAGATAATGAACAAGGGTAAAAGTGGTAAATCCGGCTCTATAAAAGTTGCTATCTATGCAACTGAGTCTCTTTATGAAAGTGGTGGTCTTTATGGATATTTAATGGGAGAGCATACATTTGATAATCAACTCTATGGTGATTATCATTTTACTGATGTTCAACAAACTGTTGATTATATCGAACCTCCGGTTGGCAAATATTATATCACTGTTGCGCTAATGGAATATGATGGTGAAGATTATAGAATTAAAGATTTTCAGAGTTTTAAGGATCCAGTGGTTTTTGGAATAGATGCTGAAATGAAAAAAGAGCTTGAACTTCAAAGGGAAAAACAGCAGAGTCTTGCTGAAAAAAATAAAGAAAAAGAACTTGAAGAAAAAAAGAAGAAGGAAACTGAATATAAGTTCCAAGATGATCTTAGAACGCAAACTCTCTTAACAGTACTAATATTAGGCGGTTTGAGACATATGATTAATGTTCCTTAGGATCATAAGTACTTAAGAAAATATAAAATATTGATATATTACAAATATTTATATTAATTTTTTATAAAAATTTGACCAAATAAAAGCTTTTATATATAATTTATTTTAAGTTAGATATTTAAAATTATATTAGAAAGTTGAAGTAGTTATATATGAATAAAAATAAATTTACCATTTAAGCCGAATTTTAGAATCCTCTAAAACATCGGCTTTTTTTATCTTACTTGTTAACTATTATTTGTTCTTTTAAAACAACACTTTAAAACTTGCTGATATGATTTTAGTCTTCATATTGCGTAAATCAATATGAAGTTTTTATTGTTATTATTTTAATGGGAGGAAATTATTATATGAAATTCCCCAGAAAATGTATCGACTGTGGTAGACTCGCAACAGAGCGTGTTTTGTTTTATGGAAAAAACCGTCATGTTTGTAATGAGTGTGCCAAAGAATTCAGAAGAAAAGGTGGAGTTGTTCCAAAAACAGAAAGAAAGGCACACACTAAAACTGAGACAATACGAAAACCAGTGCCTGAGGAAGAGGTTGATCTGGCAATCCTTACGGAACCTGAATTCGAGAATCAATTTAGAAAATAGAGTTAACTATTAATTTGTAATTTTAAAGCTGCTGTAGAGATACAGCAGCTTTTTTTATTTCCCTTTTCATAAATACTGTTCTATTTATACTCCATGACTCAGCAAATCCATAAAAAATATTTAAATCTGATTAAATCAGAACACGTGATGACTCTTTCAACATCACTTGATAGTGTAAACTGGTCCACACCTGTTTTTTATTTGTACAAAGAAGGTAGCTTCTATTATCTATCAGGTAAAATCTCAAAGCATATAGAATACGCAACTGTTAATCCCGATATTTCAGTTAGTATATTCAAAAATGATTCAGATTGGTCAGGACTCAAAGGTGTTCAAATGTCAGGAGTTCAGGACAAGGTTGGCAATTTATTAACAGCTGCAAAAGTATTAAAGGATTATATAAATGAATTTCCTTTTACAAAAGATCTGTTTAACATTAATGAACTTTTAAAACTTAGTCATAAAAAAATTTCGCTATATGTATTTAAACCAAATAAGATTATATATACAGATAATTCAATTG
Organism: Desulfobacterales bacterium; assembly: GCA_024226555.1. GTDB lineage: Bacteria > Desulfobacterota > Desulfobacteria > Desulfobacterales > JAAELO01 > JAAELO01. Next base: position 24,721 of record JAAELO010000457.1, on the reverse strand, counting down.
AATTTGGATTTAAGCAGGAAATCGATCCGGGAATTTCAAATAATTAGAATTTCGGTAAAAAGGCAGTTATCAGATTCCCACTAATAAATTGATAAGAGAAAAAAATAGAATGAGATATAAAAGCTTAAAACAGTGTGTTAACGACCTCCATAGAAATGGTCATCTCGTAAAAATCAAAGAAGAAATTGATCCAGATCTGGAAATTGCAGAGATTCAAAGAAGAGTATATGAAGCAAAAGGCCCTGCTCTTTTTTTTGAAAATGTTAAAGGCAGCCCGTTTCCAGCTGTATCAAATCTTTTTGGAACTACTGAAAGATCCAAATTTATTTTCAGATCAACTCTTAAATGTGTTGAACATTTGATATCATTAAAGGCAGATCCATCACTCATTTTTAAGAATCCTCTAAAAACTGCTGGCGTTAGTAAAATAGCATTTAATATATTACCTTTGAAATCAATAAATCCGAAAGTTACTAAAAACAGAACGACCCTCGATATGCTTCCACAGGTAAAGTGCTGGCCTGATGATGGCGGAGCATTTGTGCTCTTACCTCAGGTTTACTCGGAAGATCCACTAAAGAAGGGTTTTCTAAACTCAAATATGGGTATGTACAGAATACAGATTTCAGGTAATGACTATATTAATAATAAAGAATGTGGTTTGCATTATCAAATTCGAAGAGATATCGGAATTCACCATGCAAACGCAATTGAAAAAGGTGAACCCCTTAAAATATCTATCTTTGTAGGTGGGCCTCCAGCACATACATTTTCATCTGTAATGCCACTTCCCAGCGAGTTGCCGGAAGTATATTTTGCAGGAGGACTTGCCGGAAGAAACTTCAGATATACAAAGAAAAACGGATATACAATCTCATCAGATGCCGATTTCTGTATAACAGGAACTGTGTACCCAGATAAAATCAAACCAGAAGGTCCTTTTGGTGATCATCTTGGTTACTACAGTCTGACCCATGATTTTCCATATTTAGAAGTTGAAAATGTTTATCACAGGGATGATGCCATATGGCCATTTACTGTTGTGGGCAGACCCCCCCAGGAAGATACAAGTTTTGGTGAGTTGATTCATGAGCTGACAGGCCCCATGGTTCCAAAGTCTGTAAGTGGTTTAAAATCGTTGCATGCCGTTGATGCAGCAGGTGTTCACCCTCTTTTATTGGCAATAGGAAATGAACGTTACACTCCATATAAAGAGAGAAAACCTGAAGAAATTTTAGCAGTTGCAAACTCAATCCTTGGTTTTAATCATTGCACACTTGCAAAGTATCTTTTTATTAGTGCTTATGAAGATAATCCCGAACTTGATATTAATAATATTGTTGATTATTTTACACATATTCTTGAAAGAGTCGATTTTACAAGAGACCTGCACTTTCAAACAATGACAACCATTGATACCCTGGACTACTCAGGCACCGATCTCAATGAAGGTTCGAAGTTGATAATTGCAGCTGCTGGAAAACCGATACGAGATCTAGGTTATAAAATACCAGATATAAATCTAAAAGGATCATTTAAAAAACCTTTAATGGTTATACCTGGTATTTTAGCAATTGAAGGAAAAGAGTTTGAAAGCTATGATGATTCAAAGAAAGAGATTGAGGAGCTTAAAACTCAAATTCCTAAAGAGCTGTATGATAAATTTCCTCTGATTTTAGTTGTTGATGATAGCGAATTTACAGCCCGGAATATCAATAATTTTCTCTGGACAACTTTTACAAGGTCAAACCCTTCCCATGATATTTATGGTTGTGAAAGCTTTACAGAATTTAAACATTGGGGATGCCGGGGCTCATTAATAATAGATGCAAGGTTAAAAACGCATCATGCAAAACCCCTTGTTGAAGATCCTGAAATTACAGAAAAAGTGAACCAGTTGGCAATTAAGGGTGGCCCCCTTGAAGGTATTATTTAGAAGACATCTCAAAAATAAAAAGGGAGAAAAAAACGCCTCCGGCAGCTCTCCCGAGAGGTAAACTTTTGATTCAAAAAGGATTGCATAAAAATAAAAACGTTTTTTATTCGACTTTCCTCAAATACAAATATTCAAAGAGGGCTCATAAAAATATTAAACAACAACATTTTTATTTTGGGTTTAACAAATAGGTTTAAAAAAATCAAAAACATAACGAACACGTCATACCAGAACGCTACTATTTTAAAAATAAGACTGGTCGTCATTACCGAGATTTTTTGGTTTTGCCTTTTCAAACCAAATTTGAGTCAGGAATTCATGCTATCTCCAACAAAAAAGCATTTATTTTTAGTGTTTTTGAGATAGCATCAAATAATAATATTTGAAATTTTCTAAAAAAGGACTATATTTTCAGATATTGTAAAGAAATAAATGATTTTTTAAAATGGTTGGGAGTTACTCTTTATCATAGTGATATTGAATGAACTCTTGTAAAATCCATTTTTTAATAATAAAAAAAGAAACTTAAGAGTGCTATTTAAATATTTATATGGGAGAAAATCATGAGTGAAGTAAGAGCATTAACTGTTCTTGATGGTCGTTATAAAAAAGTTACAAAAGATTTGAATGATATATTTTCAGAATATGGCTTAATTAAATACAGAACTATTGTTGAAATAAAGTGGCTTGTTTTTATCGCTAAAGAACTGAAATTTGCGAAGATTTCAAGCGAAGATATTAAAAAGATTGAATCCGTACTATCCGACTTTAATGAGCAATCAGCTTTAAGAGTTAAAGAGATTGAATCAACAACCAACCATGATGTAAAAGCTGTTGAATATTATATAAAAGAAGAGTTAGAGAGAAAAGGTCTATCTGATATTAAGGAGTGGGTTCATTTTGCCTGTACTTCAGATGATATTAATAATACCGCCTATGCTTTAATGCTTAAGGAAGGGAAAAAATATATCAGTGAAAACCTTGATGAGCTTTTGAAAAGAGTTGAAGAGCTTGCATTAGAGAATAAAAAGATTCCAATGATGTCAAGAACACATGGGCAACCAGCATCACCAACAACAGTTGGGAAAGAGTTTATAAATTTTGCCTATAGAATAAGAGTTGAAAATGAAAATTTAAATGATGTTGCTATCGAAGGCAAGATGAATGGTGCAACTGGTAATTTTAATGCACATTATTTTGCTTTCCCTGAAATTGACTGGATCAAAGCAAGTCGTAATTTTATTAAGAATTATCTGGAAATAGAGCCTTTAACACTAACAACTCAAATAAATCCAAATAACTATATATCTAAACTACTTCATACTCTGATTCGTTCAGCTTCCATTATGATAGACCTTGACAGAGATATGTGGGGATATATTTCACACGGTTACTTTAAGCAGAAAACTAAAGAGGGTGAGGTTGGATCTTCAACAATGCCGCATAAAGTAAATCCCATAGATTTTGAGAATAGTGAAGGTAATCTTGGTATAGCAATTTCTATGATGGAGCATCTTTCCGTAAAGCTTCTGAATTCAAGATTTCAAAGGGATCTAACAGATAGTACTGTTCTTAGAAACATGGGAACACTTTTTGGATATTTTTTAATAGGTATAAGAAGTACTTTAAGAGGTCTTGGAAAAATAATAACAAATACAGATATGTTATCTGAAGATCTTGAAAAGAACCCGGAGCTTTTAGCAGAACCAATCCAGACTGTTATGAGAGTCTATGAAGAGGAAAATCCCTATGAAAAGCTTAAAGAACTAACAAGAGGTGTTAAAATAACACAGGAAGTTCTTGATAATTTTATTGATCGTCTTACAAAAGTTCCTGATGAAGTAAAAGAAAGAATGAAAAAACTAACTCCTGAAAGCTATGTTGGACTTGCAGAAGAGCTTGTTGACGAGTATTTTAAGGAATATAATATAGATCTTTAAGAGGAATTTAAAGTGAAATATAAAATACATCCTATAGTAAATGGTACAAAAATATTTGATAAAACCATGATGACATATCAGTATGGAGCCGGTGAGAGTTATACCATCCCGGTTTATACATGGTATATTGAAGGATCTGATAAGAAGATCCTGGTTGATACGGGTGAAATGCAACCGTTAATTTCTAAGGATAGAGAAGAAGCTATCAATGGAAAAATCTATACCTTTGAAGATGGTCTTAAGAAATACGGTTTAACACCTGAAAATATTGATATTGTAATACATACTCACCTTCATAATGACCATTGTGAGAATGATTATAAATGTACCAATGCTAAGTTTTATATTCACGAAAAAGAACTTCAAAGAGTAAAAGATCCACATCCACTTGATTTCAGGTATCTTGAGGACTATATTGAAGAGATAGAAGAAAATGGTCAGATCATAGAAGTAAAAGAAGATATGGAAATAGTTCCTGGAATAAGCGTGATGAACACTCCTGCACATACTGAAGGAGGGCTTACTGTGCTTATCGATACAGAAAAAGGTAAAGCTGCAATTACCGGGTTCTGTACAATTTTAGAAAATTTCAATCCTCCTCCTGAAATCAGGGGGATGGAGATGAATTCAATTCCTCCGGGGACTCATATCAATACTTATGAAGCGTACGACATCATAGAAAAAGTCAAAGAAGTGGCAGATATCATAATACCACTACACGAGCCCTCATTCGCGAGTGAGAGTAGCGAGACAATTGGGTGACATCGACTTTTTTTTCAAAACAAGCAAAGCTGCTGTTTCTGCTAAAGCTTTTTATTTTCGATTTAACTCTTTCTTCCAACCGCTTCGTTTCCTGTTCTAATTTACGCTCTATTATTCTGCCTTGTTTTCTGGTTTTAGTTTTTTCTTCGACAAAACAATTCCTTCATTCTTACAATACTTTTTATTATTCAAGTTCTCCCACTGCTTTTTCAACAGCTTCGATAATTTTTCCTTCTTTCATGACTCTTACCATATCCTCAATATCCCTGGAAATGATTCTGTCCTTATCAAGACGGGCTATATGCTCCCGAATAACTTTATAAGCTGCTCTGGTTCCAACACCCGCTTTCTGGTTTGTGAAAAGATCCATAGCCTGGGCACCACAAAGCATTTCTATCGCTATAACATTTTCTGCATTTGTTACTATATCTCTGCATTTTCTGGCAGAAATTGTTCCCATGGATACGTGATCTTCCTTATTTGCAGATGTTGGTATCGAATCAACACATGCTGGATGAGCAAGAACCTTGTTTTCAGAAACTAAAGATGCTGCTGCATATTGAGCAATCATAAAACCGGAATTAAGACCACCATTTTCAACAAGAAATGCTGGCAGACCACTTAACATGGGATTAACAAGTCTTTCAATTCTTCTTTCGGAAATATTTGCAAGTTCAGCAACAGCTATTGCCATAAAATCCATGGCAAGTGCTACTGGTTGTCCGTGGAAGTTCCCACCTAAAAGGAACTCTTCAGATTCACTGAATATAAGCGGATTGTTGGTTGATGAGTTCATCTCAGTTTCCACAACTCCCTTTGCATACCGTATTGCATCATGACTTGCACCATGAACCTGGGGAGAGCATCTTAAAGTGTATGCATCCTGAATTCTTTTGCAATCTTTATGTGATGATATTATTTCACTTGATTCTGTAATTTTAAGAAGGTTATTTGCTGAAAACCTTTGACCAGGATGGGCTCTTACATCCTGTATTCTTGAATCAAACTCAGTTCTACTTCCATGAAGTACTTCCAAACTTATTGAAGCTGCAATATCTGCCATTTTCCCAAGATTAACAGCATCATAAACCGCAAGAGCTCCTATTCCTGTCATTACCTGAGTTCCATTTACAAGGGCAAGACCCTCGCCAGAACTTAACTCAAGTGGTTTCATTCCACATTTTTTAAGTGCATCTGCACCTGAAATTTTATCACCTTTATAAAAGGCTTCTCCCAGCCCTAAGAGAACAAGAGACAGATGTGATAGAGGGCATAGATCTCCACTTGCCCCCACAGAACCTTTTTCAGGAATAACCGGTGAAACTCCATTATTTAAAAGTTCTGTGAGCTGATTTACTGTTTCGATTCTTGCACTTGAATTACCCTTTGCCAGATCTTTAATTCTAAGAGCCATAATTGCTCTTACTGCTTCAACTGGAAGAGGATTTCCAACGCCAGCTGCATGGCTCATCAATATATTGTCCTGAAGCTGTTTTGTATCCTTCAGTGATATTGTCACATCGGAAAGAGCACCAAAGCCTGTAGTTACACCATATATAGTTTTCTCTTCCCTAACCCATTTTTCTACAAGAGCTCTGGATTTTTGTATCTCATTTTTAGATTCTTCAGTAATTTCAACTTTCGCATATGATCTTGAAATTTTAACAAGATCATCTAAAGTCATTCCATCTATTCCTAATAAAACATTTTCCATTATTATATTCTCCATACTCAGGTTATTATTCTATGTGCAATTGATGAAGGCTTAAAGCGTCCACCAATTTTGTAATGCATTCCGGGATAATAAAAACAACTTTTTGTTGCAACAATATCTTCAATCCATGTCTTCCTGTTTAGAAGTAAACATGGATCATTATCTTTAATACAAAGGTGCTTTTGTACATTTAAATCTGGCATAACAGCCTCAATAATGTGCTCCACTTCTGTAATTGGTGCAACTTTCAGAAGATATTCATTTGATGTTATTTTTGTAAAATCCTGCTCAAGATATAGAGGAGCGATTTCAGGATTAATATATCTGTCTGCAAGTTGAATTGGTATCTCTCCGTCATAATGAATTATAATTGAATGATATAAATTCGAACCACTTACTATTCCAAATTTCTGCGAAAGCTCAGGATCAGATTTTTCTTCTCTTAGAAGAATTACTTCACTTGTATGAACACCGCCCCGATCTTTTATATCTTCTGCTATACTTTTTATTTTCAGAAGTGCGGTTTGAGGTTTTTCCCCTGCTACAAAAGTTCCAACCCCCTGAACCCTTTCAAGGTATCCATCTGCAGTAAGTTCTCTAAGTGCCCTGTTTACAGTCATTCTTGAAACGTTTAATTTCGCAAGAAGCTCATTCTCAGATGGAATTTTACTATTTGGTCCCCATTTTTTTGATACGATCTTTTCTTCTATATAATTTTTAACCTGTTGATATAGTGGAATTTTCTCATCTGTTTTATTCATTTACAGCCACCTGAAATTCATTTTTATTTGACTAAAACCTAACTTGTATATACAATCATATACAAGTTGTTTTAGTTCGTCAAGAATTGAAAAATTATAAGCCTCGGGAGTAACAAAATGGGTGAGAAAACAGAATTCAAACTGGATAATATTTTTAATAAACTTCCAAAACCGATAGTTTTTGGTGAAGGTATCAGGAGAGCTCCGAAAAGAAATATTAAACTCTCAAATGATGATATAAAACTCTCTTTAAAAAATGCGTTAAGATACATACCTAAAAAATGGCACAATGAACTTGCGCCTGAATTTTTGGATGAGCTTAAAACCTATGGACGAATATATGGATACAGATTTCGGCCAACCGCCAAAATTTATGGAAAACCAATCGTTGAATATAAAGGTAACTGTATTGAGGGTAAAGCTTTTCAGGTAATGATTGATAACAATCTTGATTTTGATATTGCACTATACCCATATGAACTTGTTACATATGGGGAAACAGGTCAGGTTTGCCAGAACTGGATGCAATATCATCTTATCAAAATGTATCTTGAAAACATGACTGATCAACAAACCCTTGTTATGGAATCAGGACACCCACTTGGTCTTTTTCAATCAACCCCTGAGTCACCACGTGCAATAATTACAAATGGACTTTTAATTGGAATGTTTGATGATCAGGAGAACTGGTCAAGAGCTATTGCCCTTGGTGTTTCAAACTATGGACAGATGACTGCCGGTGGGTGGATGTATATTGGACCCCAGGGAATAGTTCATGGAACTTACAGCACACTTCTCAATGCAGCTAGAATTGAACTTGGTAAGTCTGAAAAAGACGATTTAAAAGGTTTGCTATTTATCACTTCAGGCCTTGGGGGTATGAGTGGAGCACAGGGAAAAGCTATTGAGATAGCAAATGGAGTTGGAATAATAGCTGAAGTTGATAAATCCAGAGTAAATACAAGATTTGAACAGGGTTGGGTAAGTAAAGTTGCAGATACTCCTAAAGAAGCATTTGACTTAGCAAACAAATATAAACAAAAGAAGGAAGGCGTTGCAATTGCCTACCATGGTAACATTGTGGATCTTCTTCAATATGCTGTTGATAAAGATGAAAAAATTGATCTTCTAAGTGATCAAACCTCATGCCATGTTGTGTATGATGGGGGATATTGCCCCCAGGGACTCTCTTTTGATGAGAGGACTAAAATGCTGAATAATGACCACGGAAAATTTAAGAAGTTGGTGGATGACTCTCTGAAGCTTCACTACAAACTAATAAAGACCCTTTCTGAAAGAGGTGTTTACTTCTTTGATTATGGAAATAGTTTTCTAAAAGCAGTTTATGATGCTGGTGTTGTTGAAATATGCAAAAATAAAATCGATACAAAAGATGGTTTTATTTTTCCATCATATGTTGAAGATATTATGGGACCAGTTCTATTTGATTATGGATATGGGCCATTTAGATGGGTTTGCTTAAGCGGAGATATTGAGGATCTCGAAAAAACAGACAAGGCTGCAATGGAATGTATTGACCCTGATGCAAGATTTCAGGACAGAGATAACTACATCTGGATTAAGGATGCTCTTAAAAATAAATTAGTAGTGGGAACAAAAGCAAGAATTCTATATCAGGATGCAATGGGAAGAATGAAAATTGCTCTGAAATTTAATGGGATGGTGAGGGATGGAAAAATCGGTCCTGTTATGCTTGGCCGAGATCACCATGATACAGGTGGAACAGATTCTCCATACAGAGAAACAGCAAACATAAAAGATGGTAGTAATATTACAGCAGATATGGCAGTTCAGTGTTATGCAGGGAATGCTGCAAGGGGAATGAGTCTTGTGGCACTTCATAATGGAGGTGGAGTTGGTATCGGTAAAGCTATAAATGGTGGTTTTGGTTTGGTTTTAGATGGAAGCGAGCGAATAGATAACATCATTAAAAATGCAATTCCCTGGGATGTTATGGGAGGAGTTGCAAGAAGAGCCTGGGCACGAAACGAAAATGCTATTGAAACAAGTATTTTATATAATAATCAAAGAGATCATGATCATATTACAATTCCATATATACCAGATAATAAATTGATCGATGGTCTTGTTGAATCTAAGTAGTTTCTTAATGAATGGGAGTAAATTAAATAATGAAAAAAATAGTCCAGTGTGTACCAAATTTCAGTGAGGGAAGAGATAAAGAAGTAATAGATAAAATTGTAGAACCATTCAGAGGTAAAGATGGAGTAAAACTTTTGGATTATCAAAGTGATGAGGATCATAACAGAATGGTTGTAACTGTTGTGGGTGAACCGGACTCTTTAAAGGAAGCTGTTGTTGAAGCAGTCGGTATTGCAGCGAAGCTTATCGATATGACAAAGCACACAGGTCAACACCCAAGAATGGGTGCGACAGATGTTGTTCCTTTTATTCCTGTTAAAAATGTATCAGTTGAAGAAACCATTGAACTCTCAAAAGAAGTTGCAAAAGAGATAGCAGAAAGATTTAATCTTCCTGTTTTTCTATATGAAGATTCAGCAACTACTCCTGAAAGGAAAAATCTTGCCAAAATTCGGGCAGGCCAGTTTGAAGGCATGGCTGAAAAATTAAAAGATCCTCACTGGAAACCTGACTTTGGACCTATAGAAGTTGGAAAAGCTGGCGTTACTGGAGTCAGCACAAGGATGCCACTTGTAGCTTTCAATGTTAATCTTGATACTTCTAATATTAAGATAGCAGACGATATAGCAAAAAAAGTAAGACATATAAGTGGTGGATTAAGATTTTGTAAAGGGATTGGAATTGAACTAAAGGACAGAGGTATTGTTCAGGTATCTATGAATTTAACAAATTACCAAAAAACATCTTTATACAGAGTCGTTGAACTAATACGAATAGAAGCAAAACGATATGGTGTTAATGTTGTCGGTAGTGAAGTTATAGGACTTGTTCCAATGGAAGCTTTGATTGATTCTGCTGTTTACTACCTTGGAGTTGAAGATTTTTCAATGGATCAGGTTCTTGAAGCGAGAATAATGGAATAATATGGAATCCCTAATAACCGCCTTTTAACCAAACTACTTTGTTATTACGAAAAAAAAACTGTTGTATGTTTATAAAATTAAAGCTTTTTTATAAACGAATCAGCTCGTTATTTTTTCTAATGCAGAGGTTTTATAAAACTGAAAGCTTTTATAATCTGTATTTCGATCAAAATTATAGTTATTAGAGATTCCCTTAAGACAATGGAGTAAAATTGAAGAAAAACATAATTATAAAAAATGCATCTGAAATTGTTACATGTAGTGGTTTTTCTGCAAAACAGGGATCTTCCATGTCTGATATTGGATTACTTCATGGGGGAGCAATAGTTGTTGAAAATGGTATAATTAAAAATGTTGGTGATTCATCAATTTTAAAAAATATTGATGAAAGTAATTATACCGTAATTGATGCCACTGGAAAAACTGTACTCCCCGGATACATTGATCCACATACCCATTTTGTCTTTGGAGGTTACAGACCAGATGAATACGATATGAGGCTTAAGGGTAAACCCTACATGGAAATCATGGAAAAGGGTGGTGGTATAATTAATAGTGTCCATGCCACAAGAAAAGCATCTAAAGATGAGTTGTTAAAAGCAGGTACAAAAAGACTCGATTCAATGCTCTCTTTTGGAGTTACTACGGTGGAGGGTAAAAGCGGTTATGGTCTTGACCTTGATACAGAGATCAAGCAACTTGAGGTAATGAAAGACCTTAATAATAGCCATTGCGTTGATATTGCACCTACCTTTTTAGGAGCCCATGCAGTTCCCAAAGAGTATATTGGAAAGAGTTCTGAGTATATTGATTATGTTATTGAATCTGTGCTTCCTGTGGTTGCTGAAAAAAAACTCGCTGAATTCTGTGACATTTTTTGTGAACAGAATGTTTTTTCTGTGGATGAATCAAGAAAATTATTAAAAAGAGCTAAGGATTTAGGTTTAAAACCCAAAATACACGCAGATGAAATTATTCAGTTAGGCGGGGCTGAACTTGCTGCCGAGCTTTCAGCTGTTTCAGCTGATCATCTGTTAAAATCCTCAGATGCCGGAATTAAGGCTATGGCTGAGAAAAATGTAGTGGCAACGTTACTACCGGGAACAGCTTTTAGCCTTAAAGAGTCCTATGCCAGAGGCAGATACATGATAGATAATGGATCGGCTGTTGCTTTAGCCACAGACATGAATCCAGGCAGTTGTTTTACAGAATCAATACCTTTGATTTTTTCTCTTGCCACACTGTATATGGACATTACAACAGAAGAAGCAATAACAGCACTTACAATAAACGCAGCTGCTGCAATTAGCAGAGAAAAAGATATTGGAAGTATTGATACTGGAAAAAAAGCAGATATTCAGATTTTAGAATTTCCATCATACAAATTTATTCCATATCATATTGGTGTAAGCACTGTGGAAACAGTAATAAAAGATGGAAAAATAGTATATGGAAATCACTAATGACACATTTTGAGCGACTCACTTGTACTTCATCTCAAACTAAGATCATTAGATTTACTATATTTACCCTTATAAAAGATAAAAAACAGAGAGGAAAAAGTATGTTATCAGAACTTAAGTTTAAGGAATTTTGCGAAAAAACAGCATCAAATGATCCTGTACCAGGTGGCGGCAGTGTCTCTGCAATGGCTGGAGCAATTGCAGCTTCACTTTCTGAAATGGTAGCTAACTTAACTCTTGGAAGAAAAGGATTCGAGTCTTTTGATGATGAAATGAAGACTATTATTAAAGAATCTCAGAATCTAAAGATATTATTAACTGAAGATATTGACAGGGATTCCAACTCCTATGATGATGTTATAAAGGCCTTTAGAATGCCTAAGGAAAGTGAAGAAGATAAAATTAAAAGATCAGAAGCTATTCAGGAGGCTACTAAACATGCAGCAATGGTTCCATTATCTGTTGCAGAAAGAGCACTGGAAGTAATTTATCTTACTGAAAAAGTAGTAAATAATGGAAACCCAAATGCAGTAACTGATGGAGCTGTAGCATGCATGATGGCACGAACAGCTGTTTTAGGGGCTCTTTACAATGTAAAAATTAATCTCTCTTCCATTAAAGATCAGGATTTTGTAAATGAACTATCATGTAAAGTTGAAAAAATCGAAAAAAAAGCTATAGATAAAGAAAAAACCATATTAAATAATGTAAATTTATAAACAAAGTAAGATTTTATAAGGCAGGTTAAAACACTAACCTGCCTATGTAAGTTGTTAATATTTAAACCAATATTGACACAAATCCTTTATAATCAGATATATGATTGTAACCTGCTGATTTTTTTAGCATCATAGCTACTACCATATATTTTCATCTCAAATTCATTGATTTTAAAAAACCATTTTGTTAAAATAATCTCAACTTCACAAAAAAATCTTCATTGAACCAATAATATTTCAACTTGGTTCATTAAATATAGGAAACCTCTAATAATTACGGACAGATAAACAATTCGTAAAAACTTCAAATTGATTGTATGGGAGAAAAAATGGAGTTACCTAAAATAAAATCAGACATCATCTCGTTTTCTTTTCTTGTTAAGTTTGCAATTGTTTTCATACCTTTTTCCATTTTGTGCTTCACAATATTTATAGCTTTTAATACAAATTATAATATTTCTGAAAAAAAAGTGATAGAGAATCAGGAAATTCAAAAAGTTAAAAGTCAAAAAAAGCTCATTTATGGAACAATTAAAAAAGTTGTTTCAGATATTCTTGTGAAAAGTACACATGGAGAACTTGATATTTATCTTAGTAAAAAGAGTCTTAAAAGAAGAGTAAAAAGCAGGGAGTTACTGATAAATGAATTCAAATCATTCACCAGGGTTATGAAAATATATGATAAAATTCAAATTATTGATAATACCGGTAAAGAAAAACTTGTTGTTTTACAAAATAATGGAAGACCATTTTCATTGCCATACAAAAATCTAAACGTAGTCGCGAATAAAAAATACTATATGGAGTCAATTAAACTTGAAAAAGGAGAGGTTTATATTTCAGGCTTTTACTTAAAATCAAAAAATCCTGATAATTTACAACCTATAATTAAAATATCAACACCCCTGATGACTACTGAAAAATTTAACGGTATTTTAGTTATGGATCTTAAAGCTGATAATCTTCTTAAGTCTTTCAAAGAGATCGCAAAAGAAAATAAGGCTGAATCTAATATTATCAATAAAGATGGATTCTTTATTGCAAATCCTTCAAATAAATTCGAGTATGGTCACATACTAAAAAGCAGAAATAATTATGATTTTAAATTCTTCTATCCAACAGAATGGAAAAGGGTTCAAAACCTAAATAAAGGTCAATTTACAAGCATTAACGGGTTATTTACTTTCGATACCATTTACTATTCTCTACTTGGACGAGATAGTAAAATAAAAATAAATCCAAGGGAAGTAAGAAAGTTTAAAGTTGTTTCTTACTTCTCAACAGGTGATTTAAAAACAAAAATTAATAGGTTGCAGGATAAGCTGGCAGTACTTTTTTTCATTGTTGAAATCTTTATCGCTCTCTTTTCATGGTTTATTGCTTCATTTGGACAGAGGCGAAAAGTGGCCATGGATCAATTGAGAGAGGAAAAAGAAAGTTCAGAAGAGAAAAATTATAAATTGAATGAGAATTTAAAGTTAGCATACAAAAGAACAGAAGAAGCTGAAGCCAAAAATGAGCTTAAAAGCGAATTTATCGGTAACATAAGCCATGAGTTAATAACTCCAATGAATGGTATTGTTGGAATGAGCGATCTGTTAAAAGAGACTGAGCTCACTAAAGAACAAGTTGATTATGTGGAATCTATTAAATTAAGCTCAGATATTATGATTGAAGCTATGAGAGATATACTTGACTTTACAAAATTAGAATCTGGAGAAATTGAGTTAAAAAAAGAGCCTTTTAATTTGAAAGAGTTGGTTGATAATATTCAAATAGAGATTAAACAAAACTCCACAGAGAAAAAAATTAAGCTTATGCACCTTTTTCAGAAAGAGATACCAGTTTCTTTAATTGGAGATAAGAAGAGAGTTTATCAAGTTCTTTATAATTTAACAGAAAATGCTGTAAGGTTCACAAATACATGCCATATGTTTACTAATGTATCAATTTTATCAGAGAATGCTGATTTTATTAAGCTGGATTTTGGTATATATGATGCTGGAATAAGTATAAGAAAGGGGATAAATTCATCCATGTTTAAGGATTTTCCACTTACTAAAGCCATAAATACAAGAAGATATGGTGGCAAAGGTCTGGGGCTTGCCATTGCTCAAAAGCTTTCAGAACTAATGAGTGGATCTATTAACGTTGAAAGTAGGGAGGGGCTTTACACACTTTTTAACTTCTCTGCAGTATTTGAAAAAACTGATCAGATCCCTACTTCGGAAGTTACTATTGATGAAAAGATTACTGAATTAAAAGATATTCCAAAACTTACTATTCTTATTGCTGAAGACAATAAGATGGACCAGAAAGTAGCCAAAAAATTACTTGAAAAAATGGGACACTCTGTATCTGTTGTAAACAACGGTCAGGAAGCAGTAAAAAGTTTTCAGGAAGAGAGTTTTGATCTCATCTTTATGGATGGACAGATGCCTATCCTTGATGGTGTTGAAGCAACTGAAGAGATAAGGTTAATCGAGAAAAAGGATAAAAGTGCTAAAAACATTCCAATTATTGCAATAACAGCAGACTCAATGGAAGGTGATATAGAAAAATATTTAGGTTCAGGTATGAACGCCTACCTTTCAAAACCAGTTACAAAGCGTGCAATAATTGAATCCATACAAAAAGTTCTTTAAGAGAACCTCTAATAACTGATCTTTTTGCGAAACACAGATATAACAAAAATAAAACTGTTGTAAAATCAACCCGTTATTTTTTGTTATGCCTTGTTTTTCATCAAAAATCTAATTATTTAGAGGTTCCCTTAGGGTAGTTAAAATAAAATTTTACCAGACCTTGGACCATCTGTTCAAACAGATTAATGAAAAAAATACAAATTTTAGGATAATCATCAATTATTCAAACTTTTATTACAGGAAACCTCTAATAATTAGAATCATAATTGAAATTCAAATTATAAATTTCCTCTAAAAATTCAAAAAGAGTTACTTTTCAGGTTCTCTAAAATGATAAACATTCTAATACCGCTCTTTCAAGTTGCCTCGATTTTTCTTTAGTGCTATCTTTTGATTATGTCTTTTATTCTTTTCATATTATTATTCATATTTCTTGGATACCTGTTTGCAGTACTATTATGGAATGCAGGCCTTAATGAGTTATCCGGCAAAAAGATTATCGTTCGTTCATGTGTTGTGTTGTTCGTAGTCATTTCTTTATCAACTTTTTCATTTAAATTACGGGGTTTTATATATGCTTTTTGTCTTACAATTGGTTATTTATACTCTATTAGAAAGTGTATAATAAAAAGCCTTAGTTTGTAATACTTAGGGAATCTTATATGTACCTTTCAACCGGATTACGATGTTATTAAAAAAAGAAAAGTGTTATTAAATCGCCTCATTTTTTTTTCTGACGCTCTGTATATTATAAAATTGGAAAATCTATTTATGAGTCCCGGTTAGCCCTTTCTATAGGTTATTCAGAACCCAAATTATATTCTTCAGTTATAACCAGTTTTCTGTTTCTAATAAAGGCATAGATATTTATTATTAGAATTAAAGTAATAATAATAATTACGATCGAAAATGTACTTTGAAGTGCCAGCATTTTAGCAGTAAGTTTATCAGCAGTAACAGTTGATAAAAAGATATCGGTTTTTCTTGTCCATAATGCTCCAAGAATTGCAACACCCAGCGCTTGTCCAAGGGTACGTGACAATGCAAGCATTCCAGATGATACTCCCAATCTGTTTTTTGGAACAGATCCCATTATTGCATTGTTGTTTGGGGTCATAAAAAAGCCCATACCTGTACCAATTAAAACAAGTCTTGTTAAAAACTCAGTAACAGTCGTATTTGTACTAATACCAGAAACTGCAATAAACCCGGCGAGTAACATAATAATACCAGCGATTGTTATTTTATTCGATCCCAGTTTATCAGCCATAACGCCTGCTATTGGTGATGAAATGCCCATAAAAAGTGGAATTATCGAAATTAACATACCAGCTTTTCCTGATTTAAATCCAAGAATATTTTCAAGATAAAAAGGTAGTAAAACAAGAACTCCTGAAAGAGATATAAAAACTGAGATTCCTGAAACAAGACCTATTGTGAATGTATGATTTTTAAACATTCCAAAATCCATAATGGGGTTCTTTGCTTTTAATTCAAAAATTATTAATAATATAAGAGAAGCTATAAATACAGAAAATAAAATAATAGTAGCAATACTTAAACCAGTTTTACCAGCACTTGAAATTCCCATTAGAAGTGAAATCATAAAAGAAAAAAGAGAGACAGCGGATTTAATATTAAACATATTACTATTTTTCACCTTATCAGGTTCAATATATTTAATTATCATATAAACACCAAATATACCTACCGGGATATTAATATAAAAAATGAAACGCCAGGAAAAATATTCCAGTATCAGTCCTCCAAGCACAGGCCCGGTAATAATTGCTATTGATACAGAAGTAGCAACAATACCTAACGCTTTTCCCCTTTCCTTTGGGCCAAAGAGACTCGTTATAATAGCAAATCCTAATGACATTAGCATTGCTCCTCCAAGACCCTGAATTGCTCTCGATATTGTTAGAGATAGCAGTGAATTTGAAAGTCCGCAAAGTAATGATCCTATAGTAAAAATCACAAAACCTGTCAGATATATTTTCTTTCTTCCAATTACATCTCCAAGCCTTCCAAAAGGAAGTATAAAAGATGTAACAATAAGGTAGTATACCAAAACTATCCATTTTGTATCAGTAAAATTGGTATCAAAAGTTTTTACAAGAGTTGGTAGCGTTATGTTAACAATGCTTCCATCAAGAGAGGCCATAAAAGCTCCGGTTGAAATCGTAGCAAGTATCATCCATTTAGTAAATTTATCCATGTATTCTCCTTTGTGGCAACAACTGTTGTTATGACAATTATATGTGTAAAAAATTTTACTTAACAGGAAACCACTAATCATTCCATATTTTTGCTCATCTTATTTAGCATCGAAATAAAAAGCTTTAGTTCTGAATCAGGAATTCCTACAGTTATATCTTCTCTGCACTTTATTGATAGTCTGAACAAATCATCCTTAATATCCATAGATTTATCAGTCAAAAAAATCAAAAATTTTCTTCTATCTCCAGGGTCGGATCTTCTTACAACCAAATCATTTTTCTCCATCACATCAAGAATTCTTGTGATGTTCGGTTTATCCTTTTCTAAAATTGACGAAAGTTCAACCTGGGAAAGACCATCACTCTCGTATAAACACTGCAAAAGCCCCCAGTGTTCTGTAGTTATCGGATAACCATTATCAGCAAACATTCTTTGAATTTTTAATTTTATTTTTAAGCCTGTTTTATTAATTAAAAATCCGAAATTTTTTTGTATTTGCATATTCATCACCTTATTAGTTGTTGTATTAACTAATATTGTGGCAACTATTAAAATTTGTCAATAAAAATCCAGAAAGCACACAAAATTATTCTTTTTTAAATGATTTTTAATAAAACATTTTCCCCGCATACACCAGTTCTGTTTTTTAATTGGAATATCATATCGTCCGTAATTCTTATAACAATTAAAAGTAAAATGACTGAAGGAAATTATGAGCGAAGTATATACTATTTGACTGGCATAAGGAACCCTATAATAACTATAATTTCGATTGAAACTCTATGTTTATAAAAGCTTTTTTGTTTATAAAATCACTACATTAGAAATAATAACCGGTTCGTTTATAAAATTAACAGTTTTTTTGTGATAGACTCCGTTGTTTTGTTTTTTTTAAACAATTTAAGTAGTTCGATTAAAGGATGTTATTAGAGATTTATTTTTTATTCATTCCAATAAGTGTACAGGATGTTAGTATCAGAATCATTCCTATTGCCATCACTATTGTAAATTTTTCCTGGAAAAAGATTATTCCTAAAATCACATTAAAAACAGGGGTAAGCATGCCTAATACAGACCCTTTGGATACAGATAAATATTTATAGGAATATGTCATTAATAATTGTCCGATTGTTGCAGTAATTCCAATTCCAAGCAGAATAAAGCCACCACTTATTCCTATTGAGACAGGAACCGTGTTAGCTGGTATAAGAACAACCCAGAAACCCATAGTGCATTGTGCAAAATATATTGAATATGAGGATTCATTTTCTCTTAGTTTTTTAACTACAGTGATTGCACATCCTCCCATCATGGCGCCAAAAAGAGCGATTAGATAGTTGTAATCAAAACCAATAAATACACTGTTAATTTTAGAAAAAGATATAAGAAATATTCCCAAAACAGAAGTTAAAATCAACAACCATTTATAAAGACCTACCTTTTCTTTTAAAAAGATAGAACTCACTATAACTGCAAAAACCGGAAACATATAACTAATTAATGTTCCTTTACCTATACCTATTTTATTAATTGAGTAGAAGAAAATAAAAATGGCTATACCACCTAAAATTCCTCTTAAAAAAAGTAGTTTGCTATTCACAAATTTGAGGCTGATTTTATTTGCCATTGCAGCTGTGCCTAATATTGCAAAGCCGATCGCAAATCTGAAAAGAGATGTTTTATAAGGGTCTATTTCAGGAGCCGTTTTAATTAAAAACGACATTAATGCAAATACTATCGATGACATTATAATTGCAAAAGTTCCAATAAGCGTTTCTCTTTTCAATGCTTTTTCCTTTTATGATATTAAATGGGAATTTCTAATAAAATCCTTTTAACCGAAATACGTTGTTATTCAAAAAAAACTGTTATAAAAACCGGTTCGTTATTTTTGGAAATACAGAAATTTTATAAAACTGAAAGCTTTTATAAACGCTGTATTTCAATAGTTGTTAGAGATCCCCTCAAATGAATTTGAATTATGGTTGCACTTTAGATGTGAGTCAATTCTTTTTATTACTTATAAATAAAAAAACCCGGGGAGTGCCCGGGTCTTATATGGAATGCAACGTATTTTAAGTACTTATGTGTTTAGTAATGTTTTAAGGGAACCTCTAATAATTAGAATTTTTGATGAAAAACAAGGCATAACAAAAAATAACGGGTTGATTTTACTACAGTTTTATTTTTGTTATATCTGTGTTTCGCAAAAAGATCAGTTATTAGAGATTCCCTTAAGCTATCTTCATTAACTCAACATCAAAATACAATGTTTTTCCTGCAAGAGGTGGATTTGCATCAATTGTTGCAGTCGTATCAGTTAATTCTGTAACCACTACAGTTACGACATGCCCATCAGGGGTTTTACTTTGCAGCACGAGATCTTTTTCAAGTGTGATTTCATCTGGAAACTGATCACGAGCAATTTCACTTAATAAATCAGGGTTTACAAGCCCATAAGCTTCTTCAGGAGGTATAACAAGACTTTTTTTCTCACCAAGATCCATTCCTGTTACTCCATCATCAAAGCCTTTGATAACAGCTCCGCTTCCAATTTCAAAAACCAAAGGTTCTTTATCTTCTGAACTGTCGAAAACAGTTCCATCTTCAAGTTTTCCGGTATAGTGAATACTTACTGTGTCACCGCTCTTTGCATTAGCCATTATAGTTCCTTTATTTACAGGTTTCATTTAACACCTGAACTATGCACAAAAAAAGAGGCCATGCACATGCAATTCAGATCTTTTCAATATAATACATATATTAGAATAAATCTACCCACTTACAGAAATGTTTTCTTCAGTTTCAGAATTCTTTCAAGGGATTTGTTTCCGGATATTTCAAGCTCATTACTATCTTTTAAATTTCTCATGATCTCATCGAATGCTTCTTCAACCCTTTTCCCACTTTTACAAATCAGTGGTATATCAATATCAGATTTAAGAACCTGTTTAACAGATGTTCTGATGTCATGCTTAACAGCCTTCATATCAAGATCATCAGTTATTAATAAACCATCATACCCTAACTTATCCCTTAACAGATCTTTAGCAATTTTTGGAGAAAGGCTTGCAGGCCATTTCTCATCTAATTTTGTATATAAAATGTGTGATATCATTAAACCTGATACCCCATTTCTTATTGCAGCTTCAAAAGGTTTCAACTCAAAATCGTTTAATTCTTCAATGGTTAAATCAAGTTTTGGCAGTTCAAAATGTGAGTCTAAAACAGTTCGTCCAATTCCTGGAAAATGCTTTCCAACAGCCATAACACGGTTTTTTTCAAGATTATTTATAATGGAAAGTCCAAGCACTGATACTTGCTGCGGTGTATTTCCCAGTGCTCTTTTTTTCATAATTCCATTGAAACCTGCAGGATCGATATCAAGAACGGGTGCCATATTCATGTTAACACCTATAGATTTTAACTCACTGGCTGTAACTTGCGCAAAATATTTAGCATATTCATTTGTTTTGATTCCAGCAGCACCTTCTGGAAACTGGGTAAAAGGTTCTTTCAATCTTGATACTGTTCCACCTTCCTGGTCTATTGAAACAAAAAGTTTGGGTAAGCCACTTGATTTTGCATATTCCTGTGCAGCACTTATTAAATCTTTAACTTGTTCAGGACTCTCTATATTTCTTTTAAATAGAATGATCCCATTAACTCTGATATTTTTAATTAAGAACTTCAGGTCATTATTTAATGATACGCCATCAAATCCAACCATTATCCTTTGACCGGCTTTATCTTCTAAAGATGAATAAAAAGTCATTTGTCCTTTTTCGTTTCCGTCAACAGTTTTAGCGTTTTCGTCTTCTCAACTGATACTTTCTAACGGCACTGTTATGATCTTTTATGTTTGTGGAAAATTTATGGGTTGTGTCCTTTTTTGATACAAAATATAAAAATTTTGTATTTGCAGGAAAGAGAGTTGCATAAATTGATTTAGAACCGGGATTTGAAATTGGTCCATGGGGCAAGCCTTTTATCTTATATGTATTATATGGAGTGTATTGCCTTAAATGTTTCTTTTTTATGTTACCATCAAAATCCTTAATACCATATATTACAGTGGGATCAGTCTCAAGACGCATTCGCTTTTTAAGTCTGTTATGAAATACTGAAGAAATAAGGGGTCTTTCAAAAGCAGCGCCTGTTTCTTTTTCAATTATGGAAGCTAAAATAACAACCTGATGCTTTGTAAAACCGATTTCTTTAGCTCTTTTTTCCCAACCATTATTAAAAACAAGATTAAATTTAGAAACCATTTTAGAAATAATTTTCCTGGAATCTGCAGACTTTGAAAAATGGTAGGTATCAGGGAACAGATACCCTTCGAAGGAATCAGCATCAATATTTTTACTTTTTAAAAAAAATTTATCTTTTGCAACTCTTACAAATTCATTTTTGATTGCAAAACCAGATTCTTCAACAAGCTCCCCAATCTGATAAATATTATAACCCTCTGGAACAATAAGTTTATAAAGCCTTACCTTACCACTAACCATTACAGAAAGTATTTTCTCAGGGGGCATATTTGGAGAAAGAAGGTATTCACCAGCCTTTATCTTACTTTCATAGGAGTATAGTTTTGCATATATTTTAAAAAGTCTTGGATTTACAATAAGCTTTTTATTGTAGAGTTTTTTAAGTGTTGTGGCAAAAGGTTGGCCCGATTTTACAACAACATGTGTGGGAATATTTCTGTTATCTGCGGGTGTATTTGCATATGAATACAACTTCGCATAAAGAAAAACTAACAGAATTAAAAACATTGAGATAATTATAGATGTAAATATTAGATATTTTTTCATGTTTATTTTAATTTCTGAATGTTATTCAGAAATATCAATTAGTTGTTTAATAAATTATATAAAGGAATCTCTAATAACTGCCTTTTAATCGAACTACATTTTTTTTATACCTTGTATCTTATAAAATTGGAAAGTTTATAAGAGTTTCAATCAAAAATTCTAATTATTAAGAAGTTTCCTTAAAATTGACCAAAATCAAAGCTAACTCAATTTAATAATTTGAGCAAACAAAATTTGTCCTTTTATTTGACTTGAACCTCTTCGTATTTACATTTATATAAAGTTTTTAAAGTATGAAAATAATTTCCAGTGAAGGGATAATACTATGGATAATAATTATAGCGGATTTGAACAAGGACCTATAAGGCCACCAAGTGAATCAGAAAGCCTCTTAATAAGAATATCAAGAAATTGCCCATGGAACAGATGTACATTTTGTCCGGTTTACAAAGGAAGTGATTTTTCTTTAAGAGAACTCAAACATATTATATTTGATATTGACGCAATTAAAGAAAGTGTTGATACCATTTTATCTCTTAAGGACGATAATGGAACTATTTCACAAACCCAGCTTTTTGATGCAAAGAAAAAAATAAAAAGTAATGATTACCTTGCATTTCATACCGCTCTTAACTGGATTTCCGGTGGAATGAAGTCTATATTTATTCAGGATGCCAATAGCCTTATAATTAAACCGAACGATCTTGTTATAATCCTGAAACATATACAAAAATGCTTTCCTCAGGTTCAAAGAGTTACATCCTATGCAAGATCACATACAATCAACAGAATAAAAGATGATTTATTAAAAGAAATTTCAGAATCGGGTTTGAATAGAATTCATATTGGACTTGAATCAGGCTCTGATAAAGTTCTTGAGTATGTTAAAAAAGGCATTACCAAAGAAGGTCACATTAAGGCCGGTTTAAAAGTTAAAAATGCAGGAATGGAGCTCTCAGAATATGTTATGCCAGGTTTAGGTGGACGCAAATTTTCAGAAGAACATGCACTTGAAACAGCCGATACTTTAAATCAGATTAATCCTGATTTTATAAGATTAAGATCGCTTGCAATACCGAACCATGTTGAACTTTATAAAGATTTTGAATCAGGAAAATTTGAAAAATGCACCGATTTTGAAGTTGCAAATGAAATACTTATTTTACTTGAAAATCTTGATGGAATAACAAGCACGATAAAAAGTGACCATATTCTTAATCTGTTTGAGGATATTGAAGGTAAATTACCTGAAGACAAAGATAAAATGATAGATATTGTTAAAATATTTCTTGGTTTTTCTAAGGATTCACAGATGATCTATCAGGTTGGAAGACGAACTGGTGTATTTAGATCTGTTTCAGACATGAACAATCCTGAAAAAGTTGAACATGTTCGTAAAACCTGTGAACATTATGATATCACTCCAAATTCAGTTGATCAGGCTATAGATGAGCTTATAAAAAGGTTTATTTAATATGAAGGGAATTTATGTACATGTTCCTTTTTGTATAAAAAAATGTGAGTACTGTGATTTTTATTCGGAAACTGACTCAAAGCTTTTTCAGCCTTTCTTAAGTGCATTATTAAAAGAGATCGAAATATACAAAGATGTTGTCGAGACCTCTGACACAATATATTTTGGTGGTGGAACACCTTCTATTCTATCTGTTAACATGCTGGATAAAATATTAGGTTCTCTTTACAAAAATAACAAAATCAGTTCCGACACTGAAATAACTATTGAAGTTAATCCAGGTACAGCTGACTTTCAAAAATTATCTAATCTTAAGAAATCAGGTTTTAATAGAATTAACTTTGGTTTTCAAACATTTGACGATCATTGTTTAAAATTTTTAGGTAGAATACATGATTCAAAAGAGGCCAAAAAAGTCTATGAATATGCTCGAAAAGCAGATTTTGAAAACATTGGTCTGGATATCATTTACGCACTTCCAAATCAAACCAAATATGATCTTATCAATGATTTGAATGAGGCTATAAAATTAGATCCTGAACATATTTCAGCATATACTTTAACATATGAAGATGGAACACCATTAAAGAAGAAACTGATTAAAAAAGAATTTATACCTTTGGAAGAAAAGATCTCTTCGCTTTTCTTTAAGGAAACTTCTGATTATCTATCAAAAAATGGATTTAATCATTATGAAATTTCGAATTTTTCAAAGGATAACTATTATTCCAGGCACAATTCAAAATACTGGAATTTCGATACATATGTTGGTTTTGGTCCATCATCCCACTCCTTTAAAAATGGAAAAAGATGGTATAAAAAATCTGATTTAAATGAATATATCAAAGATTTAAAAAAAAATATTGACCCTCTGTTTGAAACTGAAGTTTTGTCTAAAGAGCAGCAAATTATTGAAGCTGTTTACCTTGGTTTAAGACAATCAAAAGGTGTTAATATTGATCAATTTAATAGAAATTTTGATTGTGATTTTTCTGATCTTTTTAAGAGTAGTATTGAAAAATTTATCCAAAAAGGATTAATGACTTTTAATTCAATTAATTGTTCTCTTACAACAGATGGTATGATTCTTCTGGATTATATCACTGAAGATATGATTAGAAATCTGTAAGTTATAGTGATTAAGAACTCACCAGAACATTAATAAACCAGAATAAAAATACTATAGGGAACCTCTAATAATTAATATTTTGGATGAAATG
>JAAELO010000456.1 GCA_024226555.1 Desulfobacterales bacterium | reverse complement strand
GATTTGCCAATGCGTGAAAATGACACGCATTTCGCCTTCATTTTATCCAATATTATTCAAAAATAGAGTAGTCAAATTCGAGAACGATTTCCAGTTTCAAATTTCTCCCATCCCAAATCGTATATAAATCAAAAGGATTCCAAATCGAAGAGAAAGCATTAATTACTTTAACGATGTTCGATTTGAGACGATACGAGGTCCATCGTCGTCAAAATTGTTGAATTTTTGTTGACATTTCATTTTGTTTCTAGTTTTCCCCCGAGTCGCGAAGGGTTTTTTACCGCTCGAATTTCGATACGAATTTATGAAATAAGCTCCAAATGCATGGAAATTAATACTTACGAATTAACCATTAAACCATATATATTAAAATGAATCTTCGAAGCATTTGGGGCTTATTTCATAAATTCGCGCCGAAATTCGAGTAGTAAAAAAACCATCGCGACTCGGGAAAAATTAGAAAGAAAATGACGTATCACAAAAAATTTCCACCATTTTAACGACGATGTACCTTGCATCGTTTCAAATCGAACTTCGTCAAAGTAATAAATTCTTTAACTTCTATTTGGAATCCTTTTGGAAAATTAAATCGAATATTGAGTAGAATTGGATCGGAATTGATTCCCAATTGGAGATAAAGAATTTATTACTTTGACCTTGTTCGATTTGAAACGATAAGATGTCCATCGTTGCTAAAATGGTAG
>JAAELO010000455.1 GCA_024226555.1 Desulfobacterales bacterium | reverse complement strand
TGATTAGTTTAGATGTTATGAATTAAAAGAAATAATTGCTTGCACTTGACTAATAATAACTTAATTATTCCACAACATTATCCACTGGCATAGAAGTATATTTACCATTATCTTAGCACATCTTATTGTTTTTAATAAACAGTCGTCAACTTTTAATGAATTATCCTTTATCTATCGCTCATTACCATTCTTATTGATATTTGATTTTTATTTATTATGTTTCATGTTTTTTATTAAATCAGACGATCATATATTAATTTAGGTTAATTTTAACGGCAGTATTATCTATTATTACCTTCTTATTTTATTAATTATTGGATCAATTTATGCAATCGGTCATATTCATTATACATCATTAATACTGCTGATTCATAAAAAGCCGATCGTGAACTTGAATTTAGGCTGTTCTTATTTAATTTATCCTTTATCAAAGGCTTATAATAATCTCTGTAGTTTAATAGAAATCATGAAGAATTGGATAATTAATCGATTATAATCGATCATATCTTTTGATTAGTTCTTATTCTATCTTTGGTTTTTATCAAGCTGGATTTGGTCATATTTTATATTATCTTTAACATTATGTATTCACTCGATCTTAATAGAATAGTTTTTATCTATTATATTTGAATTAAATAGAAAACATGCTATTTTTAATCTTTTCATTCAAAGACTAATAATTATTGTTCATGATCGATAATCCTTAATAAAACGGCTGGATCATAAATTTATCGAGTGGATTTTATCTAAACTTCAGAATTATAGATATTTATTCCTTTAAAAGGTATTTAATGGATTATGTTTTTTAAGGTATTTGTTGCAGTTTTTATTGGAATTACTTCTATATACCTTTAAATTTGATTACTAGATTATATAATGAAGATGTTGAAAAGTACGGCTGGATTTGTTTCAATATAATTCATGCTGTTTTTATCTAATAATCAAAGGCTTCAATCGTTTTTATGCTGGATCTACTATTTATTCAGGCTTTTAATATTATTCATTCACTATTTATTTTTTACGATCGACAATAAATAAAGGTAAAAATATACTTATTATTGTAACATAGCTTTAAACTCTGTGTTTTATATGAATATTGACTTGACGTCTTTCAATCGGCTTTTCTTTATTATATATCCGCTCGTTTCTCTCGCTACT
>JAAELO010000454.1 GCA_024226555.1 Desulfobacterales bacterium | reverse complement strand
TTTAAGACGAGCTGGAATTAGTTCATTTGGAGCAACAGGGTCAAATGCTCATATAATCCTGGAGGAGTATACTGCTGAAAATGAAGAATCTACTCAACTTGAAACAAGTCAACCAGTACTCATTCCTATTTCTGCTAAAACTCCCGAAGGGTTACAGATTTATATAACTAAAATATTGAATTATCTTAAAACGGAAAAAGAACGAATTGATTTAACATCTTTAGCGTTTACTCTTCAGACAGGGAGAGTGCCTATGGAGGAGCGTTTTATTTTATTGGCTCATAATTTGAAAGAAGCAATCAAGTTGTTGCAAAGTTTTGTAGAAGGGGATGATCTTCCAAATATATGGGTGGGACAAGTTAAACCTAATACTCAAGCGATGAGGCTATTTGATTCAGATATCGATTTAAAAGGAGCTCTTCAACAATGGATTTTGAAAGGGAAGCTAAATAAAATCGCTGAACTTTGGACTCAGGGGTATCAAATGGATTGGGGAGTTTTATATCAGGATAAGTTACCAAAACGAATTAGTCTACCTTCCTACCCATTTACTAAAGTGAGGTATTGGATACAAGAATCCAAAAATAAATCATCGAAAGATACAGAAACTACCATGGGAATATCATCTAAAATGCTTCCCCCAGTTAATTCTACTATTGAATCTATTACAAAAGAGACTGATATATATTCAGGGGATGAAATGACATTTATCTCTAAGTGGGAAGAACAATTGATGATATCATCCGATAATTCAGGAAATCATAAGCTTGTTCTCATTGTCTGTCAAGAGTCTTCATTTCAGTTTGAAACGACAATCCAAAAATATTATCAACAAAACGGGGATACGAAAACAATACTTCTCCGCTTAGGAAATCAGACAAAACAAGTATCAGAATCAGAATGGTTTTGTGATGTTAAAGATACTAAAACATTTGTAACCTGTTTACAAAAAATAGATATTGTTGATTGTATCTATTTTCTTTCCCTCTCTCAAGAAGGATCAAATTCAGTAGATCTGGATACACTAATACAAAGTCAACAGGCAAATGAAGTTCAGTTATTACGTCTTATTAAGTTTTTAAAACAAAATTATAAAATTAATACCTCCGTTGATTGTTACATTCTAACATTAGATAAATTTAATGTCGGGGCTGATTTAATAATTCCTTTTGGAGGTGGTATTACAGGATTGGCTTACTCTATCGCACAGGGAAATCATCAATTTTTAGTGAGAAATTTGGATTTATCCTCGGAAAATTTGGCGGACTATTATCAGCGAGAAGCACTGTTGCAACAGGTTTTAAAAGAGCCTGCGTCAAACCGAGGAGATGTAATCAAAATTAAATCTAAAATTAGATATAAACAAAAGTTCTATAAACTAAATCCAGGGGATATCAATGATCAATCAGGAATTAAGTACAATGGAGTTTATGTTATTTTGGGAGGAAGTGGTAATGTAGGCCAAGCTATCACACGTCATTTAATTCAAAGATATCAAGCCAAAGTAGTTTGGATCGGACGTACTCCAGAAACTTCCCAAGTGGTCCAGAAGAAAATTGAATCATTTCAAGGATTGGAAAAATCGCTTTTATATATTCAAGCAGATGTTACAAAGCTTGATTCAATGAATCAAGCAGTCAGCAAAATAAAGAAAAAATACTCGAAAATTAATGGGGCTATTTTTTCAGGGGTTGTATTCAATTCTGAAAACTCTATTGAAGAAACAATAGAAACTGAATTTCAGTCTATTTTGGATATTAAAGTAAATGGGAGTTTAAATTTCCACACTGTTTTTAAAGAAGAACCGTTGGATTTTATGTGTTATTTTTCATCCATTCAATCGTTTCAATTTACCTCTGCTATTAAGACTTGCGGATATGCAGCAGGAATTACCTATGCGGATTCGCTTGTGAAATCCTTAGAAAGTAAAAGTCATTTTCCCATTGGTATAATTAATTGGGGGTACTGGGAAAACTCAGTAGTGGACCCTGAATTTGGTAAACTCTTACAAAATAAATTTGGTTTGATTTCAGATCATGAGGGTTTTAATTGTTTTGAAACCTTTATCTCATTATTAAAAGAAAGAACTTTGAATCAAATTACTTGTGTAAAAGCATTTGAGCCAGTAAGAAAAGTAATGAATTGTAGTGAAAAAGAAGTAATTACAATTTGTAAACCAATGGCTCATTCGATTATTCATTCATTAAAGGAGTCTATAAAAATAAAAATTCCAAAAACAGATGATTATAGGGATAAATTAAATAGTCATATAATTAAGTTACTTTTTCTACAAATACAGTCTTTAGGAATATTCAGCAAAAAAAATATTTTTGAAGAAAATGAACTTATTTGGAAAGATTCAGGAATTATTGATAAATATTATCTATGGTGGAATGAATGTTGTTTGGAAATGTTAGAGTCAGAAGGTTATATTAAGAATGAATCAGGATTGATCAAGGTACTTAAAGAAGTAAAAAATGAGAAGGAAGAAGGAGTTTGGGAATCGTGGAAATCAATTAAAAAGCTGTACTTTAATAATTCTCAACATCGAGCATTGCTAACTTTATTAGATTCTTGTTTGCAAAAACTTCCGGAAATTCTAAAAGGCGAAATTCCAGCGACAGATGTTGTGTTTCCTAAATCTTCAATGGAAAAAGTGGAGGGGATTTATAAAAATAACGCTATTGCTGACTATTTCAACATGATATTAGCGAATTTAGTTGTAACTTATATTGAGGAACGAATTAAATCGGATCCTGGAGCCAGTCTGCGTATTATAGAAATTGGTGCTGGTACTGGGGGAACAACCGAAGTTGTTTTGTCAAAAATACGTAAGTATGTGAGTAATATAAAAGAATATTGCTATACGGATATCTCTAAAGCTTTCCTAATGCATGCAGAGAAACATTACGCTCCTGATAACCCATTCTTAAGTTATAAGCTTTGGAATGTGGAACTACCTTTAGCTGATCAAGGATTTGAGGTTGGAGAATTCGACTTAGTAATCGCTACTAATGTTTTACATGCTACAAAAAATATCCGACAAACATTACGTAATGCAAAAGCCGTTTTACATGGAAATGGCTTGCTTCTTTTAAATGAAATAAAAGATAAGTCGAATTTCACTAGTCTGACCTTTGGTTTATTAGATGGATGGTGGTTAAGCGAAGATAAGAATCTGCGGATTCCTGGAAATCCAGGGTTATACCCTGAATCCTGGAACAGAATTTTAAAAGAAGAAGGATTTAATTCCGTCTTATTTCCTACAAAAAATGTTAATCAATTAGGTCAGCAAATAATCGTAGCTCAAAGTAATGGTGTAGTAAGATATGTACAACAAGAGAAAAAAAATATCGAAAAAAAAGTATCTTCAATATCTCCATTAACTCATGAAAAGAGTAGCATTTGTAATTCAGAAGAACCAAGTATAAATGTCAAAGAATATGTCAAAAATCTAATTATTGATTGCTTATCAGATACTCTTAAAATGTCAAAAGTGAATATTGATAATGATGAAGTATTTTTGACTTATGGAATTGACTCGATTTTAAGTGTAGGTTTTATTGACAAAGTCAACGACCTTCTATCCATTTCACTGAATACAGCAATTGTTTTCGATTATTCCACTGTGAATAATCTCACAAATTATGTGATTAAAACATACAAAGAGAAAATCAAGATCAAAGAAAAATATCCCAATAGAATCTTCAAACAGGTTCATAATAAAAAAAGTAAGCATATTGAAAAGGTTGAAGTAAAAAAGATAAGGGAAAAAACTCGAAAATATGATTCTTCTTTACCTAAAGAAGCAAATAATGATCAATTTAAATCACCGGATATAGCAGTTATTGGGATTTCTGGACAGTTTCCAAAAGCCAATAATGTAAATGATTTTTGGAAAAACCTGATTGAGGGTCTAGATGGAGTAGTAGAGCTGCCTTCTTCTTATTTAGACCAGGAACGATTTTTCAGTCCTCAAAAACAACAAGGAAAGAGCTATTGCAAGTGGGGAGGCATTTTAGAGGGGAGAGAATGTTTTGATCCCTTATTTTTTAATCTATCTCCCAGGGAAGCGGAATCTATGAATCCGCACCAACGATTGATTCTTCAGGAAAGTTGGAAAGCTTTGGAAGACGCTGGATATAATCCCAAGACATTAGCTGGATCTCAGGTAGCAATCTACGTCGGAGCAGAGCCTACAGGGTATATTAATGAATCATTCACCGGTTCTTCCGAGGCCATTATTGCTTCACGCTTGTCTTATTTTCTTAATTTTATGGGACCCGCTATGGTCGTAAATACAGGTTGTTCTTCTTCAGCTGTGGCTGTCCATTTAGCGTGCGAAAATTTGCGTGCTGAAAAATCGCATATAGCCATAGCCGGAGGTGTCAATGCTACGATGAGTAAGGATGCATATGTTAATTTATCGAAAATTGATATGCTTTCTCCAACTGGTAGATGTCATACGTTTGATGAAAGGGCTGATGGAACGATTATGTCGGAAGGTGCAGCTGTCGTTGTATTGAAACGGCTTGAAGAGGCACTCGTTGATGCAGATCCTATTTATGGGGTGATCTGCGGATCAGGAATTAATCAAGATGGGGCTAGTAATGGCATTACAGCTCCAAACGGACTGTCCCAAGAACAATTGATTAAAGATATTTATCAACTGTATAAAATTAATCCGGAAGAAATCAGCTATATTGAGGCTCATGGAACCGGAACAAAACTTGGGGATCCTGTCGAAGCTAACGCTCTTGTAAGAGCATTTAAACAATTTACTAGTAAAAAGGAGTATTGTGCTGTCGGAAGTGCAAAATCCCATATCGGGCATACATCTGCTGCTGCAGGAGTCATTGGTTTGATCAAGATATTATTATCCATGCAATATCGTAAACTTCCGGCTTTGCTCAACTTTACAAAACTGAATCCAATGATCGAATTTGAAGATTCTCCGTTTTATATCAATACTCAACCTGTTGAATGGAAAGCAAGAAATCATGAACCTTTAATGGCTGCCTTAAATTCTTTTGGACACAGTGGAACCAATGCACATATTGTGGTCAGAGAACATTTTGACGCATCTATTTCCCAAGATGATCTTGGTCTTTCAAATGAAAATCCTATGCTTATTCCTCTTTCAGCAAAGACTGTGGAAAGTCTGAAAGTATACATTGAAGAATTATCACAATTTCTATTTAAACAAACTTCCGAGGATTCGATTAATCAAAGACAATGCAAAATAGATTTGTCGGAAATAGCATATACTCTGCAAACAGGACGAGAATCGATGGAGTGTCGTGCGATTTTTCTATCGAGGAATATTGCCGAATTAAGTAGTCAATTACAATTATTTATCGAAGAAAAGAAAAATATCCCAAATTGTTGGAAGGGGCAAGTTGAAGATCAAGACAATGGATTTACTCTTTTTTCCTCAGATGAAGATACTTATGAAATAATAACTAAATGGATCTCGAAAAGTAAATTCGAGAAAATTGCTGAATCTTGGAGCCATGGTTTTGAGGTGGAGTGGAGTCTGCTTTATGATGAAAAGAAACCAAAGAGAATCAGTCTGCCCACCTATCCATTTGCCAAAGAGCAATACTGGATTTCTGAAAAGGAAAATAAAATAAAACCCCATATAAATTGTGGAGATAGTGTTTCAGCTATTCATCCTCTTCTGCATAGAAATACATCCGATCTATCCAAACAACGTTTTAGTTCGACTTTTAGTGGTAATGAATTTTTTCTACACGATCATCAAGTAAAAGGCCAAAAGATTCTGCCTGGTGTAGCTTACCTTGAAATGGCTATAATCGCAATTAATCAGGCTATTGGGGATTCAGATGAACTGGTAGAAATTCATTTAAATAATATTGTTTGGGTTCGTTCAATCAGTATAAACAATCACGCTAAAGATGTTCATATAGGATTATACCCTGAAAAAGACAATCTGATCCAGTTTGAAATTTATTCAGATCCTGAAAATAAACAGGAAGAATCTATTGTACATGCACAGGGAATTTGCGAACTAAAAGCAGTGAGCCAGAATCAGAGTCTTAATTTGACAAGTTTACGTTCAGAAATGAATAGGGGCATTTTGACTTCTGACGAATGTTACCAGAGTTTTAAAACATTAGGTATCGACTATGGCGAGGAGTTTCAAGGGCTTGAAGAGATCTATCTTGGAAACGGACAGGTACTGGCAAAATTGTCCCTACCTTCTTCAATCCTTGAAACGAAAGATCAGTATACTTTACATCCATGTTTAATGGATTCTGCCCTGCAGTCGTCCATCGGTTTAATGATGGATGATGAAACAGACTCTTCAATATCTTTAAAACTGTCTCTGCCATTTGCGTTACAGAAACTTGAAGTGTTGGGAAGCTGCACTGGAACAATGTATGCCTGGTTACGATATTCTGCGAGTAGTATTTCTGACAAGGTTCAAATAGTTGATATTGATATGTGCGATGATGATGGGAATGTTTGTGTTAAGATAACAGGGTTTTCATCCAGAACACTGGAAGAAGCAAACTATATACCATCAGAAGAGATTGGAACCTTAATGACATATCCAGTCTGGAAAACAGAATCTGTTGTTCCCAAAGGCATGATCCAGGCAGATTATTCTAAACATTTTATTCTACTATGTGAGATAGAAGGAATTTCTAAAAGTGATATTGAAAATCATATTGAGAGAAGCTCTTGCAATATTTTAAAATCAGAAGAAAAAAATATTGAATCTCGTTTTCAGGAATACGGTATACAAGTATTTTCATTTATTAAAGAGATTTTACAAAAGAACCCGAAAAAAAGTCAGTTTTTGCAACTGGTTGTTACTGGGGATGATGATGGACTTTTTTTCTCAGGACTTTCTGGTCTCCTCAAGACTGCTGCTCTTGAGAATCCAAAATTCAAAGGACAACTCATTATAATCTCCTCAGGAGAAACAAAAAAAGGTTTGGTGGAGAAGCTAAAAGCAAACTGTGGTGCAACTCAAGATATTGAAATACAATACATCAATAATAATCGGCAGATTCTCTCACTTAAAGAAATTTCAATTTCTAAGGAATATGTAGTGTCTCCATGGGCGAATAATGGGGTTTATTTAATTACTGGAGGATTAGGTGGTTTAGGATTTATTTTTGCCCATGAAATTACTAAAAAAATACAAACAGGAACATTGATTCTTACTGGTCGTTCATCGATTAGCGAAAATATGCAAGCAAAATTGAAAATACTTCGTGAATCAGGTAACAGGATTGAATACAGACAGGTAGATGTTTCGGAAAAGGATGAAGTTAAGGATCTGATTCAAAACATTGATGATAAATATGGTTTACTAAATGGGATTATACATAGTGCTGGTGTTACTTTTGATAATTTTATTTTCAAAAAAAGTATCAAAGAATTTAAACAGGTGTTAGCACCAAAGGTATCAGGAACCATTAATCTGGATGAGGCAACAAAAGATCAAAATCTAGATTTTTTTGTTCTTTTTTCCTCTGGAGCCAGTGTTCTTGGAAATATAGGGCAGGCTGATTATGCAATAGCTAATGCTTTTATGGATCGATTTGCTTACAGCCGAAATGAAAAAGTACTTTTAAATAAACGTTCTGGGCAAACTCTCGCTTTTAACTGGTTACTCTGGAAAGAGGGAGGTATGAAGGTTGATATTTCGGCAGAAAAGATGATGACAAGGAATACAGGAATGATTCCTATGAAAAGTAACTCTGGTATTCAAGCTTTTTATGAGGGATTGATTTCAAAACATGGGCAGTTAATGGTGATGGAGGGTGAGTTGAAACAAATGCGTTCTCTTTATATTAAAAAATCTTATATCCAAGATCAGAGAAACAATACAGTTAAACCTCAAACAGTAAATCAATCTCCGTTAAAGGAAAAAGTTGTTGAATTACTTAAGCGACTATTAGCGTCTTCACTGAAACTTCCCATTAATAGAGTAAATTCAACTGCACCTCTGGAAAAATATGGAATTGATTCCATTCTGGCTATGGAGTTGACTAATCAATTGGAAAAAACCTTTGGTTCACTTTCTAAAACACTCTTTTTTGAATACCAGACAATTGATGAACTTACCCAATATTTTATGGAGTCTTATGAAGATAAACTTCATGAGCTTCTCCATGTTGATGAATCCTCCACAACAGAAGTTGAATTAATTGAAAAGCATAAATCTCGAAAAACAATTTCAAAACCAAACAAAGATCGAAATCGTTTTGTTTCCTTTAAAAAAGATTTTACTAAATCGAAAAGCAAAAAAAATATTGATATTGCGATTATTGGTATCAGTGGTCGTTACCCTCAATCTGAAAATCTGGAAGAATATTGGAATAATTTACAAAATGGTGTGGATTGTATCATAGAAATTCCCAATGATCGCTGGGACTGGCGTCAATATTATTCAGAAGATCGAAATCAATCTGGAGTTCATTTTAGCAAATGGGGTGGTTTTATAAAAGGAGTGAATGAGTTTGACCCTCTGTTTTTTAATATCTCTCCCAGAGAAGCTGAAATTGTTGATCCACAGGAACGCCTTTTTTTGGAACATGTCTGGATGGCGGTTGAGGATGCTGGATATACCAGAGAGACTTTAAAAGGAAAAAAAGGAGCTGGACAGATTGGTGTTTATACGGGAGTGATGCACGGTGAATATCAACTATTTGGGGCTGAAGAAAGCTTACAAGGAAACCGTATAGGTTTAAGTAGTAGTTATGGTAGCATATCCAATCGTGTTTCTTATGTGATGAATCTCAATGGACCAAGCATGACGGTAGACACCATGTGTTCATCCTCTTTGACTGCGATTCATCTTGCTTGTCAAGACTTGATGCTGGAACGAACAACTCTTGGAATAGCCGGAGGAGTGAATTTGAGCATTCATCCAAATAAATATTTGATGTTAAGTGCAGGGCAATTTATTTCAAGCAAAGGTCATTGTGAGAGTTTCGGTGAAGGTGGGGACGGATATATCCCAGGAGAAGGTGTTGGGGTTGTTTTACTCAAACGACTTTTTGATGCACAAAGAGATAATGATCAAATTTATGGCGTAATTAAGGGTAGCTCAATCAATCATGGAGGTAAAACTAATGGTTACACTGTTCCTAATCCTAAAGCACAGCAAGCAGCGATAGAACAGACATTACACGAATCAGGTGTAAATCCCAGAACTGTCAGTTATATTGAGGCACATGGAACTGGTACCAAATTGGGAGATCCAATAGAGATCGCAGCCTTAACCAAAGCCTTCCAGAAAAGCACTGAAGAAACAGGGTTTTGCATGATTGGTTCTGCCAAATCCAACATTGGGCACTGTGAATCTGCAGCAGGCATTGCAGGACTAACCAAGGTGTTGCTGCAGATGCGCTACAAAAAAATTGTACCCTCTTTGCACTCAACCACTTTGAATCCATATATTGATTTTAAAAAAACACCCTTTGTAGTTAACCAGACATTACAAGATTGGTCATGTCCTGTTATTAATGGCAAAGAAGCTTCAAGAATTGCTGGTATATCATCTTTTGGAGCTGGAGGCTCCAATGCTCATCTGATAATTGAAGAGTATAAAGGTAACTCAAATGATATTGTACCACTTGAAGTGATTCAAACAAATCGTTTTTTAATCCCTCTTTCGGCTAAAAACAGGGATCGGCTTCATGAATTAGCCAACAATCTTTTAGAGTTTGTTCGAAAAGTAAGTTCTGCCAAATCAGTCAATGAACCAAAACTTAATATAGCAAATCTATCTTATACTCTTCAGACTGGACGGGAAGCTATGGAAGAACGGCTTGGATTAATTGTTGACTCGTTAGATGAACTTGAAAAAAAGCTGGAGGGATTTATAGAAGGAAAAGAGGGTATTGAAGATTTATTCAGAGGTCAAGTCAAACTCAATGAAGACACTATATCGATTTTTACTGCTGATGAGGATTTGCAAAACACTATTGATATCTGGTTTTCCAAGAATAAATATATCAAACTAATAGATTTATGGGTAAAAGGGCTGGAGCTGGACTGGAACAAATTATATAATGATAATAAGCCAAAGCGAATCAGTCTGCCCACCTATCCGTTTGCCAAAGAGCAATACTGGGTTCCTAAAAGTGAAAATAAAATTAAAACCGCAATTAGTGCTTTAGCTATTCACCCGCTTTTGCATAGAAATACGTCCGATTTATCTGAGCAACGTTACAGTTCGACCTTTACTGGAGATGAATTTTTTCTAAATGATCATCAAGTA
Organism: Desulfobacterales bacterium; assembly: GCA_024226555.1. GTDB lineage: Bacteria > Desulfobacterota > Desulfobacteria > Desulfobacterales > JAAELO01 > JAAELO01. The sequence goes on along the minus strand of JAAELO010000454.1, from coordinate 2,683 downwards.
AAAGGTCAAAAGGTTTTGCCTGGTGTCGCATACCTTGAAATGGCCAGAGCCGCAATTAATCTAGCGATGGGGGCTTCTGATGAACTGGTAGAAATTCATTTAAATAATATTGTTTGGATTCGTTCAATCAGTATAAACAATCACGCTAAAGATGTTCATATAGGATTATACCCTGAAAAAGGTAATCTGATCGAGTTTGAAATTTATTCAGATCCTGAAAATAAACAGGATGAATCTATTGTACATGCAAAGGGAATTTGCGAACTAAAAGCAGTGAGCCAGAATCAGAGTCTTAATTTGACAAGTTTACGTTCAGAAATGAATAGGGGCATTTTGACTCCAGACGAATGTTACCAGAGTTTTAAAGCATTAGGTATCGACTACGGCGATGGACATCAAGGACTTGAAGAGATTTATCTTGGAAACAAGCAGGTACTGGCAAAATTGTTCCTGCCTTCTTCAATCCTTAAAACGAAAGATCAGTATACTTTACATCCTTGTTTAATGGATTCTGCCTTACAGGCGTCCATCGGTTTAATGGATGATGAAACAGGCTCTTCAATACCTTTAAAACTGCCTCTGCCATTTGCGTTGCAGAAGCTTGAAGTGTTGGGATTATGCACTGAAACAATGTATGCGTGGTTACGATATTCAAAGGGCAGCATGCCTTCGGACAAGGTTCAGAAAATTGATATAGACATGTGCGATCTTGATGGGAATGTATGTGTTAGGATGACAGGGTTTTCATCCAGAACACAGGAAGAAGAAAATTATTTACAATTTAAAGAGATTGGAACCTTAATGGCATATCCAGTCTGGAAAACAGAACCTGCCTCTACCCCTGTAAGTATGAACCAAACAGGTTATACTAAACACTTTGTTGTACTTTGCGATTTTAAAGGATTTTCTAAAAGTTTTATTGAAAAACAGATTGAGGGAAGTTCCTGCCATATTTTAAAATCAGAAGAAATAAATATTGAATCTCGGTTTCAGGATTACGCTATACAAGTCTTCGCGTTTATTAAAGAAATTTTTCAAAAGAAACTCAAAGGAAATCAACTTCTGCAAGTGGTTGTTCCTGAGAATGATGAATATGTTTTTTTAGGGCTTTCAGGGCTTCTCAAGACAGCTGGTCTTGAAAATCCAAATTTCAAAGGGCAACTCATTTCAATCTCCACTGGAGAAGCAAAAGATAGCATAGTGGAAAAGCTTAAAGCGAACTGTGCTTCTCCCCAGAACCTTGAAATACGATACATCAACAATAATCGGCAGATCCTCTCTTTTAAAGAATTTTCAGTTATTGAAAAATCAACAATACTTCCCTGGAAAGAGAATGGAATCTATTTAATTACAGGAGGCCTTGGTGGCTTGGGTCTGATTTTTGCCCGTGAAATCACCAGAAAAATGCGAACAGCTAAATTGATTCTCACTGGTCGTTCTTCAATCAGCAAAGATCAACAGGCAATATTAGAAGCGTTTTGTACCACAGGCAACCGGGTTGAATACAAACAGATGGATGTCTCAAACAATGATGAAGTTAAGGTGCTGATTCAAAATTTATCTGATGAGTATGGTTCGTTAAATGGAATTATACATAGCGCAGGTGTCATTTTTGATAATTTTATTCTTAAAAAAAGTACTACAGAGTTTAAACAGGTGCTGGCACCAAAGGTATCAGGATGCATTAATATAGATGAAGCAACAAAAGATCAAAATCTGGATTTTTTTGTTCTTTTCTCTTCTGGAACGGGTGTTGTTGGAAACCCTGGGCAAGCTGATTATGCAACTGGTAACGCTTTTATGGATAGGTTTGCATTCAGTCGAAATAAAAAAGTTATAGCAAATGAGCGCAATGGACAGACTCTATCAATAAACTGGCCGCTTTGGAAAGAAGGTGGAATGGGGTTAGGTGCAGAAGCTGAAAAGATGTTCAGCCAGAATACAGGAATGGTTCCTTTGGAAAGCGAGACCGGCATTATGGCATTTTATAATGGATTGGTTTCAAAACATGGGCAGTTATTGGTGATGGAAGGTCATATAAAACAGATGCGTTCTCTTTTCTTTAATAACGATTCTATTCAGGAGAAGAGAAAATATTCAGTAAAATCTCAACCTGTTTCTGAATTAGAATTAACAAAGCAATCGATGTTAAAGGAAAAAGCTGTTGAGTTAATTAAGAGGTTGCTATCATCTACTCTGAAACTTTCAGTCAATATAATTGATACAGCCGAGCCTCTTGATAAGTATGGGATTGATTCAGTTTTGGCCATGAATATGATCTATCAATTAGAAAAAACTTTTGGGTCACTGCCTAAAACACTTTTCTTTGAATACCAGACGATTAATGAACTTACACAATATTTTATGGAATCTTATGAAAAGGAACTTCGCGAAATTCTTCATGTAGATGATTTTTTAGAACCAGAACCTAAATTTTTTGAGAAATCTGTTTCTCTAAAAAAGTCCCACAGACACATTAAAAGAGGTCGATTTGTTGAGTCAAATGAGAGTTTTTTAAGATCAAATTTTTCAAGCGCCTTGGATATAGCGATTATCGGTATTTCCGGACGATACCCCCAGTCAAAAGATATAGAAGAATACTGGACAAATTTACAAAATGGGAATGATTGTATTATAGAAGTCCCCAAAGAACGATGGGACTGGCAGCAATATTATACGGAAG
>JAAELO010000453.1 GCA_024226555.1 Desulfobacterales bacterium | reverse complement strand
CTTCCGTATAATATTGCTGCCAGTCCCATCGTTCTTTGGGGACTTCTATAATACAATCATTCCCATTTTGTAAATTTGTCCAGTATTCTTCTATATCTTTTGACTGGGGGTATCGTCCGGAAATACCGATAATCGCTATATTTTGATAGTTTTTGGGATTGTCTATGTCTATTACGTCACTTGAATGATTAAAATGATATTGTTTTGACTGAAAAGCCTCTTCTTCAAATGTAACTCCTTGTTTTTTTCTTTCTGACTTTTCTTCATGAAATTCAAAAATATTCTCTATTAATTTTTGCCGATGGTTTTCGATAAAATACGCACTTAACTCTTTAATATTTTGATATTCAAAAAATAGAGTTTTTGACAATTCTCCAAAAATTTTTTCTAATTGGCTTGTCAACCCCATAATCGTCACAGAATCAATCCCGTATTTTTCAAAAGGTGTTTCAGTTTCAATTTTATTAACAGATATTTTTATTCCCTTTGAAATTATTTCTTTGATAAACGTTATGCTTTTTAGTTGAAAATCAAAATATTGATTATCAGTGAATTTCTCAGAGGATTCTCCATTATGATTTGAATTACTTTTTTCAAGAGTATCTCTGTCGCTTATTCCTTCTCCGCTGATTACCGCTATTTGCGGAATTGATATTTTATATGCATCTTCAAATGCTTTAATGCCTTTTTTTATACTAATTGCTGAAACACCATGATTCTGCTTCAATTGCTGTCTGATTTCTTCATTAACCTGCATGCCGCCTTCATCCCACAAAGGCCAATTAATAGCTATAGTTTTACCAAATCGTCTGTTCTCCGCTCTTAAATCTTCTCTCACATAAGCAAAGTTGTCCATAAAACAATTGGCATATGCATAAGCAGATTGACCTATGTTCCCCATAACAGCAGTTAGAGATGAAAACAAAATAAAAAAGTCCAACTTTTCATTCTTTAAAATTTCATCTATATATATTATTCCATTTACTTTTGGAGCTAACACTTCACCGATCTCTTTTTTAGACTGTTTAAGTATAAACGAATCTCGAAGGACTCCTGCACAATGTATAATGCCATTTATTCTATCAAAACGGGATTTAATTTCTACAATAAGTTTATTGACTTCAGAAAGTTGGGATATATCTGTTTGAATATATTTTATTTTAGAGCCTGAGGATTCCAAATCATGAATCTGAGCTATCTGTTTTTTATTTAACGTAGAGCGACCTGTTAACACCACTTTTACCTTACCCCGACTGATTAAATATTTTGCGAGGAGTAAACCTAAACCACCCATTCCACCGGTAATCAAATATGCTCCATCTGTATGCAATTTGAGAGTTTGTAAGTCTGCAACCTTACTTCTTTCATTAAGTTCCAGTAAACGTTTCACATAACGCTTACCGTCTAAGTAACGGACTTCAACGGCATTGTCGTCAAAAAATTCATATTTCAGAATATCAACATCAAAATTCTTTGAAGTGAATTTGGGCAATTGAATTACTTTATAAATAAACTTTGGATTTTCTATGCGAATGGTCCTTGCCAATCCACTGACTGAAGCATGCAAGGGATAATCACTCACAAATGCATCTGAAATGGAATCAAATAACTCTGAATCACATGATTGGTTTTGATATATATATAAAAGTTTAACTTCATGACTTAATTTTAGTTTCATAAGTTCTTGACTTAAAAAAAACAAGGGATAAATCGATTTTGTCAAATATCTATCAAGAGTTAATGAATCAACAAAGCCTTGAGTTTTTGTCCAATTGAAAACAATGTTTTGTGGAATTATTTTTTGGATATTAAGTATTTCAAATAATTCTTCATAATCTTTTGAGACAAAAGGATTAATAGTAAATATTTGGTCTTCCAGAGACTCAAAACTTTTTCCAGGCATTACCAGAACAATTTTGGTTCTATTTGAAGGATCACAACCTAATACTTTCTGAATTTCACTATAAGTGCTTTTATCTATGTCAAATATTATAATAACTTCCGGAAGTTCCAATTCACTTTTTTGAATTCCTTTTTCTATTTGAGATAACTCCCACCTATTTGTAAAATAACGTATTACTGATTCTTTTGCAATTTTCTCCTCAAAAACGTTTAAATCAGTCTTAAGCTCCTTTATAAATTCCAAACCATCTTGAAATGATATTCTTCTATCCCTGATCATTTCAATTATTTTTTTAAGGTCTAAATTATTATTAACGTTCATTAGTAACCCTTCCTCATAATAATTATCATTTATTCCATTATAAAATTTATTATTAAAATCTACTGATTCACGGGAACCTCTGGTAACTGTGACTTTGATAGAATTTCAACGTTTATAAAAGTTTATTATTTTATAAAATCTCTGCATGATAAAAAATAACGGATTAATTTTAATAGATTTATTTTTTCCAAAAACGCAGTTCGGTTAAAAGACGGTTATTAGATATTCCCTCATATAGTACTAATTATTTGAGTAGCTTTATCAATTGTTAATTCATTTTGTACTACCTTGGTAAAAGTATTTAAGATTTTCATATCTTCTGGTTGTTCCATGTAACCAGGAACTTCATCAAATAATTTATTATTTATATTTTCTTGTAATTTCTTTACAGAAAACTCTTTAATTATTACTAATATTGAACCATCCTTATCCATAATTGTAATGTCATATTTTTGAAATTTTGATTCATCAGCAGGATTGTTATCTGAATGATTTAAATAAACATATAGAGTTTCAGATAAGGGATTCAATATTTTAATTTCATTCAAAGAAAAAGGTAGAAAGCCTCCTCTTGTAACTGTTTTTTTAATATTTGTTAAACCAAGCAAAGTTTGGAAAGCCCCATCAATTAACGAAGGATGAAGTATATATTTATTAAAATCTGCACTTAATTCTTCAGGGAGTTTTATAAGCGACAAAGCCTCCGTTTTATTAAAATAGAGTTCCTTAATTGTCTGAAAACATACTCTATAATTAAATTTCATCTTGTCAAATGCTTCATAGCATTCTTCAGATTTCATCAGCTTATTACATCGACTTTTAATAATATTAAGATCAATTTTAATCGGTTTCTCTTGGTTAGTTAAATCGTTTTCATAAATAATTATACCTTGTGTGTGGATAATATTTTCATTTTGTTGCTTAGTGATCACTTGAAATTCCACTACCCCATCTTTTTTTGAAAAACAAATTTGAACTTCTTTATGATCTTTCCCAGAAACAATTATGGGTTTTATCCACACAATATTTTTAATTATCTGTATTTTTGCTTTATCTGCAAAAGTCGCTGCTGCCGCAACCATTTCAATATAAACAGCAGCCGGTAAAATTTTCTGATTATCATAAATGTGGTCAGTAAGAAAAAACTCATTCCCTGTCAGAGTTATTGAATATTTCTGTTCATCAAAAGTAGATAAATTTCTATGTACTAATGGATGCTTTTTTTCGCTTTCCATATTAATAATTGATACAGAGTTAGCTTTCCGACCTAATCCTGAAGCCCAATATCTTTCTTTTTCAAAAGGGTAAGTTGGCAAGGATATTAATTGATAAGATTTAGCCTGGTTTAACTTGGGCCAATCCAAATTACAATTCTTTAAATATAAGTCCGCCAAAGCAGATAAAATATTTTTATATTTCTCATGTTTATAATAATTTGATTTTAACTCTTCTATCAATTGTTGACTTAGCTCTATAGATGCTGGTTGTGATTCATCTTTGGTCAATTCAGAATAGCTTTTAAAGTAATTTTGAATGGAATCATTGTTGTTTACTTCACCAAGCTTAACCTCTAACTCATTGCAATCCTTAACAATCAATACTATCCTTATAGGAAAGTGACTTCTCCCTGCCTGCAAGGTATACGCAATATCACTTAATAAAACATTTTTCCCTTCTCTTTTTATAAAGTGATATAAATCCATTATTTTTCTACTTAAAGAATTTTCAGTTTTTGCCGATAATGGAATTAAATAATAAGGCTGATCCACAATTGACTCACGTTGTCTTTGTTTTGGAGCTTCTTCAATAACAATATGAGCATTTGTACCGCTAACACCAAAAGAACTAACAGCTGCTCGCAAAGATTCACTCTTTTCCGCTTTCCAATTTGTCAATTTGTCATTTACAAAAAATGGACTATCCTTAAAATTTATATGTTGATTTGGGCTTTCATAATTTAGAGAAGGAGGCAATTTCTTGAATTTCAATGAAAGGAGAATTTTTATAATACTTACGATCCCAGCAGCAGCAACAGCATGTCCAATATTTGTTTTTACTGAACCTATTGCACAAAATTGTTTTTTGTCTGTAAATTCGGTAAATGCTTTTGTCAAAGCATCCACTTCAATTGGATCACCTAATTTTGTGCCAGTTCCATGAGCTTCAACATAAGTAATACTCTCAGGATTAATATTAAATTTCCTATATACATCTAATTCAACTTCAGCCTGAGACAATGAACTGGGTGCTGTAATACCATTGGTTTTACCATCGTGATTAATACTTGACCCCTTGATAATTCCATAAATATTGTTGTTATCTTTTAATGCTGATTTCAACCTTTTCAAAACAATAACTCCTACTCCTTCCCCTGGAATAAACCCATCAGCATTATTATCAAAAGCATTGCACCTACCGCTTGGTGATAACATTTGAGCATTACTTGTCATAATATGAAAATTTGGTGTATTATTGATAAAAACTCCTCCAGCTAATGCCATGTCTATTTCACTGTTTTTTATATTTTGACAGGCCATATGAACTGCAACTAACGAAGAAGAACAAGTCGTATCAATAACAATACTTGGCCCTTTTAGGTTCAAAAAATAAGATACTCTAGCAGATATCATTGAACCGGTATTTCCCCATAAAGATTGAGGAACTCTTCCCTTACCATCTTGATCTATAATTGATAAATAGTCTCCATTTCCACCTCCTACAAATACACCACATTTGGAGTTAAACATTTTTTCTTTTGTATATCCTGCGTCTTCCAGTGCTTTCCAGCTTTCCTCTAAAAATAATCGTTGCTGTGGATCTGATGCCTCTGCTTCCATCCCTGTAATATTGAAGAATAAGGAATCAAATCTATCAATATTTTGGATAAAGCCTCCAAGTCTACAATATGTTTTTAGCAAATTTTTCGGATCTGAGTCATAAAACGCCTCTATATTCCAACGTTCTCTTGGTACTTCCGTTATTGAACTTTTGCCCTGTGAAAGATTATTCCAAAATTGATCAATATTTTCAGCTCCGGGAAACTTACCAGACATACCGACAATGGCAATATCCTGAATTAACTCTTGTTCTTTACTTCCTTTTATTGTGAATTGAGAGTTTTTAATATTAGTCTTTTCGTTTTGATTTTCTACAAGATTAATACTTAATTCCCCTGATTCATTTCTCTGATTTTTTAAAGACTCTTCTTTTTCACCAGAATGAAATTCATTATCATTGTAATCATTTATATGAATATCATTTTTGCAAAATTTTTTATTAACCTCATGATTGAACTTATCAAAAATATATGATGACAATTCACGAATAGAAGTATAGTCAAAAATAATTGTTGGTCTTAATAAAATATTAAATATATCATTAAGTTTGTTTACCAGTTCAACACTGATTATTGAATCTATACCAAACTTTGAGAATTCCTTTTCCAAATCCAGAGATTTATTCTCAATGGACAGACATTCACAAATAACAGCAGAAACACTTTCTATTGTATATTTTAAAAGTGCTTTATCACTATTTATTTGAGTTTTATATCTATCTGGGCTTTTTTCTGTATTCGCAGTTTCCAATCTGATTAAATTATTATTATCATCATTATATCCAGTATCTTTTTTTACATTTTTTATATCTATCTGATCACTATAGGTTTCTGCTATATGTTTAGCCAGTTCCTGAACACAGGTAAAATCAAAAACAATTGTTGTCTTTAAAAGGATATTAAATTCTACATTAATTTTATCAACAAACTCTGTACTGATTATAGAATCCAGACCCAAATCTATAAATTGTCGTTTGATGTCAATATTAGAGTTCTTAATATCTAAACACTCTATTAGATAATCAACAAGCTTCTTCTCTATATATTTGATCTCTGTTATTGGGTACTTATCTTTAACTGCACTTTTCTTGTCAGTATTAATCTGTTGAGGAATTACAATTTGTTTTTCATCAATATCGTCAGTAAAAGAATGATTATCAGTTTCACTTTTAATTTTCCTCTCTAAAAGAACTTCACCATCACTTTGTGCAACCATCACATTCTGAGATAGTTTTTTATCTTCTAAATTGGGATCTCCCAAAATTGTGATTTGATCAAAGCCTTCTTCCAGAAGAATTTGTTCCCATGTTTTGGTGCTAAGCAAAGGTGAATGTTTTAAGCGATCCTGCTCATCCTCGTATAACCACCATCCTTTTAATAATCCAAAAGTAAATGTCAAAAACTCCTGAACAGCTGTTGATTCATTAATGATTAAACAACCATTTGTTTTCAATAATATTTTAATATTTTTTATTGTATTTCTTATATTTTTTGTTGCATGAAGAACATTTGTAGCAATAATTAAATCAAAATCTCCTGCTTTATATCCCTGATCCAGAGGATCTTTTTCAACATCAAAAATACTAAACTCAACAAAAGGATATTTATCTCCAAACTCTTTTTGAAAAAAAAGAGTAAAAGCTCTTGAAACATCTGTATATTTGTAGTTTATAGAGCTACTATATTTTTGAATTTCCTTTAATACAAGTATACTTGAACTACCGGTACCAGCTCCGACTTCAAGAATTTTAATTGTTTTTTTATTTAATGAAGGTTCTCTTGCTTCAAGATAAGTCAAAACGCTTTTAGCCACAATTTCGTTATAATAATCATTTACCCGATTACCTTTATATATCCTTTCAACTTGCTTCAATGAAGACTCGGGAAATATTATATCAGTTGCAGCGACATCACCACTTAGAATTTCTTGATAGCTGTTCAAACATGTTAATAATAAATCAGTATATGGTGAAATATCAGGATAATTATCCATTATGTTTAACTTCATTAATTTTAGATTTTGCAAACTTATATCTTTTTGCCGTTTATCTATTAACGATGTAGTAATAATTTCGGTTTCGTTACAATTAATAAAACCAGCTTTATCAAATATTTCAATCAGAGATTCATAGAGTCGATAATAAACAGTAGCAATATTCAAATTCTTCTTAAGAGTATTTATGTCATAGATAATATCCTTAGTTTGAAAAACTCCCATTTTCTGAAATAAATTCAACAACAGACATCTTCCATAATCCTCTAATAAATCAAATGCTTCTTGAAGCTCTTTAGATTCATTTTTAGACCTGCCAGTCATATTAGAAATCTGATGTTTTAATCCACCAAGCAACGCAGGAATTTTTACAGGATAAGACTTTACTTCCTGATCATAGTGAAACCCAATACTTTTTAATACATGTTCACTGGCTTTATATGATATTATACGAGCTTCTGGATTTCCTAAAACCCTTTGAACTGCCTCCATACCTTCTTGAGGTTCAATAGAACCCACTCCTTTGGCAGCCATGATTTTGTTATATTTTTCAGAGGAAACCACACCTACGCTACCCCAGTATCCCCAATTTATAACCCTTACTGGATATGACTTCTTTTGATTGAGATATAAACCAAAAGCATCCTTAAAAGTGCATGCAGCAGTATAGTTACTTTGACCCGCGTAACCTGAAAAATACTGAACCGATGAAAAAAATATCATAAAATCTAATTCTTCTTCATCCAGTACACTATGTAAAACAATACTACCTCTCACTTTTGGTGATAATACTGTAGAAAATGATTCCTCATTCATATTTTCAATGGTCTTATTTTTCAGAACCATTGCTGAATGAAAAACACCATTTATTTTACCAAAATGATCTTTTGCTTCTTTAACAGCATTTTGCATGCTGTTAAAATCTGTAGCATCAGCCTGCACATAAAGCGCCTTGCCTCCTTTTCGTCTGATTATAGATAGCTTTTCGGTGAGCTTTAAATCTGATTGTCTTCGACCTATAAGGATTATCCTTGCCTTAACTTTTTCAGCCAAATGGCATGCCATTTCAAATCCAATACCTCCAGAACCTCCTAAAATCATATAAACGCCATTTTCTCTGTAAGAAAATAGATTATCCTTATCTAAAGATTTACCATATACTTTTCTTAAATATGGTCTTCCATTTCGAATTGCAATTAATTCTCCATTAGAATTGATGGACAGGTTGAAAATTGCTTTTATATCAGGATGAACCTTTTTTCCTGAAACTCTGGTAAAATTTTTAATACCAATATCAAAACAATGAACTTTTATTTTTGGATACTCAACTGTTATAGTTCTGGCTAAACCATGTATACTTGCGGCATAAGGTCTGATTTTATCTTCTGGCAATATAGAAACAACATTATTTGTAATCACTCGAAGTTCGATATTTTCTGTAAATCCATTGTTGACTAATGATTTAATAAAACGAAATAATGATAAAACTCCTCTTTCCTGACTTTGATCCAGATCATCAATCTTTTTAATATCAGGTTCTTCTGCTTCAATCCCCATGAAATAAACAGTATCTATTTTTTCAATATTAGATAAGATACTATCAAATGCTTCTGTATCAGTTGTGTCAATTTCCCAGTTATTCTCAGAAATTTTCTTTTTTTTATTTCCTAATTTAATCCTTATAACTTTTCCATTTTGATTAGCATTAATTAGATAATCATGTAGTTGTGGAAATTCTGTATGGTATAATAAAACTACTGTTTTTTGATTTTCTATATTTTTATCATTGATAATGTTAACATTTTTTATTAATCCTGACTTTTCCCATTTGGTAACATAAAAAAAATTTTTTAATCTATCTTTTTGTTTTCTTAAAGTTACATTGTAAAGTCTTACGCAAATTTTACCGGTGGAATCCATAATTACGACATTATATCCATTATCAACTATTTTACTATAAACATATGCTTTGGTTTCAAGGGGATAAAACATTTCTATTTTATCAATAGAAAAAGGGAAATATGCAGTTTTCTCTCCTGCTTCATTAACCACCTTGAAACTGGACATTGTTTGTAAAGCTCCTTCCAGTAATATTGGAGACAAAAAATAATGGTGGAAATCATTCCTAAATCCAGGTGGTATTTCAATAAGCCCTAAAGATTCATCATCATTACCCCAAAGTTCTACAATCCCTTGAAAATAAGAACCAAAATTCATTCCCAACTCTTTATAGGAAGAATAAAGCATTTTTTTCTCAATCTGAGATGTACATCTTGTTTGAATAGATTTTATTGGCAGGTATTGATCTTCTTCTTTAACTATATTTGAAGACTCCCTATCATATTGCAGAAAATAACCTTTGGAATAAACAGTCTTTTTTTCATCACAATTCCTAAGGATTTTATACTGAAGATGTCCGTTTTCCATTTTTAATGAAAGTAGTATTTTAGTTATATCCTTTGTAATAATTAGTGGTTTTATAAAAACTACATTAGATATAGTAAAATTTTGATTTTTTATTAAATGACGAATTGCTGCGCAGGCCATTTCTATATGTGCAACCCCAGGCAAAATCAACTGTCCGTTTATCTTATGAGCTTGAATTACAAGATCGTCCTTTAGTAGGTTTTTCTCAAATATAAATCCACCATTTTCATCCAAACTAAGCTCATAGTTTACCTCGTCTAATAGTGGGTGTATCTGCTTTGAAATTCCAGAATTAACCTGCGATTCGTTTTTTATCCAATATCGATCAGGTGCAAAAGGATATGTAGGAAGAGAAATCCTTTTTGTTTTTTTTGTTTTATATAGTAATCTCCAATCAACATTTGTACCGTGGCTCCAGAATTGTGCTATTTTTTCATATTGCCTGTTATCTATTAGTTTTAAGATAAATTCATCATATTCCTTTCCTGCAAATATTGAACTCGTTATTACTTTTGAGGCTTTAACATTTCCACAGAATAGTTGTTGTATATCCTTTTCACCATTGGTATATTTGATTAATTTATCAATTAAATCCTGTTTTGATAATACTATCAGGGCCAGTCTTTCCTCCATCTGTTTTCGCCCTACTTGCAGTGTGAATGCGATATCTGAAAGTGAATAATTTTTATGCAGTAAATTATTTTGCAGGAAAGCTACCATCTCATTTGCAATGATTTTAAGTCTTTCTTTATTTTTTGCTGATAGTGTTATAATGTGCGCCTCATGGCTATCAGATCCATACCAATTCTTTTTTTGTAATAATTTTATACTTTTGTACTCCTCTAATACAATGTGTACATTAGTACCTCCAAGTCCGAATGAGCTAACTCCCGCACACCTTGGAATAATGGAACCGGATTTATCCTTAAGGCTTTTCCAATCCTCTGTTTTTTTAACTATATAAAAAGGACTTTTTTCCAAATTAATTCGGGGATTCATTTCTTCAAAATGTATATTACCTGGAATTTTTTTATGACGCATCATGAGTAACACTTTTAGAACTCCTGCAATTCCTGCTGAAGCCTCAAGGTGACCTATATTTGTTTTTACTGACCCCAGTCCACAATGAGATTCGCAAGATTCAAGATTCCATTTTTTATATAGTTCTTTAAATGCATCTTTTAGCCCATTGATTTCAATAGGATCGCCAAGGCTTGTCCCTGTTCCGTGTGCCTCAATATATGTTACATGAGATGGATCAATTCCAGATTCTTCATATGCTTTAATCAAAAGTTCAGCTTGGTATTGAGGATTTGGAGCAGTTAATGAAACAGATTTTCCATCATTATTTTCTGCAGATGCTTTAATTAGTGCATATATGTGATCCCCGTCAGCAATGGCTTTGGTGAGTGGTTTTAATAAAATAGCTCCGACCCCCTCCCCTCTAACATAGCCATCAGCTCTACTGTCAAACGTCTTACATTTACCATCAGCACTCATCATACCATTTTTGCTAAGTGCTTTATGTAATAAGGGATTTATAATTATATTTGCTCCCCCTGCAATTGCCATTTCGCACTCACCATTCAGAATTGCTTTATGAGCTCTGTGGATAGCTACTGCTGAACTTGAACAAGCAGTATCAATTGTTTCACTTGGACCATGCAGATCCAGTAGATACGAAATTCTGTTTGAAATAATTGCGTGAACCTTACCAGTAATAGTATGATTATCTATATTATGAATGTTGTTTGAAGAAATATCCCAATAATCTGAACCAACTAATCCTACAAAAACAGCAGTTTGACTTCCAGCTAAATCTAATGGATTGTAGCCAGCATCTTCAATAGTTTTCCAAACTGTCTGCAAAAAAAGACGTTGCTGTGGATCCATGGTTATTGCTTCTCGTGGTGAAATATTAAAAAACGAAGAATCAAATTCTTCTATACCATCCAAAATTCCACACCATTTTGAAGGTCTATCATTATCTGAATCATCATAAAGGTCATGCTCAGACCATCTACTTACTGGAATTTCAGTAACAAGATTCCTTTCTGACTCAATATTTGTCCAGAAATCATTTAAATCTTTTGATTGCGGTAGTTGACCATTCATACCAATTATTGCTACTGCCTGAGTATCTTCGTTTTTGCTCAAATCAGCATCTTCTTCATTTTTCCATTTTTGATCAGATACTACATTTCTACCTATAGTATTGGATTGTGGACTGGCATAATAATATCCAAATTCCTTTACATATTTAGACAATAAATTAGAGCATATCAGTTCTATATTCGAATATTGATAGAAAAATTCAGCATCAATAGAAAGCTGGTATTTTCTATTTAGCTTCTGGGCTAAAAGTGTAAAACGGATTGAGTCAAAACCATACTCTCCAAGGTTTCTATCTACTGCTATTTCCCGGGATTCTCTCTTTAAAATTTCAGCAACAATGCCCTTGGTATCACTCTGAAAGCTAATTAAAATACTCTTGTTTTGATAAGAAAATGTTTTTTCGAATTGTTCTGTTTCTTCTATTAATG
>JAAELO010000452.1 GCA_024226555.1 Desulfobacterales bacterium | reverse complement strand
TTCTTCGATAAGGTGATGCTTTACACTTGGAACCGGCGAGTTTATATTATCTTTACTCGAAGCGGAAAGAATCCATGGAAGAGTTGCGAGTCCCCGAGAATCGATGCCAAAATAGCCAAAAAAGGCATGTAAAGGCGTGAAATTCACAGCTAGGAAGATACAGTGTTTTTAAATTTTTAAAAATTTAAAAAATCTCAAAAAAAGTGCAAAATATTTTTTAAATGTAAAATTATTTTAAAAATATAAAAAAATAATTCAAAAAATAAAAAAATATTTGAAAAATGAGGATAATTTAAAAAAGAAATCCTTAGATTTTGTTGTTTTTTAAATGTCAAAAAAAATAATTTAAAAAATTGAAAAAAAAATTTAAAAAAAAAAAATCGGAAAAAAAATTTTTTGAGGGGGGGGTTTCTTAAAAAATGTCCAAAATTACTTAAGGAATTAGTGCATTTTTTTTTGTTTTTAAATTGACATTTTTTAAATAATTTTTTTTTAATTTAAAAAATCCAAAATTTATTTTTTAAATAAAAAAAATACATTTTTTAAATAATTTTCAAGATTTAAAAAACCAAAAAAAAAAATTTAAAAAACCATTATTTTACCCAAAACAATTTTTTAAATGTTTTTTTTTAAATTAAAAAGAGATGATTTAAAAAATTCAGATTTAAAAAACATCATTTTCTAAATTAAGAACAATTTAAAAAACAAAAGTTTTTTAAATAAACACAAATTTAAAAAAATTAAATTTTTCAAAAAAGTATAAAAAATGTTTTGATGAGCACTGTTTTGATGAGCTTGTTCTTGCGATTGCTTTTCTTTAATTTTTTAAGTTATTGAAAATTTAAAAAAATAATCAAAGCCAATGACATAGCCTAAAAG
>JAAELO010000451.1 GCA_024226555.1 Desulfobacterales bacterium | reverse complement strand
TTTATACTATTACTCAATAAAATTTTGTTTTTTTAGCAAGTTTTCATTTCAAATTTCTTGAACATCAATATTCTTGATAGTATTTTTTCTCCTGACTTTGTTACCCTGTATCTACATGTCTTATTCAATTTTGTTATGATTTTGTGTGCCCTTAATTTGGCTATCAATCTTGTTATTTTACCTGATAGTTTTTTCATGTTCAAAAGGTCATCTTCTGAAAACAAGCCAAGATTTAATAATTTCTGACGAAGGTCTTTATTTCTAAAACCTCGTATTACAAACTCTCCTGATAAAATTGCATTAAAAACTTTGGTTATGGAATCTGACAGTAAATTAAACCCTGAATATCGTCTCGGTTTCTCACTTTTACTTGACAATTTCACGTTTTTGCTATTACATAGTTTTTCAATTTCTTTGTCAATGTTATCATTATTGTCAACATTTGACAAACTTTCAAGGTAACGCATGTTGCAAGCTTTTGAAATCTCTGCATACCGGTATAAATTTGAAATAGCTTTACCCATATTGAGCCATTTCTTTGTACTATTTGGATTGGGGTTACGAACCTTGAATGCGCTTGCATTGTTAATGGTAGTTTCAACTCGCAGATTGTTTGCTTTGTCATAAATCTTTATAGAATTTTTATCAAGCATGAACTTTACACGAAATCCTTGTCCGAAAAAGTTTTTACGGTCGGAGACTGCTTCTCCCTGATAAAGTCCGTGAACTTTTCGTCCAAAAAATGTAAATATATTTTCTCCAACTTGACATAACGAAGCGTATTCTACAAAGTATGGATATAATTTTTCCAAACATTCCCGGTCTTTAAACATTATATCGGTAGCATATTCGCATTGTTCTACATACCATTTATAGGCCGGACCATTGAAAATTTCCTTTATGCGTGGTAAAAACCCATTTACTCTTTCGGCAAATTGGTCAAAAACTTTATGTAGCTTTTTCTCATGAAATTGGTCACTTATTGCTTGGGCTTTTTCAATATCTTCAACCCAGGTAATACTGTTATCGTAGCTCCTGTATTTTATGCCGGCTATGTCTAATTGTTTTTTTAAATATTCCCTGCCATTGATATAGATTTGAAGCCCGAATGCAAACCAGGTCTGAAATCGCACATACATCTGTCCAAAATCTCTGTCCATATAATAAAAATAGTAGTGTAGACATTTTCTATAACCGCTTTTCTTTTCTAATTTCCCTGTTGATTTATTGTATTCAATGCTTAATGCCATGCAAGGTTCTACTGCTGACAAAACACAAATTAAACCTTCGGATATTGCTCGTTCTTTTGCCACTCTTTTGGCAATACCTTCTTTTGAGGTTTTTGGGCTATTTAAATACTCAGTGTATGCTCCTGTTTCTGATACTATTTTTTCTACGTGTGATTTTATCTGTCCTGTTACTCTTTGTGCATAGTCTTTGAAATCTTTTAACTTGACCCCTTCTTTATTCAGAAAATAATAAAAATTATCACTGTAATAAAATCCCCCTATATGACCTTTCAGGATTATTCTGTCAAAACCATGTATTTCGCCATGGATATAGTCACTAAATTTGTCAATGAATTTTCGCATTTGCAAATATGACGAAATTTTTACTTTGTTTGCAGCTACGCTGCGTTAGGAATTATTCAGGTTAACTTTTTAAATTGTAATATCCTACCAAATGCAACAAATAATGACTCATTATTGTGGTTTGGTGGTTTAGGTACATTTAACGACTCTAAAATATTATACCCTGAGTATTTGCCTTCAAATACTGAACTTGGAGGGATTGGACTTTCTTTGGTAGCTTATGGATCAAATACATGTCCAAATGATACAGCTTCAATGATTCTTACCATTGATAGTCTGTATCCCTTCGGGCACGGACATCTTGTCTGTTTCTGAACGCAGCCTGATCTTTGCAGCAAAATTTTTTATAGATGAGAAATCCAGAACAAAGAGATCGGATGTTTGACATGGTTACAGCGTGGCAGTCAAGCGGGGACAAACCCAGAGTGTTTTTGCACAAGACAAAAATATCAACCTACATACATTCAAATACTGGCTTTACAAATTTCGCCAGGAATATGAACAACCGAAGGATTTTATCCAGTTGGATCAAGTACCCTCACAAAATATCTGTTTGAGATATCCAAACGGAGTTGAACTGCTGGTTCCGGCTCAGACACCTGCCACAGCATTGCGTGAACTGATCAACCTCCAGGACTGATGTTCTCGATAAAATAGCCAGGCTATGGGTATGCTATGGGTAGGCTATGGGTAGGCTATGGGCAGGCTATAGCCTGGCTATAGGTCGGCTATAGGTAGGCTATCAGCCCTTGCGAATGTTACCTTCAGCAACAGAAACAA
>JAAELO010000450.1 GCA_024226555.1 Desulfobacterales bacterium | reverse complement strand
TTCTTTTAAAAGATTAACAAAGCTTTGATAGTCTTTCTTGTCAACAAAGATATCTTCAGATCTTCTTCCCCTGTTCATCACATGATACCATGCTCCAGGATATTCTATTCTTAGTGGTCTTGTTATAATTGTTATTTAGATCAGAATAACTGATCTAAGTCAAGAGCAGATTTGACCCCATTGATGTTTCCAGACCATTACCATCTCTACTTTAACGCCCTTGGCAGGTAGCGAACGCATAACGTCTAAATAACCGGGAGCTTGATAAACTTACTTCCTCGACTGCCGCTCAGTCTCCGTGAAGGATTAACGCGATCCGGTTCATTTGTTTGTTGTGTTTCCTTCATTTAATTTTAATTCCTTAATTTACAAGCCGTGCCCTTTAAAACACAACATTTATGTCGGTCACCTGGACTGCCAAGTTGTGGTTTTTCTATTTATAAATTTTTGCAATCGACAAGTATAAAGCATAAAAGAAAGCAACCAACATAATAGAACAAAATATCTTTATCATCCATGGTCTATTCCATGCTTTGATCAGACGATGATGGAATTCGAATAAAGCAAATTTACTTTGAAATTTTATAATTTTATCGCTCCATATTTTATCATATCCTTTAAACAATGCAAAATACCATACAATGGTGATACCAATGAAAAGGATACTTGAAAATATCAACCCTATAAACTCTTGTTCCATACTCTATCCTTTACAAATTTCAATAAGTACACACAACGCCTGCAGTCAGCGGCAACTACCGCCGAATTGCGACAAATTTTATTAAAAAGTTATAGTTTGAATTTACCACGAAATTCAAAACGAAGAAGCCCGCGGTAGTTGTCAGCTGTAGTGCAATTGTTAACCATTCTCTATATTTCTTTCAAATGCCTCAGCCTTTAAACATGTGAATACCCCTTCGCTATTTTTAAAGGGGTATGCCACAGATATAAGGTGGCTAACTGAGTTGGCTCTTTGATTACTTTCTTGAACTGTTTCCCAAACCATATTTTCAACTTTCCATATTACATCGTTGAAAGCTCCGGCATTGCCATTACTGAATTCCTCCCTCCATCTATTCAATTCTGGCCAAGCATCTTGAACCGTTATACTTTCCCCTTTGAGAATTTCATGTAATGACTTTTTGAATGATGAATAAATAATAGGCATAAATCCAATTTCAATCTTTGGAGTTTCCTCTTCATTATCAATACCAGTATATGTTCTAACACCAACGATACCATCATTTTCATTAGCCAAGATTACACAGCCTAATGCAACCTCCTTTTTTAAGAAAGGAAATTTTCTTGGCAGTAAAAATGTAAATAGTTGTCCAGGTTTAAGATTTTTCATTTATTTTGATGGTTAACGTCTGTTTAACAGGTCGGGCGAAAAACAGAACAATTTAAAAAGTTGATAATCTTTGTTTAAAAATACACTTAAAATCCCATGGAACTGCGGCCCGATCCGAGTTCAAACACTTGTTAGTCCTCAAGCTTTGCAGCTAACTCTCTCATCATTGAAATCCCTCGCTCAAACGAACCCCGTGTGAGCTTCTTTCCATTGCTCGCTAGGATATGTCCCCAAGTATACTTACCTGAATTTGGAAGCTTTGTTGTATCAGCTGGTACACGCAGAATGCCACAAAACTCACCTAAACAAGTTACTGAAAATGAAATGTCATTTTCAGATGGTACTACGATTACCGTGGAAAGTCCAAAAGCCTTACCCATTTCGCGGATTTGCTTTTGCTGATGGGTAAGGTCAGACGTCATGGGGTCAATTACTTTTAGGTCATTAGACATGTTCACTTCGTCAAGCTTCATAAGAGCCCGGAGGTGCTCCACTTGTGAGAATTGGGCAAACACCGAACCGTAAATAAAATACCCTGCACCAATTGCTACTTTTGCAGTAAAACGAATTTTCGTAGTTAGGTCAATATTAGTGTTGAACTTAACAGTTAGGCCAGCTGATTCGGAATTCTCTAAATAGCGTCTATGGCGAGGACTAAAAAGTCTCATTTCCTTATTCCTTTTATCTAGCTGGACTTGAACAGGAAGATCTAACTCTTCTATTTTGCCAGATTTGTATGTTGGAACAGGCCTTTTCCTACTGTGCCCACGAACATCAAATTCATTGCGACGTAACGACATACCAAGTTCATTCCCAAGTTTCCCTTCAATTTCACCAGCGACAGAGTTAATAGCTTTTGAGGCAGGAATGACAAGGGAATTTGTACCTCCTAGAGAGAGTGGAATTATATGCTCGTCACTCACCTCAGTGTTCGGAATATGCCTCCCTTCATATATGCAAAAAGTAGTTTCGCTCAAGATACCCGTACCTTTCAGTTTGAGGCCTAACGCTCAGCATAACCGGTTGGTAAAAGCTGCATAGCGAAGCGGCGCAGCTTTTACCAATCCGTGTTCATGCTGTTGTTAGCACCTGTTATTTATAAAGTGCGAAAATCTCTCGACCTATCTCCGCAATCGCTTTATTTCGTTCATCAAAGGATGCTTTTGTTTGAGTTACATAGACACAAATAATCAGAGGGGGGCGTGTTTCAGACCAAACAACAGCAGTAATTCCTCTGGAACCATACCCTCCAGCACCTGAGCGATCAGCAATGGCCCAGTTGTTTGGAAGAACAGATCGAAACAAACTGTCTGAGACCTTATTGTCCATCATCCAATGTTTTAACTGCGTTTTAGAGGCATCTGATAATACATTTCCAAAAAGCAAGACATGCAAACTTTTCACCATCGCATTCGGTGTCGTTGTATCTCTTGCATCCCCTTCAAGGGCTTCACCCAGCTTTGGTTCAATTCGATCCAGCCGAGTGACATTATCACCAATAGTGCGCATAAATATCGTCAAGGCATTTGGACCGCCTATTTTTTCTAAAACGATATTTGCGGCCGTGTTGTCACTCATAACCATCATCGCAGTGCATGCCTGTTTCAAAGAAAACTTCTGACCCACGTAATCTTTAGTTACCGGTGACCATTTGATAAGTGACGTTTCTTTTATAAGGACGGAAGAATCGAATGATACCTTCTTTTTTTCAACATCAAGAAGTACTTTGGCGCAGGCTAATGTCTTAAACGTACTCATCAGAGGGAAACGAGAGTCTCCTTTATAGCTCCATGATTCTCTTTTTGTTTCGACATCATACAAAGAGACCCCCACACGAGCACCTAACTTTTGCTCGATATCTGTAATTTTATTTTCAAGCGATTTATAATTGATCTCATTGACAGAGCCCATTTGGGAAATATGCTCAGTATGTCTTGAGCCGATGCATCCTAAAAAAGCTCCAATTATCAACATTGAAATAGTTATTTTTATTAAATTCATTCATTTTTCCTTTATCACGCTAACGTCGAAATAACCGGGAGCGTGATAAACTTACTTCCTCGACTGCCGCTCAGTCTCCGTGAAGGATTAACGCGATCCGGTTCATTTTCTGGTTAGCTGTTTTTTTATTGAAATTTAAAATATTCTTTAAAAATATTTATATAGTCTGTTATTACACTTGAATACACTTTTGGATTTTTACCATCTGTCAATATGACACCCACAATATGCTTAAGTTTTTTTCTCTCGAAAGTAATGGTATTATTATTTTGGAGTTTTATTTTAATCTTATCCATTGCAGTGAAATAATAATTAATCCCTTTATCTTTTAAAAAGGGAAGGGCTTCATTACGGTAGTGATAAAAATCAGAAATTACTTCATTTATTTCATCCTGCCCTTCTTCTGAATAAGAATCAAACTCATTTTGGGTCAAACCAAAAAAGATAACACATCTTCCTTTTACATTTAAAGTTTTATTATTAATTTCTTCTCCAGTACATATTGAGAAAAAAGTAGTTATTGATATAACTACCAAAAATATTATTTGTACATTCTTCATATTATTTTCCAGCTAACGTCGAGAATAACCGGGAGCAGGATAAACTCGCCAACTTGACTGCCGTTCAGTCAAAACGAACAAGCAAATGCGATCCGGTTCATTATTTTTGTTATAAATTTTAATATCACTATAACCTACAACAAATGCAATCTTGTATCCTAATTATAAAGGTTTATCACCAATAATAATATGTATTGCATTATGGTTTTTAGTTTTTGGTTTAGGCATAAACTCTTCTCTTGCTGTGATGCCTTCTTCGTTTAACGCAGATGCAAGTGCTTTAGCAATACCAAGTAATTGCTTTTCTTGCGAAAATTCTACTTGTATGCTAACTCCAGTTTCAATTGCATGCCCAATAGTAGGCTTTCCATTTCTAGAGATTGATCCTCCTGTCCATTCAAGCTGCTTCCAGTCTGCTAAAATTAAGATTTTCTCTATTTGTTCAACAAGGGCTAATGACTCTTTAGAAGTTGTTGCTGCAATATCAAATAAGATACCAGAATATGATTTTATTTTAGAAGAAATCCGTACCTGCCCATCCTTTGTGATGTTTCTTGGCTGTTTCAGCTGTTTCAGCTTTTCCAGCGCCAATTGCGCCTCTAATGCTCGGGCATTTGCTGTAGCAATAGATTTATCTTTTTCTTTTAGTTCTCTTTTGAGCTCGCTGTCTCTAATATTTCCAGATGCTACTATTGCATATGTAGATAAAACACCTAAAACTAAAGCACCAACTAACGTCCAATTAGCCCATATATATATGTTATCTGCTGTCATTCCTCCTCCTTTTCTTACTTTGCTTCCTGCTGTTTTATTAGTTGTTTTTTCGGAATTTGGACAATGGTCTATTTTGCAAAACACCGAAATGGATAACGTCGCGGATAACCTGCCGATTGATTTAGCCAATACTCTTCAACTAATTTCCTCGGACAGGTTGATCCGCCTTGTTATGTTGAGCTGTGATAAGCTCACAATCCCAACATAACACTCGACAGCAGGATCATAACGCT
>JAAELO010000449.1 GCA_024226555.1 Desulfobacterales bacterium | reverse complement strand
TGCAGGCCCTGGTCAAGGAGCTGGCGGCCCAGAACCCGGGGCTGTGCGTGATCAGCACCCGCCTGGCGGTGGCCGACGTCGCCGGGCGCGGCGGGGCGGCGGCGGTGGATCTCGACCGGCTGCCGCCGGCGGCGGGGGCGGACCTGCTGCGTCAGCTCGGGGTCGAGGGACCGGAGGCGGAGCTGGAGAAGGCGTCGGGGGAGTTCGGCGGCCACGCCCTGGCCCTGGCGCTGCTCGGTACCTATCTGCGCGACGTCTGCGACGGCGACGTGCGCCGCCGGAGCGAGGTCCCCCTGCTCGATCCGGGTATCCAGCAAGGCGGCCACGCCCGTCGCGTGATGAAGTCCTACGAGTCTTGGCTCGGCGAGGGGCCAGGGCTGCGCGTACTGCGCCTCATAGGCCTCTTCGACCGCCCAGCCGACGCCGACGCGATCACCGCCCTGCGCGCCGATCCCCCGATTCCGGGCCTGACCGCCGGCCTCGGTGACGAGGCCCGCTGGCGCCAGGCCCTGGCCCGCCTGCGCCAGGCGCGCCTGCTCGCCCCGGCCGATGATGGCGGCGGCCTGGACGCCCACCCCCTGGTGCGCGAGCACTTCGGCGAGCGCCTGCGAGACGAGGCTCCGGAGGCCTGGCGTGCGGGACACGAACGGCTCTACGAGTACTACCGGCAGGCGACCGACGAGCTGCCCGAGACGCTCGAGGCCATACTGCCGCTCTACGCGGCGGTCGTCCACG
>JAAELO010000448.1 GCA_024226555.1 Desulfobacterales bacterium | reverse complement strand
TCGAAACCTGTTTGAAAAGATTGAAAAACTGATCTTCATATTTACGGAAAAAGTTGTTTCTTGCGAGCAAAAATTGATCCGGAATAAAGTTAAACCTGAAAAATTTAAACTTATTCATTTATGGGTGAATTTATAAAAATCGAGATATTTATGTTAAATTCAGTTGATAAAATAGATTATTATAATTTCGTTTAAAAACATAGAAATCAGCAAGAAGGCTATTGTTCTCCATGTTCATTTTTACAATGATCAATTATAATCCCTGATGTATATAAAAAATTTGACCTTTCCATGGTGGATTTACAGATTACAGCATAGTTAAAACGCTCCATAATTTTGTTACATTTTGGACATTTATAATTTTCTTTCGTGGATTCGTCTTTTCCTTTTTTACGAATGTGAATGGTTTTCTCTTCGATTGGAAATTTTTTTTCTTTCCTATCAATGATTTGTGATACTTCGCCATAATCAAGCCATACACTTTCATATACCTCACATTTGTCTATTGTAACCTGATCAGCGACAATTAAAATGTCCACTCAGCGACAATTAAAATTCCCACTCTTTTCTTTTAAAGTCTGAAAACCGAAATTAACCTTACGGAGGTTGATTATGGTAACGGACAAACAAGTAAAAAAACTATTTAAATTAAGGAGTTTGGGAATGAAAAAATCAGAGATCGCAGACAAAACGAACATGGACGTAAAAACAGCAAGAAAGTATATGAAAGCAGGAAAACTGCCGAGCCAATTGAAAATGGATCATAACTGGAGAACGCGGCCGGATCCTTTTAAAGCAGAATGGGAAGATATTACTGATTTGTTAAAGAATAACTCAGGCTTACAGGCAAAGACTATTTTTGAAGATCTACAGAGAAAGAATCCCAGGAAATTTCAAGACGGTCAACTCAGGACTTTGCAGAGAAGAATAAAATTCTGGAGGGCGACAGACGGCCCTGCAAAAGAGATATATTTTGAACAGGAACACAAACCGGGCATATTGTGCGCGTCGGATTTTACAGACATGAATAATTTAAACGTAACCATCTGCGGTCAATTATTCAAGCATAAGCTTTATCATTTTGTGTTGACCTATTCAAACTGGGAGGCAGGAACCGTATGTTTCTCAGAAAGCTTTGAGAGTCTCAGCACGGGGCTTCAAAATGCACTCTGGGAACTTGGCCGAGTTCCCAGAGAACATCGCACAGATCGCCTGAGCGCCGCTGTAAATAATCTGAGCGCTATCGACGACTTTACTCCGAAATACGAACAACTTCTTTGCCATTATAACATTAAGGGCCAGAAGACGCAACCAAATAGCCCTCATGAGAATGGCGATATCGAACAAAGACATTATCGGTATAAAAACGCGATAGATCAAGCATTAATGATGAGGGGAAGCCGAGATTTCGATTCAAGAAAAGATTATGAGGATTTTTTACAAAATAAATTTAATCAACTAAACTCTAATCGAGTTGAGAAGTTGAAAGATGAAATGAAAATATTGAAAGAGCTTCCCGGTAAAAAATTAGAAGATTTTAACGATTATACCGCAACAGTCAGTAAATTCAGCACGATAAGAGTCAGTAAGAACACATATTCCGTAACCAGTAACTTGATAGGCGAACGGATAAAAGCGCGTCTTCATGCTGAAAAAATTGATATCTACTATGGCGCTAAATTTATCGAAAGCCTTCCGCGCTTGATAGGTAATGGCAATCATAAGATACAATACAGGCATGTTATAGACTCTCTTATACGCAAGCCGGGCGCTTTTGAGAATTATAAATATAAAAGCGACCTGTTTCCCACCGTCCATTTTCGGATAGCGTACGATATACTTAAGGAGCGTTCTCCAGGAAGAGCAAATAAAGAATACTTAAAGATATTATATATAGCCGCTAAAAAAGGCGAGGAACTTGCGAATAACGCTTTAAAAAAGCTAATAGAAACTGACGATTTTATAAGTTCTGAAAATGTTGAAGAAATAGTAAAAGAAGGCGACGCTTATGACATTCCCTCAGCCGTTAAAATACCCAAAGTAGATCTTAAAATGTATGACGAGTTACTGTCCTTCGGCAAGGAGGCGGCGATATGATTACTAAAGCAAAACAAAATGAGTTGTATGTCATATTAAGTTATCTATGCCTTTCCGGAGTAAAAGAGATATTCGAGGAAAGCCTGGAGCGCGCGGAACAGGAGAGCATGAGTTATAGCGATTATATACTCTATCTGCTTGGTTATGAATCCGATGTCAGGAAGAATAAAAAGATAGCGAGGTTGTTAAAAGAATCGCGGCTGCCAATCGGTAAGACGCTTGATACTTTTGATATGAAACGTTTACCGTTAAAACTACAGCAGAAGACGACAGCGATTCTTGACGGTAGTTTTATAGACAGGAGAGAAAATATCCTGGCTTTCGGATTGCCGGGTTCTGGAAAAACCCATCTCCTTTGCGCAATAGCTTATGAGCAAATAAAGGCGGGAAGAAGGATCCTTTTCACTACGTGCAGTCTTCTTGTGCAGAGATTACTTATGGCAAAGAAGGAATTACAACTCGAAAAGCTATTAAAAAGACTTTCAAAATATGAAGCCGTTATTATCGACGATATAGGCTATGTGCAGCAGGATAGATCTGAAATGGAAGTGTTGTTTACTTTTCTGGCGGAAAGATATGAGAGAGGCAGCCTTATGATAACCAGTAATCTTCCATTTTCAAAATGGGAAAAGATATTCAAGGACCCCATGACAACAGCGGCGGCAATTGATAGATTAGTTCATCATAGCATTATTTTGGAGCTAAATATAAAAAGTTACAGGACAGAGGCTGTGCAAAAGAAGAATAAAGAGGAGGAAAAGGAGACATAATATCGCGCGCGAAAAAAATAATGTATTCCGGGGTTCCCCCTACATACATTATTTTTTTGTCATAAACAGGGAGTTTTAATTGTCGTCAACAGGGACGCATAATTGTCGCTTGACAGTTTAACCTGCTCTGTATT
>JAAELO010000447.1 GCA_024226555.1 Desulfobacterales bacterium | reverse complement strand
GAGATCAAAAAAATCAAATGAAAGCAAATAGCTCAAAATTAAAAAAATAAATACTCATGAAGAAAACCATCTTTTTTTTAATTTTCCAACTCAAATTAAAAAAATCACATCCAAGATTTAGTTATCGTATTTTTTTAATTTTTGTTTATTCAATTGAGGGGGGTACCGAAAAAACAAATTTTAATCTGTAGTGTTTTAGTAGGAATCAATCGATTTTTTTAGTATAGTTTTTTTTAATTCCTACACGCAAAATTAAAAAAAAATGAAGAAATCTTTTTTAATTTTAATTTTTTTCAATCATTTAATTTCAATCAAAAAAAAATAAATTGAAAAAGGAGCTTATAATTGAAAAAACAAAGCACTAAAAAAATATTAGTAGCTTAATAAAAGATTTTTTCAATTCAACTTAAAACTTCAAAAAAATGAGAGATTAAAAAAAGCATTAATCGCTTATAAAACATTTTTTCGATTTACACAAATTAAAAAAAAGATGAATTTAATACTAAATTACTATAGGGCTAGACAAAAGTACACCAAGATCTTGGATAGAGGTAGATTACACTAAAAGGGTAAGAGCGAGGAAGGGCAGTGCACCATTTCAACTCCCGATTTTTTTGTATTTTTACACACTCTCCGCACACACACCACTCCGTGAAAATGACGTACGTATTTCAGTAAACTAAAAAAATAAATGACTTTTTTGTGGTCAACTTTTTCAATTTTGCTTTTTTTAATCTTTTGTTCCAAATTAAATCAGACTGCGACTTGGCGCGGTCACGATTTTTCAAAAACACTTGTTGGGGAATCAAAAAAGTTGGAGAAACGCAACTACTCTGTTTTTTCAATTTTTAATTATTAAAAAAAAGATTCGATTTCGTTCGCCTTCTTTATTTACCATACTAAAAATTAAAAAAGTGATTATCTCGCTAGCAGTGCTTCGCATGAGTTCCAATTTCACAACATGCTGCAGTCTGCACGTCTTCAATGCCTTGGTTTTCGTCGAACCGCGATAGGAATAACTTCGGAAGGATAATATGATAGCCTGGGCGATGTCTTTCCATCTGAAAATGACAAAACAGTTGGATGGAAATTTCGATTGGCTAATGAAAAAAATCTCTTCCCGTTTTAGGAAAATCTCAAATGCTGTTAAACCCTCAAATGGGTTCTTTCTGAATCTTTCAAGTCTAAGACGGTAGTAGAAGTGAAATGAAGGGACATTTGGGGTTTAACAACATTTGAGCTTTTCCTAAAACG
>JAAELO010000446.1 GCA_024226555.1 Desulfobacterales bacterium | reverse complement strand
TTGGTAAGATAAGATATATAAACAGATGCATATGGTGAATAGGGAAGCTAAAAGGAATATTTTTCTTCGTAACCATATATAATTGATCAAATGATTCAAACTAAAAAATGCAAAAATGAATAAATAAAACTTGTACATGGTTTTAACTCTTATTTAGTGTCCGTCCGAGATGCGTAACCAGCTGTAAATATATTATATATCAACATAAAAGCCTTGCGAAGATTTTTATAGTAGTATAAGATAAAGCGTCGTATACATTTGATATTAATATGTAAAATGTCGTTTATTTACCGGGACGCAAGGAAATCTTCAGAGGACAAATGAGAAAAAATTACGCTGAACAAATGACAATAGGAGAGGTCGGAATAAAAAATATTGAGTTTGACATATTTTCAAGACATGAAATGACACCGATTTTAATGTCTCTTCAACATTTATATGTCAACGAAAGAGAAGTTGTTCATGAAATTTGTCATCTAATCATGCAGGATATAAATAAAGAAGAGAGTATTGATTTGGGGTGTTCAGGTTTAAATTATTGGGAAATCCTTGTTTTAGCTTCCGTTCGTTTGGGGTGTAATCTTAATTTTGATGCGCTACAGGATCTGGCAGATAATCATAAAAATTTACGACAAATGTTAATGGTAGGCCCTTACAAAAACAACCGATACCCGCGAAGTACAATACATGATAATTTATCCAAACTGTCCGGTGATACTTTAGAAGAAATAAGCCAGTATGTTGTTCGTATTGGGCATAAACTCGTCCCCAAAGCAATTGAAAAAGTAAGGGGAGACACATTTGTCGTTAAAAAAAATATCCATTATCCGACGGATACCAATTTGCTTTTTGATGGTATTCGCAAAATGTTAAAATTATCTTCAAAACTTGCTGATGCCTTCGATATCTTGGGATGGCGGCAACATGCATACCATTTACAGAAATTCAAGACGCTTCGTAGAAAAATTGAGAAAGCTGCCAGAAGTCGAGCCAAAGACAGAGATGAACGACTCTATAATTTATATAAAGAAATGATAGATGAAGTAAATAAGCTTACAGAGCGATCGGTTTCGACAATTCATATCTTTCAAAAAATGGAAATAGGGGCCGATGAAAAAACCACCAGGTATTGGAATGGAGTTATCTCAAACCTCTATTATTTTATTGCCGGAACTGAATATGTTTGTGATTTGGCAAAACGTAGAATGCTAGAAGGAGAAAAAATTCCGCATTCAGAAAAAGTATTCAGTCTATTTGAACCTGATACAGAAATGATAAACCGTGGAAAAGTTCCAATCCCTTATGAATTTGGGCATCGAGTGATGATAGTGGAAGATGAAGCCGGCTTTATTCTTCAATCAAAGGTTATGGATATTGGCATGACTGATGAAAAGATCCTTGTGGATATGATGAAGGACCTTCAGGCACGGTATGAAAACAGAATTTGTTCGGCAAGTTTTGATAAAGGTTTTTGGTCACCATCAAACTTAAAAGAGTTATGTAAAATCGTAAAAATAGCTTGTCTTCCAAAAAAAGGAAGACATGCGGAAGCAGATAAACTTCGAGAAGGTAGTACTGAATTTGGTGATGCCAGAAAAAAACATTCTGGTGTAGAATCAGCAATTCATGCTCTTGTTTCCGGCAATGGACTTGGTCGATGCCGAGACAAAGGAGTCGACGGCTATAGAAGATATGTCGCTTTAGGTGTTTTGGGAAGAAATCTTCACACACTTGGGCGATTATTAATAAGCAAGAAAAGAGAAGAAAGAGGATTAAAGCCTCTTCGGCTTAGATCCTAAGCTACCCCTGACCGAAGTATTGTTTTAGCGCTGGATAGCTATGCCTAAATAACGGACAATTTGTCAAATATAAATATATTTACAATAAAATATTAAAAAGAATGTTGAAATAAGTTTTTATGTTGCGATGCAACACAAAATGTAACTTTGTAATTCCGAAAATACCTATTTTCGGACGGACACTAATTATTCCCAATCAACTGTCTCTGCACAGATCAAAGCACTTGAAGAAGATTTCGGAGTAAAACTTTTT
>JAAELO010000445.1 GCA_024226555.1 Desulfobacterales bacterium | reverse complement strand
TCACTATTGGTCAAACAAAGCTGGGTCTTATTCTTTTGAATTAAAAGATATCTTTATGAAACTTACGCAATAGAAAACCCATATCAGATGACATTAGTAGATGAACCATGATTTTGCCAAATGCAGTTGGATTCTATTTTTAAAATTTTGCTGACATCAGCATAATTTATCATTTTTGACGCTCTAACATTGTTAATCTAATTCCTCTTTTCAAATAATAGTGTAATGTTGACGTAGTTATACTGTGCCACTAGATTTTATTGTAAGATAGCCATATGAGCAACAATAACGACATTTTCTACTGCGCCTGCGCACATTTTCATCTAAAAATAGCAATTTTTTCAAATAATCATCAAAATGTGATAAAAACTGTCAGAAAATGTTTTTTTTGCAAATGCAATGGTTTAGTAGTGATTATGACTCAAGAATCTAAAGTTAAAGGCACAAATGACAAAAAGTGAGAAAATGATTATTACGTCCTTGTGACGTCATAATGCATTAGATACCAACAAAATTTTGTATTTCCTATTAATATGAGTTCATCAATATTTTAGCCAAATTTCACCTTTCTAGCTCTTACAAGTCGTGAGATATA
>JAAELO010000444.1 GCA_024226555.1 Desulfobacterales bacterium | reverse complement strand
CCGATCTCATTAAATTGTGCAAATTAAGCTCTAAACAGCAAAATTTGGCTTGGCAACAGCGACTTTTGCATTGATTCTGTGCGATTGTTGTCCGAAAGAGCATAGCGGAAAAATCTTTTGATTGGCTGAAGCGCCGCCCTTTTGAATTCATGCAAATTAGCTCGTGTATAGGAGTTGCAGTGGGAAATCTCGATCTTGAAAGCAGGAGCTAAGACGGAGCGCGGCATTCACACAGTGAATATGGCAGAAGAATTGCTTATTAAATTTTGAAGAAAAAGGTTAGATCTAAAAATCTGTCATTGCGATTTTCGATTTATCGTCGCATTCAAAAGATATTCAAGTTCAAACTGAATCGTGAAAACTGGCCTAACTCACAAGGACGTCAGACTTGGTGTCGCCCCTAAAAGTCAGCAAAAAGCATCTTGTCAATCCAAAAAAGGTGAGCAGCAAGCCTATTTATATCTTATTTGCCTTTTCAAACAACCTACGGTATGCAAAATCCCTAAATATTCGCTGATTTGTTTACTTATTTTCAGGTTATCGCTCACTGGTTCAGGTTGACTTGACAAACCCGGGTATATCTCGTTGAACTTGCATGTCCCCAGAACAACATTCACAATCACATTCAGATTCAAAACAAGAATCAATATAAGTGAAAATTGCTCAAAAAATACAAAATTGTAACAAACCAAAATATTATTTTAGTAATCTACAAACATTGGGTTTTCAAATGAGGGGTTGCGGGGTTCTGTACCTCAGGGGGGTTGGTCAGGAAAACGGGAAATAGGTCCCCCAGTATGACTGATTGCAGTTGGGCAAGTCGAGTTACTTGGTAATCTTTTCAAAAATGCAAACAGTACAAACAAACCAAAATAGTATTTTAGTAATCTACAAACATTGGGCTTTCAAATGAGGGGTTGTGGGGCTCTGTACCTCAGGGGGGCTAGTCAGAAAAATGGGAAATTGGTCCACCAGGATCTAAGCGCATTGCAATGAATGGAAACTCTTGCTTTAGAATTTTTTGAGAATAAAATGTTAAGAATAGGGAAGCATTTGTTAGTGGCAAAGTGTGTAAGTTGATTACACAAAGAATTCAAAGGCAACAATATTATAAGATACCTTTATTTTCATTTTATATATCACAAATTTTACAGTTATCCCTATTACTAATGGGGCCTTTTTGATCAACTTTATAGGTACTCAGGAAGCTTACTCAACAAGCTGATGGTCGTTTCGAGTGAAAAGGTAGCTTTTTTGCAATATGAGCTGTCTTAT
>JAAELO010000443.1 GCA_024226555.1 Desulfobacterales bacterium | reverse complement strand
GTCAAGTGAATTCGCCTTTCCAAATTCAAATCACAAGGAGGCAGATACGCGCATCTTTATTCATTTAATGCATGCAATGGGATTGGGCGCGAAGAGGCTTCAAGTTCGCAGAGTCGACATTAGTCTGGTGGCTTAAGGCTGATTTTTAGATGAATTGTTAAAAAGTAGATAAATGCATGAAAATTTGTACACTTATACTTTCTAGCCTCCTGAATAATATTAAGATGAGAGCTATCAAATATTTTAAAGTTTTGACAAGATGGCAACAGTTTGAAAAATATGACATCATCAAAAATGTACTCGATTTGGTTAGGTAATCACAAATTCGAAAATTGGGGGACTTCAACTCTCTTGCATCTCAAACTAATGTGCAACAAGAAAAACATCAATAAGCACTCTTTGCAGGATGGCGGGCAAAAATGATGACATCATCAAAAGTGTATTTGATTTGGATATGTACTCAGAAGATGGATAGAGGTTTGAAAAATTGGTGGATTTCAATTTTCTTGCAATTCAAACTAATGTGCAACAAGAAAAGCATTAATAACCACTCTTTGCAGGATAGCGGGCACAAATGAGGACGTCAGCAAAAATTATTTGCTTTTTTGGATACCCTGAGCTAAGATAAAGGTGTAAAAATTGGCATAAATTGATTTTTTGGAACCTAAAAGTAATGTGCAATG
>JAAELO010000442.1 GCA_024226555.1 Desulfobacterales bacterium | reverse complement strand
TAATTATAGGGAACCTCTAATAATTAGAATTTTGGATAAAATACAAGGCATTTCAAAAAATAACGAGCCGATTTTATTACAGTTTTTTTTGGAAATAACAAAGTATTTTGCCAAAAGAACAGTTATTAGAGATTCCCTATAATAACTTAGGTTCAAATAGGTTTATAAAACAGATATGCTTTTTCAGATGGTATAAGTCTGAAGGTGTTTTCAATTTTAAAGCCAAAGCTTTTATATAGATTTACAGCATTTTCATTTTTTGTGAGTGTAAAGAGACTAACTCCTTTAAATCCATTTTTTTTTGCTTTATCAAAGGTCATTAATAGCAGCTCTTTTGCAATACCTTTTTTTCTGTAATCTTCTGAAACAAAAATTGAATCTAAAAAAAGAGTATCGTTAATAACATTTTCATAGCTCTCTTTTAAGCCATCTAATATTTTCCCAGAGAAACTATCACGCATATGTTGATCAATTATATGGTATTTGGAATCGTATGAGAAAACCATAGAGACAATTTTATCACGATGCATTCCCACATCAATATCATCTGTGAAGCTGTTTTCTAAAAATTCCTGATATACAAAATCACAGATATCCAAATCCATTTCTGAAAACAGATATTCATAATACTCGAAAGAAGTCTCAACTATCATCTGTGAAATTTTTCTGGTGTGTTCTTTTTTTGCTTGCAGATATTTGATCATAAAATCTTTAAAAGGAGGATATTAATCCTCCTTTTTATCTTAGTGGTGATGATGATGACCGTATTTTACGATCGCCTGAAAAAAACTATCTCCCTGAACTGTTAAACCACCAAGGGGTTGCCACCCTTCTTTAATTTTTGACTGGGTAACATCTTTAAGTTTTGCAGCATCATTTTCTATAACCACATCATATTCTGCAACATCTGGAAGAACTAATGTTGTTTGTTGATTCATGCACATATTATTATATCTCCTAAGTTATTTTTAATAAAAAACAGATAAAATAAAAAAAATTAAAGCTTCATTTTCGGTATAACACCTTTAATAATTTTATAAAAGGTTTAAAAGCCGGGCTGCATTTTTATAACAAATCGCTTCTTTTATACCTTCGGGTAATGATGCTTTATCCATATCTTTTATATATCTGGAAGGTTTTAAAAGCGGGTAATCCGTACCAAGTATCAACTTATCACTTCCTGCAAGATCATATGTGACCTGGTATATATCTTCACCATAAAGAAATGGAGATGCTGCTGTATCGTAATAGATATTTTTAAGTGTTTCTTTGACCTCTTTTTTCAAAAGGTTATAAAAGAAAATTCCACCACCATAATGGCAAAGAACAATCTTGTTATCAGGAAAACGTTTAGCCAGATTATAAATCTGCTTTTGAGTGATTGGTGTTTTTCCAGAATAATTATGCCCAACGGGTTCATTCGTATGGATCATAACAGGTACATTCTTTGAAAGACACACCTCCATTACTGGTACTAATTGGATAAGAGCATCTTCGTCTATACCGGATTGATAGAATGCAAGCTCACCAATTCCGGATAACCCACTTTCAAGACAGCGGATTGTCTCATCATAAACACCTTTATCCTCAGTATCAAAGCATCCAAAACCCTTAATTTTATCCTTATGTTTCCTGGTAACATCGATGATGTAATCATTATTCAGCTTATAAAAATCTTTATTTTTCCAGGGAAAACCAAAAGTAACTGACAGATCAATGCCCTCTTCATCCATCATTGAAATAAGGTCTTCAGCTGTTACCAGTTTTGACATAGGAGATTCATAAAGCAGTTTAAATGCGGGTTCCCCAATAAAGAATTTTTCTCTGTTATCACAAATCTCTTTGGGAAAAATATGGGTATGAATATCAATTTTCATATAACACTCCGACTAATGTTGAAAGGTCAAATAAACTTTTTTAATACAGCCATAAGAAACTTGCAATAGAAAGAATATTCATATTAGATTGAATTCCTTAAGTGTTAAACATGAAAAAAATTAGGGTAAAAATGAAAAAAACTGAAAGACATATTGTACTAAATGCTCCTGATGTTCACTGGAACACAGGAAATATTGGAAGAACCTGTATCGGAACTGATACTTTTCTTCACCTTATAAAACCACTTGGATTTTCAATTGGTGACAGAGAGGTAAAAAGAGCAGGGCTTGATTACTGGCACAAGGTTAAACTAAAAGTTTGGGAGAGTTTTGAAGAATTTACAGATGAGCTAAATCCCGATGTTAATGAGATATCCCTTTTTACAAAAAATGGAAGCAGATCTTTTAGGCAGATGGATATCTCAGAAAGAATGTTTCTTATCTTTGGGTCAGAAACAAAAGGATTACCGGAAACAATATTAAACAACTACAAAAACAGAGACTTTCATATACCCATTACACAGGATATTAGAAGCCTGAATCTTTCAACATCAGTTGGAATTGCTCTTTATGAAAGTCTGAGAGGGTTTGACGACTCAATACATGGGTGGGAATAGAAATTAATGCAAGAGCTTAAAGGACAGATTGAAAGGGTGACTTTTTCAAGTGAAGAGAATGGTTTTACCATAGCAAAAGTTAAGGTTTATGGTGAGAAAAACCTTGTTACTGTTGTTGGGAATCTGATGTCTGCCCATGCGGGATCTATTCTTAAAATGAAAGGTGAATGGGGAAGACACCCCAAATTTGGAGAGCAGTTTAAGGTACACAGCTATGAAACCGAGGAACCTTCCACCGTTTTTGGGATAAGAAAATATCTCGGATCAGGTTTAATCAAAGGCCTTGGGCCGGTTATGGCAAAAAGGATTGTTAAAAACTTCGGCGAAGAAACTCTCAATATAATTGAACACAACCCATCACGATTAAAAGAGATCGAGGGTATCGGTTCGAAAAGAATAAAGATGATCGAGAATGCCTGGGATGAGCACAAAGAGATCCGTAGTGTAATGCTGTTTTTGCAATCCCATGGAGTTGGAAGCGGATATGCAACAAAGATATTCAAAACATATGGAAATAAGTCTATTGAAACTGTTAAGGAAAATCCTTACAGACTGGCAACAGATATATTTGGAATCGGTTTTGTAACAGCGGATAAAATTGCTGAAAAACTGGGATTTTCTAAATCTTCAAGCCTAAGAGCTGAAGCAGGTATTTTATATATCTTAAATAAATGTACTGATGATGGTCATGTGTACTATCCTTACTCTGAATTAATAAAAAAATCTGCAGATCAGTTAGATATTAATGATGATATTATAGAATCAGCAATAAGTGTGCTTTCATCGCAAAAGAGAATTGTTATTGAAGATGAATTAAGGGTTTTCCTGTCAAAATTTTATTTCTGTGAAAATAGAATTTCTGAGAAACTGTCATATCTGAATAACAGAAAAAATGAAATTCGGATAATTGAACCTGATAAAGCGGTTAAGTGGGTTCAAAAGGAGCTTTCTATAGACCTTGCTGAAAAACAGATAGAAGCTGTAAAAAATGCAATTGTTAACAAGTTGATGGTTATAACAGGTGGTCCTGGTACAGGAAAAACAACCATTATTAACTCAATTATTCAAATATATAAAAAAATTGGAGTTAGTATAAACCTTGCTGCACCAACGGGAAGAGCTGTTAAAAGAATGAGTGAAGCAACCGGGCATGAGGCAAAAACTATCCACAGGCTATTGGAATATTCATTTAAAGAGGGTGGTTTTAAACAAAACAATGAGAACCCATTAAGGTGTGACCTTTTAATTATTGATGAAGCTTCCATGTTAGACACACTTTTGATGCATCATCTTTTAAAAGCTGTTCCCGATGAAGCAACACTTATTCTTGTTGGTGATGTCAATCAATTGCCTTCTGTTGGAGCTGGTAATGTTCTTAACGATATTATTGATTCAGGAAAAATACCGGTTGTAAAATTAAATGAGATTTTTCGCCAGGCAAGGGAAAGTCAGATTATTTTAAATGCCCATAAAATTAATACTGGTAATCTCCCTAATACAAACAATATTGAAAATTCTGATTTTTATTTTATAGACAAAGAAGATCCTGAAGACGTTTTAGATACTATTTTAAGATTAGTTAAAGAAAGGATTCCAAAACGTTTTGGGTTTGATCCTGTTAATGATATTCAGGTTTTAACACCAATGCACAGAGGTGTTATAGGATCAGGAAATCTGAATGAAAAACTTCAGTTAACACTAAACCCCGTTGGTGATGAGGTTGTTAGGGGCAATATTCGTTTCAGAACCGGCGATAAGGTTATGCAGATACGAAATAACTATGATAAAGATGTTTATAATGGCGATATTGGGAATATTTATACAATCCATGATGACAAAAAAGTCGATATTGAGTTTGAAAATAGAATTATAACCTATGAATACAGTGAACTTGATGAATTAGTTCTTGCATATGCAGTTTCTGTACATAAATCACAGGGGTCTGAATATCCTGTTGTTGTTCTTCCTGTAACTATACAACACTACATGCTCCTTCAAAGAAACCTGATATACACAGGTGTAACGAGAGGAAAAAAACTGGTTGTGGTGATTGGGACCCGAAAAGCCCTTACTATAGGTATAAATAACAATAAAACAGAAAAACGATATACCTGGTTAAAAAATAGAATGAAAGCATCCGGAAATGAAGATCCATTTCCGGATCACCATTAAGCGTTAAAAAGAGATGGATCGTTTAAACTTTGGCTACGTTTTTTGCCACAGGCCCTCTGTCACTTTGTTCAATGACATAAGAAACGTTTTCACCTTCATTTAAAGTTTTGTAACCATCCATCACTATTGAACTAAAATGTACGAAAAGATCATCGCCACTACCCTGTTCAATAAACCCATACCCTTTCTTATTGCTAAACCACTTTACTACACCTTCTTCCAAAACCTTGCCCCCTTTTATAAAGTTCCCGTTGCTAATACAGTACCTTATACTAACTGGCTACTGGTAATAAAATACCCTAAAATTTCAGAATGTGCAATCTAAAGGTTATATTTTTTCCTCAATCAACCTATCTTTTTCTTCCCATAAGTTGTTTACCCATGCTTGAAAACCCTCTCTAAATATAGGATCATTAAAATAATCGCCAATGATTTCATCGGTCACTGGTGTTACCTCAATATTAACATGTACTTTGGAAATTTTTCCAGAAAGCAGGTCCTGGAAGTATGGTTTTTCATTAGGGTACAAAATTGTAACATTTACAATTTTGTTCAGATGATCACCCATAGCACCGAGAACAAAGGCTATTCCGCCTGCCTTGGGGGTTAACAGGTTTTTGTATGGTGAATTCTGTTTTTTATGTTTCTCTTTGGAAAATCTTGTTCCTTCAAGAAAGTTCATCACAGAAACGGGGTTCAGTTTAAATTTTTCACAGGCTTTTTTGGTACTTTCAAGATCTTTTCCCTTGAGATGAGGATTTTTTTTAATAAAATTCTTCGTATATCTTTTCATAAATGGAAATTCAAGGGCCCACCAAGCCAATCCCAAATAAGGTACCCAAATCAACTCTTTCTTGAGGAAAAATTTTAAAAAAGGGATTTTCTTTTTTAAAACACTCTGCAAAATGATAATATCAACCCATGATTGATGATTGCTTATCACCAGATACCATTCATCCATTGTTAACTGTTCAATTCCTGTGGTTTTAATCTCTGTCTTTGTAAACAGTTTTAAAGAATTACTATTAATTCCGATCCATGTATCAGCAATGAAAATTACGAGTTTATCAGCTCTTTTCTTCAAAGTTTTTGATGGCAGAATCAGCTTTACAAGTGCTGCAATAAAAAGACAGGAACAACAAATAAGAGTGTTTAAAACAACAATAGTTATTGTTATGCATAATGTGACAGGAGCCGGTAAAAAAGACATAAAACAAGTATCCTTAGAATATTAAACAGTAAAATTTAAAGCTAACTTTAAATATCTATAGGCGGTATTAAAATATGTGTCAAATGAATTTAATTTTCTAACGACTATCCAGAATAAAAGTAACAGGGCCATGATTGATAAGCGAAACATCCATCATCGCTCTGAATTTTCCTGAATCAACAGTTATTTTTTGCTCTTTAACCTTCTCCATAAAGTGTTGATATAATGAATCTGCCTTTTCGGGTTTTGCAGCATGGGCAAAAGAAGGTCTTCTGCCTTTTTTGCAGTCTCCAATAAGTGTAAATTGTGAAACAACAAGCATATCTCCTGAAATATCTTTAAGTGATAGATTCATCTTGCCATTCGCATCTTCAAATATTCTTAAATTGACAATCTTTTCAGCAAGATAGTCAGCATCTTTTTCAACGTCACAATCATCAACACCAAGGAGGACAAGTAATCCTTCAGAAATTTTTGAAATCATCTCGCCATCAACCTTCACATCACTTTCTTTAACCCTTTGTATTACAGCTTTCATCATTCTCCTTTAAGGCTTATAGGGAATTAAATAATATTTTTTTACCTTAAACTTTTTAAGATTTCAAGCGGGCTTCTCCATTTAAAGTTGTATTTTGTGTATCATAAGTTTTCAGACCAGAAAGATAAGTGGCAATCTAAAAAATATTCATAATATGAACACGATTTGTATATTGAATTAAATATACTACATTCAGAATGTGTATTATTTTGCTAACAAATAATAGTACGAACAGTAAATATATTCAGGACTGATCATTTATTGATTTAGCGGTTTGATTTATTGCTATCGCACTGTTTAAAATCTTTTGAAAGAACATAAAGCCTGGGAGCTTATTATTAATACAGATACAATAGAGATGATTAGCACTTTTAAAGGGTTTAAGAAAATCAGCAAATTCAAACTGGATGCTAATGGTATTTTAGTTTCAAAACTTTTAACATTATAAACAAAAGAAAGGGTCAGATTGCATCTGACAATCAGGCCCTTTTATTGAACATATCAAAGTTCAATAAAAATATACCCGCCGCTTTTGTAACCAAAAGATCTGAAAACATTATTATAGTTATTTGAAAGACCTTCATAAAATCTATCGAAAGAGACCTCATATGGCAATGTTTGCTCAGGGTCAACATCAAGCAATGTGACTTTTCCAGTACTTTCGTTATAGCCACCCACAGGTGAGATATGTGGTAATTGAATCGTTTTCACATAAATCCCCTGATTAAAATGGGCGAGAATAAGGCCGTTTCCTTTTTCTTCAAAAGATTTCAGCCTTTTCATAAGGATTTCTTTCACACTATTTGCCGTTTTATTGTCAGCCTGAACAGTTTCAATTGATCTGTATTTTATTTTATAAGTGTCAAAACTGTCTTTAACTACATCACCAAGCATATATAAAGGAAGGCCTCTTTTTCCATTATCTCCTTCAGGGCTCATTCTTTGTTTCCATTTATGAGCTTTAACATCATCAAGGATATCATGTTGGGTTAATGGCTTTTCTGATGATTTGTCTTGTTGCATATCCCTTACTGCGTTTATAACCGAAACAACGGATGCAACAGAACATGACGCCTCATTGAACTGCTTAACATGGTGTTTGAATATATTTAATTTCAAAGTATTGCTGTCTGAACTATCTGTATTTTTTAAATATTTCGCACAATTTTTTCCAAAGGAACCAGAGGATGTTGTTTTATTAATAAAGTATTGAGTGTAAAGATACATCCTTATAATTGATCTTAGTATTTTCATAATATTCCATAATATATTTAGGTATTAATAATTTTATTTAATAAAAATATAATAAGGGGGAAATCTTCATTAGCAAGTGAAATGAATTCTTAGCTAGGTATAGGGTATAGGGAGGAATTAACATATTTATTTAATATACTGCCATGGATACTTACTGTTAAAAGACACTCATTTTAGCCATAACTTCAACCTGCCTATAGGGAATCTCTAATGTTTAATCGGTTCGTTTTTTTCCTTAGGCAGAGATTTTATTAACTTTGTATTTCAATCAAAAATCCTAATTATTAGAAGATTCTCTTTAGTTAACTCTCTTTTTTGATTATATTTGCAAACTCCTCATCAGTATAGTCAAAGTAATTCTTACTGATTCCATCAGCAAAATCTTCAAATTTTTGCCGTTCGTCTCCAGAAGTTAAGGATGCAGAAAAAAGATTAACAATCAGATCATGGGCAATATAATCTTCACTGATTTCAATAAAACCTTCATCCTGGGTCCATGTAATCTGACTGTTATCCTCACGCGATACAATTCCTGACAAAACATGCTTTCCATCGATGATAATTGTCATGAATCGCTCTTTTTTTTCTGCCATATATCTTTTAATTCTTCTATGTGGAACTAAAGATTCATATCGATTTTCATCACCAAAGTATATTCCTCTTAAACAAACTCCCTTTTCGAGAGCTGCATCAAGTTCCTTATAGATTTCTTTTAGCTCCTCTTCCCATATAGAAACAGCTATCCTTTTTTCAGCTCCTTTAATGAGAAGAGTTAAAAAACTTATAATATTACTTCTACCTTTGATAACAACGAGTTTATCATCATTGGTTTTTTTCTTGAAAAGTTTATTTGCGTATTGCTCTATATTTCTTAAGCTTGTTTCAAAATTGTTTTTGGACTGGTTTATAAAAATTTCCGGCTCTATTGGGTAGTATACTTTATTTTTTTCCTGAATTTGTTCCTGTACGAGGTTTTTAAGTATCAAATTCTTTAAAACTTCATAGATTCGTGATCTTGGAATACCGGAATTCTTGCTCAATGCGTATCCATTTAAAGGATATTCCTCAAGAAGGGTTAAGTAAGCTTTGCACTCATACTCGCTAAACCCTAATTTTTTCATATCCTCTATTATAGACTTTTTATCATCCATTAAAATGCACCTTGTTTCAAAAGGACAAGAAATGTAACCAGTACTGAACCAAGAACAGGAATAATCATGCCACCCCTTATCAATCCATATAGAATTGCAAATCCAATTCCAATTAATGAGGCTGCCGGAACATCAGGTGTTACAGAGAAAACCCCAGGTATTATCAAAGCACCTAATGCAACATAGGGTACACATTTTAAAAATGCTTCAAATCTCTTTGATAAATTCAGTTTTGATATAATGAAAAACGGAACAAGTCTTGGAACATACGTAACAAAAGCCATACCTAATATTAAAAATATAAGATCATTCATACTTCTTCACCCGTTTCTTCATAGAAAAATGCACCTACACCTGAAACAAAAATGATAGTTATGACAATGCTCCACCCCTTAGGGAATATATCAAGGTATAGGAGGGCTGAATTTAATAAACCAGCACTCAAAGCAAGAATTAGAGCTTTATATGATTGTTTAACTTCGGGCATAAGGAGTGCGACAAACATCGCATAAAGTGCTATCCCCATGCTTTTAACAAGGAGGTCCGGTAAAAAACCACCAAGGATATAACCGGAAACTGTTCCAGTTACCCATGATATATACGCAATGCTCTCAAGTACAATTATATATATTTGGGAAAGCGCACCTTTTTTGAAGGACAGAACGGAAAAAGATTCATCTGTTACTCCAAATGCAATAATCGGAAAAGCTCTTTTCATTTTGCTGTCAACTCTTGAAGCGATATATGAACTCATTAAAAAATGTCTGAAATTGACAAGAAGTGTTGTTAGAATTATTCCACCAAAACCTACTCCTGTTGCTAAAAGATTCAATGCTATAAACTGACTGGCTCCGGCAAATACAACAGCCGAAAATAGAAACGCTTCAAGGAGTGTGATTCCTGTTGTTTTAGCTAAAATCCCAAAGGCCATGGCCACTGGAAAATAACCTATACATATTGGTAAACCAGCCTTAAAACCATCTTTTATTTGATTTTTTGTTTTAATAATTCATCCTTATTTTTAATAGTGACTATTTCAGTAACTACTATATGGATGATTATTTAATTTTGTCAAGAAAGTTTTAAAAACAATTATTAGAGGTTCCCTTAAGCCTAACATTGAAGGACTGAGAAAATGGGTAAGCGTATTGTAGAAATTAATTAAATGTATTAATTTTTTCCAAACTTCTTTTATAAAGTTACTTCAGCATCTAAACGAAAATTACATAAAGGATTTCTGGGACATCATTTTCTCAAGCTCTGAATTAAGCTTTTTCTGTTGGTCAAGTTCCTCTTTAAATTTATCAGCCCTTTTTTCAACAATTGCTATTTGTAATTTATAATCTCTTATTGTGCTTTTCTTTTTTTCAATAGCCTGGTTTGTATTTTGCTCTCTTATATCACTGTGTTTTATTTTTGTTCTGTAACCATCAATAATTTTATCATATTTCATTTTTACAGCTTTTTCAGCTTTTTTAGCGTAGTTAGTCATCCAGAAAAGGTTTACAACCTCCATCATAAGTGCAACAAAAAATGCAAAGCCTACTCCTGCAGATCCCCAGTAGTATCCAAATCCCAAAGTCAACATCGATGTTATAAAAACCATATTAATACCCCTGTTACTTTTTGACTTTTTTAATTTCTTTGTTTATATACCAGACCTTAATTTTATATCGGCCACATAACTTTTTAACATAATTTAATTTTTTCAGATCTTTTTTTCCGGGATTTATAATAAAAATAGCAAGCCCGGGTTTTTTTCCGGTTTCTTCTGCATAGTGAAGTGATTGACCAATGCCCTCATGGAATTTTTCAAGTCTGTCTACTTCAATAGCAAAGTCATCAGTCAATATATCAACTCTTCCATATTTTACAGACACTTCAAGCTTTCCATCTCCATCAAAATAGATGTCGTTAAAGGCTTTCTGGAAATCCCTTTCTGTTTTTAATATCAACTTACTGTTTGAAGAGCAAGAAATCAGAAATAAAAGAGGAATTAGGATTAAAAATTTTTTTATCATTTGAAATTCGTAAGTTTTGATATCTCTTTATCGTTAAGATATCTCCACTTTCCTTTATCAAGACTTCCAAGCTTAATGCTTGAAATTCTAAGTCTTGTAAGCTCAACAACCTTATTCTCGAAAAGCTCAACCATCCTTCTGATTTGTCTGTTTCTGCCCTCTTTTAAAATTATTCCGAATTTTTTCTCCGATATTCTTTTGACTTTCGCAGATCTGGTTTTTTTGTCATCAAGGAAAACACCGTCTGCCATCTTTTTCAGTTCAATGTCCTGAATAGGTTTGAACGTCTTAACAGTATACTCTTTTTCATGATCAAAGGATGGGTGAGACAATCTGTGATGAAGATTTCCATCATTTGTTAGCAAAATGAGTCCATTTGAATCTTTATCAAGTCTTCCCACCGGGTATATTCTTTCTTTTATATTGATCAGATCAATTACGATTTTTTCATTTCTGTGCTTACAACTTGTAATATAGCCTCTTGGTTTGTTTAAGGCTATATAAATAAGATCATTCTTTAATTTTACCACTTTCCCCTTAAATTTGACACAATCTTTTGCTGGATCAACTTTTATTCCGGGTTTATCGACAATAACATTATTAACTTCTACGAGCCCTTGCTGAATGTGCTCTTCACCCTTTCTTCTTGAGCAAATACCGGCAGCAGATAGAAATTTTTGTAATCTCATTAATTCCATTAATTTATATTGGTTCCTTTCTATATCGTAATTGCATCGTTATTCATTTTAATATAATATAAGTTTTTTGATTAAAAGTAAAAGATTGGGAAAATATATAAAATTCAGTTTAATAAGGGAATATTTTTGTTATAATAAGATTTATAATTTT
The DNA here is from genome assembly GCA_024226555.1 of Desulfobacterales bacterium. GTDB lineage: Bacteria > Desulfobacterota > Desulfobacteria > Desulfobacterales > JAAELO01 > JAAELO01. Next base: position 6,917 of record JAAELO010000442.1, on the reverse strand, counting down.
AAGTTTTAATAAGGATTTAAGTATGTTTGAAAGAAAAGCCAAATGTTTAAAATGTAAGGGACAATTATTATTGAAAAAGAGTTGAAAAGAGACTCATCTACTCTGCAGGTCCTGCGGAGAGAAATTTCCAATAAATAAATATGTAGATTTAATGGATGATTATTTTGAGGATCAGCTTGCTTTTGTACCATGTAACAGGATTTAATCCGGAAGTTTTTTAGTTAAATGAATTTTAAAATTATCGTTCAATATGACGGTACAAAATACTTTGGATGGCAGAAACAACCTGATATGGTAACCATTCAGGGTGAGATTGAAAAAGCTCTTAAAATTATGACAGGTAAAAAGGTTGGTCTTCAAGGTTCTGGAAGAACTGACGCTGGGGTTCATGCCATAGCGCAAGTTGCTAACTTTAAATGTGATACAAATATACCTGTTGGTGATTTTAAAAGAGGCATGAATGGACTTATTGGTGATGGTATAAATATCAGGTCATGTGAAATAGTACCAGATGATTTCCATGCAAGGTTTAGTGCTAAAGGCAAAATATATCTGTACAGAATATTAAACAGCCTAAGTGTTGATGTCTTCAACAGACAATATTCCTGGTTTTTTCACAGAGATCTTAATATTGATAATATGCAAAAGGCAGCAAACTTTTTGATTGGTGAGCACGATTTTAAATCATTCGAAAATACAGGCAGTCCACGGAATAATTCTATACGAATTGTAAGGCATGCTGAATTTGTAAAAGAGAACGATTTTCTACTTTTTGAGATTGAGGGAAATGGGTTCTTAAGGAATATGGTAAGAAATATTGTTGGTACATTAATTGAGGTTGGATTAGAGAGATTTACACCCTCTGAATTCAGATTGATTTTTGAATCCAAAGATCGTTCTAATGCAGGTACTACAGCCCCTTCAAATGGACTGTTTCTGAAAAAAGTATTGTACTGATTTTATAAATTTTGTAAAATTAAGATTATTACTATAGGAACAATAAATAATAAAATATAATTTTTACTCTTGAAACTAACAATTAGGAGCCTTTATGGATATCAATACACATGAGATGATCAATAATAATTTATGCGGAACTGCTGTTGAGCTAAAAGAGGGTTATGCAAGAGTTGAGTTCAGTGCAGATGATAGGATGGTTGCGGATAAATCAGGTCTTATTCATGGCGGGTTTATTTTTGGACTGGCAGATTACGCTGCAATGCTTGCTGTAAATCACCCAAATGTTGTTTTAGGTGCTGCTGATGTAAAATTTTTAAAACCTGTTAAGCTTGGAGATAAAGTTGAGGCTACCGCTAAAACGACTCTTTCGGGCAAAAAAAACAGTGTTGAGGTTATTGTGACCAAAAAAGATGATGTTGTTTTTACAGGAAATTTCACCTGTTTTTCTCTTGAAAAACACGTTCTACAAGGCTAAACAAATTACGTTTTAAACCATTGTAAATAACTGTTTTCTTTATATCTTTTTTAATGTATACTATATTTAATAAAAGGTAATTTCATTATAAATTCATTTCCTGTTTTTTGGGTTTAATTAAATCTGGATCGTTTCATAAAATATATATTAAATTTTTCAGGAGATTTTTATGGAAGATTTATCAATGGCTGATGGTTTAAAAATAAAGATGGATATTTACGACATAATTGAGAAGATGACTGTTTTAGAACAGGTTGAGCTTCTCAAAAAATTAAGAGGCTTTAAAGACAGGAAAAAGAAAAGATCAGATGTTGAGATAGATGTGGTATTCTCTGTTAAAGGTATTGACTATAGAGGTCAGGCTAATAATATCAGTTTTGATGGACTTTTTATTCAAACGGATATGGTTTTTGATAAAGGTGATGAAATAGCAGTTAAATTAGCAAGTCTAGATAGTTCCATGGACACTAAAGTTAAGGGAATAATTGCTAGAATTACAGAGTATGGCGTAGGAGTTAGTATAATAAGAAAGTAAAAAAACTTTGTTTTATATATATCAAGAAAATCATTTCTATATTTTATTTCATTATTTTTAATTATTTAAGTGGGTTAGCTATTTTTTTGGCATGTATTTTGCTCTGTTATTTAAATAAAAAGAGGAGTGAAACTATGAAAAATGATTCCGGTAAAGATGAAAAAAATCCAAATCCTTTTCTAAACAAGTTCAAAAGCACTATCAATTCGAAGTTTGATAAAGCTTCAGAAACCTTAAAAAACTATAATAAAAAGATCGATTATAGTTATCAGGAAAAAACAAAGTCATAAAATAGTATTCATTCGTTGCATACAAACGTTGTAAATTTGACGAATTATGGAAAAAATTTCCGGATTCTATCTTCCGCTAAAGTGAAGTAAATTCTGAGATCGATTCATTTTTTTGCAAAATCACTTAATTGTAGGGAACCTCTAATAATTAGAATTTTGTTTGAAATACAAGGATGAGAAAAAAATAACGAGGCGATTTTACACAGTTTTATTTTTTTGAATAACGCTGTAGTTCGACCAAAAGGCAGTTAATAGAGATTCTCTTACAGCAAAAACAGATTAGGAAAAACATGAAAAAAACATTTGTACTAACCCACCCAAAGATCAAATATGATAGATTGATTGAAGGGACGAAACGTGACGTTAAAAAATATATAAAAAGAGAACAAAAGAAGAAACTACCTGAGAATGTGGACTATTGGGATTTTGATTGCAAATATGGAGATACCGAGGAAAAAGCTGCAACAATTCACATCTCAGAAATTAATAAATGCATAGATGAAGCTCAAAAACGGCAATTAGAGTCATTCTATCTGGAAATTTTAGTAAAACCTGGTTATCGTACGAAAAAATCATAGATAGATTTCATATTTGTTCTGGAAGTAATACCCATTCTTTAATTGAGGATGGGTGTTTTTTTTACAATATAAAGGGAATCTTTCAAAACAGAACGACAGAAAAAGATGGTAAATCTGGAGGTATTTCCAAACTTTAACCCCAATTTTCTCCTAATTCATTTGTTGGATTCTTCATTACAACACAGCCCCACAAAACTTGCAGTGGCGGGCATCGGTATCGTGTCCTTCAGCGCTGCACTCCGGGCAGGCTTGGGTGGAAACATTACGACTGAAAGCCCGCGACATTTCAACGGTCACAATACCAGTCGGAACCGCGATGATGGCATAGCCAAGAATCATCACCAGCGACGCCAGCGTCTGGCCAAGGACGGTTTGAGGTGAAATATCGCCATATCCGACCGTAGTCAGGGTAACGATTGCCCAGTAAATGCTGCGTGGAATACTTGTGAAGCCGTTGGTACCACCCTCGATGACATACATCAGCGAACCGAAGATTACCACTAGAGTCATTACAGTGTAAATAAAGACGGTAATCTTGCGGCTACTTGCCCGCAGAGCTTTCATAAGGAGTTGTGCCTCCCCGAGATAGTGGAAAAGCTTCAGAATACGGAAAATACGCAGGATGCGCAGAATTCGTATAACCAGCAGGTACTGGCTTCCCGGCAGGAACAGGCTAACATAGGTCGGGATGATCGCCAGCAAATCGACTACCCCATAAAAACTGATTGCATATTTGAGCGGCCGTCCAACACACATAAGTCGCAAAAGGTATTCAACAGTGAAGATGATCGTAAATAACCACTCGATCCCATAGAGCAGGCTGCCGTAATCGGACTGCACAGCACCGATACTGTCAAGCATAACCGCCACAACACTCGCCAAAATGCAGACGATGAGCAATACGTCGAACCCTTTCCCCACCGGAGTGTCAGCTTCGAAAATCACCTCATGCAAAACTTTTCGCCAGTGGGCCCTTGCAGGCGCTTCGCGAGAATCCTTCAGCCTTTTCATGGTTCTACTCCTATCGGTGTTGGGCAGAATTAAGTGACCCGCCTAGTTTGACGACGTGACCATATCTTTTATTTACTAAGTCTTTCACATCTGCCTATTGGAAAATTAAAGTTACCTTTAGAATCTATCTTCATACCATCAAGGCTTCCAGATCCTAATGCAAGTAATGATTCTCTAAGGTTTTCTAAAGTTTCAGAGCTATTGTTTGTAAACTCAGTATCAAATACTAATACATAATTACCCCATATTTTATGGGATCGTCCGACAAACCAATTTTCATTAATAAAAGGCTCTGCACAAATCAATAAACATAAGGACCCTGAATTTTCATAGAGTGAGATATATAGTTGATCGTAATCAAAATATTTCGTATCACATGATTTGTCATTATAATACAAAAGTATCCCTGATTTAGTTGCATTCGGTATCATTTGTTTTATGAAATTATAATTAGTTCCAGAGACAATTCTACTATTTATCACACCATCATTAGATTTCGTGTTGGACTCTGCTATACTGACGGATACGGTGAGTATCAGAAAGTTTATGATACAAATTAAAATTTTGACTTTATGCTTATTATTGTAATTCAAAATCATCTTTATAGTGTCCTTCTCCATAGCGTCTTTTTAACAGGTCGGGCAGGTTAACAGAACAATTTAAAAAGTTAATAAACTTTTAAAAAACAGTATATTCAAAAGCCCAGTGGAACCTCTGGCCCAATACGAGTTCAAACAATTATTAGGTACTTCTTTTTATTAAAAGATCGAAACAATTAAATTTAAGATCGTTCCCTTTAACATCTTTTATTATAGAATCTTCATGTATTTTATCTATTTCACATTCATCAATTACATAAAATTCGGTAAAATAAGATTCGCTTCCACTTTCTTGAATATTAACTATTTCAATATTATCTTTAAAGATGTTATGTTTTGCACATATTTCTAAACTATTAATAGCATCTTCAACTTGACATTTTAATTCTATTTTTTCTGTACAACTACCTTGATTAGATTTAATTTCTTCTTGAAGTCTTTGTTTCTCATCTTCTAAGAAATTAATTACTAAATCGAATTTTCTTTCTCTTTTACTCATTTTTGCTTTAAGTGTTACCTAACATACAATTATAGGCCAATTTTCCAAAAATCAAATTGGCTTGATTAGTCTTTAAAAGAATAAACAATAAAAATTATATCATTATTGTTTAAACTCGACTTAAGCAAATTCGACAATACAGTTAAGATTGAAGAAATTTAATTGAATATGATTTATATCGTATTTCAGGTTAAATCAATTATTTTCAACTAATGGGAACCTCTAAAAATTAGATTTTTGGTTGAATTACAAGGCTTAAGAAAAATGTAACGAACCGATTTTATAGCAGTTATTTTTTTCTTGTAACGCAGCAATTCAGATAAAAGACAGTTTTAATAGATTCACTTAAGACCTGAAATATTCAAAAGGAAAAAAAGGAATGCTCTTTTTCCAAATATGGATGAAACAAATACTAAAAAAAAGGAATATTAAAAAAGTGTCAAATTTAAAGAACCGTACAACGGTAGATCTGACCCTTAATTTTTTTTTGACATAAACTAAGCCTTTTTAGGGGCTCTCCTCAAGCTACCAACTCTGCTGGTAGTCATTGACTGACACTCAAACCACCTTTGGAAATATTGATACATCATATACAATTACATTGCTCATACAGTAACCATATATCCATTTAATATACCGATCCAGACAATTGCATATGAAATCAAAAAAATACCAACACCAATTAAATATATTTTTGTTAACTCTGGAGCGTCTTTTCTATTTTTGAATGCTAAGACAATATAAACAATTGCAATAATCCAAGCGCCAATAAACCAAAGAAATGCTAAAATATAAGGCCCGAGCTTTGCTCTTGATACTTCACCGATCCAAGGGGAATAGTATAGCAAGCTCATTATAACTGATAAAAATGGTAATAATAAAATTTTCATATGCAGATAACGTCGTGGTAACCGGGCGCACTGTAAACTTACCTTCTCGACAGCTGTTCAGGCTGAGCGAAGAATTAATGCGATCCGGTTCACTACTTTGTTAACCCTTTTATTTGTATTTCTGTTAAATCAAAATCAGAAATAGGGTTAGAATAAATATAAAAATCACTGGTTGAAGTGATTTTATCTTTCCAAACTTCTTTTCCTTAACAGCCTTTGAGATACGCATTTGCAGTCTTTTAACAAATATACGTCCTTCCAATTAATGGAATTCCATCTCTTATATTTGCTGGTCGGTGCACCAGCTGACCAAATGGTCGCCGTCATTTGCTTTCCCTCCTTCAAGATATATCCCAAAGAAACACCTGCCCGGATGTGACTGTAACACACCCGCTGGACGTCAGCTTCCTTTCGGACCGGATAATGTAGTCAATGTAATTGAGTTCAACCCGTATCCACTCCATTACAGAGTGACATTCGCTTTTTCCTGCATTCTTACTCCCGCATCTCCAACAGTGTGTCTATAGGTTTCACCTGCCTGCTATCACAGGCGAAGATACGGGGTTTCCACGTTCCACACTTTTGCCAAGCGGATGACTTAGGTCTGGCCTCTACACCGACGGTTCAACATCTCCGTATGTTTTTTCAGGGTCAAATCTGCTCTTGACTTTTTTGTGCCTTTTTCATTAAATTCTCTATATCAATTCTAATATTTTTATCATCTTTAATTAATTTTTTAAACTTCAAGTATACATTGCTTACAGTGCTATAAGTATTCATTTGAAAAAGATCTGCAATCTCATTCAATGTAAAATTACAAAGATGCCTAACAAGATAAATCGAAGCATCCCTCGGTTTGTTAAACCAACCACGCCTTTTTATAAAAAGATCCGACTTGTTAACCTTATAATATCTGCACACACTTTTAATAATATCTTCTGGGTTCAGATTTAGATCTTTTAAATCAGTGATTTCTTCAGATTTTTTATCAAAATAATATTTTTCTCTAATTATAGTTATAAAACTTTCAGGCCCTAAAATTGATGGCAATTTTAAAGATGAAAAAATTCTGCTAACTTC
>JAAELO010000441.1 GCA_024226555.1 Desulfobacterales bacterium | reverse complement strand
TTTTCTCTCTGTTGAAAAGGAAACACGCTTTTGACAGATGTTTTGTTTTCTCTCTCTTTCTCTCTCTCTCTCTCTCTCTCTCTCTCTCTCTCTCTCTCTATGTTCAACGTTCTTAACCTTTTTTGCTCTGTTGTCGAAAAAGTGGCATATGCATGTCGTTGTTTGATTGTGTTTTTTTCTTTTGTGTGTTAGTTATTGTTTGCTTTTGTTTGCGTGTGTGTTGTGTTGCTTTAGGTTTATTTTGGGGAAGGGAAGGCAGGGAAAAGGAAAGCGAATGGAGGAAGAGGAAAAGGAAGGCGAAAGGAAGACAAGGAGCCAGGCTCCCAAACATTGTTGAGAAATGAATGGCGAGTGATTTTAAAAAGTGTGGAAAGGAATAGATAAAGTTAAAAAAGTAAAGTAAAGAAAGAAGAAAAGAAAAGAAAAGAGAAGAGAAGGAAGATACCCCTCTGTGGACTGGGTGTACGTGTTGTAGCCCTGTTGTGTCTTGCGTGCGTTTGCTTTTTGTAACGTGTTTGTGTATTATTAATTAAGTTATCATTTGTGTTTTATTTCCTGAATTCAGGAAGTTAACAACGTTTGTGCTGTTTTGGTGTTTGAGTTCTTGGACTGAAGAAGTGTTGCCCCAAATCTACATACTTCCTAATAACAAGAAGTATTCCTCTGCCCCTGATTACTTCTTCCCGAGAAGTAGGAATGAAAATGC
>JAAELO010000440.1 GCA_024226555.1 Desulfobacterales bacterium | reverse complement strand
TAAATTTCTTCTCGACACAAACTTAGGACACATCATATGACATTTATATGGTAAATCATGCATGTGGAAAACGAAATAATAGTTACGTTTCATGCAATGTCTTTTTTTAAAACATGTTCGTAAGGTGCGACATCCAAAGTGCTTTAGTATTGGGGAATAGATGTACATCCAGCAAGATGGAAAAAAGAAAAAATACAGTCAGACATGAATCATAAAGAAGAAAAATGAATTATTGGCCATTTGAATAGAATACTTTCAATTTAATCCTCACAAATTACTTATTTAGTCAAATTAATATTGAGTGTTTCAAAAAATCCTTTGGATAATTTCGATGTTTTGCCAAAGGAATTGAAAATTGAATTTTTTGCATGCGAAGTTGCGGAGATTTCTCGTTTTATTTCGAAAATTTATCGAAGAAATCTTTGAAAAGAATGCTAAAATACGAAACTAGCTTGCAATTTTTACACTGCATTTTCTTCAAAGATTTCTTCGAGAAATGTTCGAAATAAAATAAGATCTCCTCAATTCCGCAAGTAAAAACAATTCAATTTGCAATTCCTTTGCGAAACATCGAAATTAGTCAAAGGATTTTTGAAACCCCCGATATTAATTTAACTAAATAAGTAATTATTGGTGATTAAATTGAAAGTATTTTATTCAAATGGTAAATAATTCATTTTTCTTCTTTATGATCCATGTTCGACTGTATTTTTCTTTTTTCCATCGTGCTGGATGTACGTGCTGCTTTTCCTCAATACTAAAGCATTTACATCTCACGCCCCACATCTCCTCACATCTGCATGCATTATAGACAAATTCGACATATATCAATAAAGGTGTATCCGGAAGGAATAAGAGCAAATTACGTCCTTTTATATGATAATGTGATTGTTATACGGAAGGAGGAAATTCAAGGAATTTGAAAGGAGATGGATGCGGATGAAATGCTATATTTCATCCTACTAATGCATTAAAAGGTAAATTCGGCTTCATTTTCTTTTGAAAGATTTTTTAGTGTAAATGACCTATGCTTGAGGACGCTTTTCGAATTTCGCAAGCAAAGAATTCTATGATCGAAAATGCAGTGAGATGATTGAGTTGTACAATGGAAGTGCCGATAAGATATTAACTGGAGGTGTTTTGCAAAACAATTGTGCATGCGTGTTCAAAGTTTTGCCTGATTCGAATTCAAAATTTGGAAGCGCTGAAGGTT
>JAAELO010000439.1 GCA_024226555.1 Desulfobacterales bacterium | reverse complement strand
TTAAAACAAACTCACAAGGCGATACTTTGTGGACAAAGACTTATAATAATTATGAATTCAATATCTTTAGAGATGTTGTTTGTGATAATAATGGAGATTATGTCATAACAGGAGATGTTATTGATATAAATAGTGATTGTTCCGATTTGTGTATTATTAAAATTTCAGCTTCAGGAGAAATTATTTTCACACAAATTTTTGACGTTGCTAATGCCGAAGAAGAAGGTTATTGTATAACAAACACAGATGATGGAGGTTATATTGCAACCGGATTAACTGTTGTTGAAGAGGGTATGGCCGTAATTTAATGTTTGTTTAAAGTCCATATTTGTCAATTTTAGCCCACGTTTGAGCCCATTTTGTATCTGAATAATTAATACATCGTAATTTTAACACATTTCCAGCTCCTTCTCTTTTCCATTTCATACCTGAATTACATAATCTTTGTTTAATTATTACTTTACATGCAGCTTCAACTACTCCAGAACCTATAGGGTAATTTAGCTTTATATAATCAGGATAGTGCATTTGATGTATATGGTTTTTAAAATATGTAATACATCTGTCTAAATCCTTTCTTTTTTTATCTGACATTTTTTTTCCGTCATGAAATTTAAATTCTTCTAAAATTTCTATAGCTCCTTTCTTCTCGTGTTTTAGCTTGTGTCGCATCAATCCCGCCCACTCCTCCTTTTTTGTTTTCGAACGAAATATACAATCAGATGCAAGTGATAAATATTCAGTTGCATGAAAATAATCAAGAATTTGTTCTGTTGTATATTCTTCTAAAAATGTCCAATTTTCTTTCGCTCCATCTGCGATTCCAATTATTTTAGCATCAGGATAATATTGTGAGACTGTATTTAATTCTACTCTAAAAGTATTAAAAAATGTTTTTTTTCCATATTCTGGTGCACTTGCAGTATATTGTGTATAAAGCCTTTCGCCTGCTGCGTTGTATAAAGCAATTGTGCCAACCATTGCTTCTCTATAACCTTCCTGTGCTAAAATCATACAGGTTCCATCTAAACTTGCGCCTATAGATTTTACTTCTTCTTTGGAAATTGGAAGTGTATAATTCCATTTCTCTTGTTTTTCTTTTAAACCAGAAGCAACTTTATTACTGATGTCTTGAATATACGAACGTGATATATAACGTCCGTGATTTTCTTCTAAATCAATCTGAACTCTTCTACTACCACCCTCAGCGTATTTGCTACTAACCTGTTTGCTGAATTTGGGGGTCGAACCAACAATTATTCTTGCTGAATTGTCTAAAGGGCAAAATGTACTCCCTCCTTTATAACTTTGATAAACATGTCTTGAAAGTTCAATCTCTCCATATGGTGTTTGGTATTTTTTGGGTACCTTACCCTTACTTGTGAACTTTTCTTTTCCCTTTTCTAGTGGACTCCCATCTGTATCAAAGGTTGATAGGGCATGCAATGTCATTACTGTACCTGCTATATTCAATACTTTTTGAATATCATCTTCTGTTCTTAACATTGAATTTGATATAGGAACTTCAACCTCTATTTTTATGGATTTTGAAGTTTGGTTTACTATCTTTGCTTTCATAATATTTAATTTTAGTTGACAAAGATAATTAAAAAAACATTAAATTACAATCATACCCATAAACTATAGTTAACTTCTAAACTGGCTCCATAAAATGAATTGTATAAACAATTACTGGCATCTAATGGTT
>JAAELO010000438.1 GCA_024226555.1 Desulfobacterales bacterium | reverse complement strand
ATTATAGGGAACCTCTAATAATTAGAATTTTTGATAAAAAACAAGGCATAACAAAAAACAACGGGTTGATTTTACTACAGTTTTATTTTTGTTATAACGCTGTGTTTCGCAAAAAGATCAGTTATTAGAGATTCCCTATATACGTTTAAGATTTTTTTTTTCATGCAGAGGCTTTCCAGGCGCATATTTTACTTAAAATAAATTTAAGTTAATATTAGCTTTTACTATTTACTGTCTGTTTTTTAGTTTTTTTGATAGTCCTTTAAATGTGTGCTTTAAAAGTTCTGATACATATCCATCTTTAATCCGCTGAATGAGAGCTAATGATCTGTGAAGAGGAGATAAGTTTATGATAAATGAACAAGAGATAGCTAATATTGTTAAAAAACAGAGGGATTTTTTTAACTCTAAAACTACAATGGGATATGATTTTAGAATTGATCAGCTAAAAAAACTTAAGGCAGGTTTTAAGAGATATGAGAACAGGTTTCTTGATGCACTTAAAAAAGATCTCGGAAAGCCCGAGTTTGAAGCATATTCCACTGAAATAGGCTTTACACTCCATGATCTTTCAGGCACTATAAAAAAATTAAAGAGGTGGATGAAGCCTAAAAAGATTAAAACAAACGCCCTTACACAACCATCATCCAGTAAAATTCACTACACTCCACTTGGTGTAAATTTAATAATAGCTCCCTTTAACTATCCTGTTCAGTTGACATTTGCTCCTTTAATAGCAGCAATAGCAGCAGGAAATACTGCTGTTGTAAAAACCTCTGAGCTGACCGAGGCTTGTAGTAATGTTACAAAAGACCTGATTGAAGAAATATTTGATCCTGAGTATGTTGCTTATGTTCCTGGAGAAATTCCTGAAACTACACTTTTATTAAAGCAAAAATTTGATCACATATTCTTTACCGGAAGCCCAATGGTTGGCTCAATAGTTATGCAGGCAGCAGCTAAAAACCTAACTCCTGTCACACTGGAACTTGGTGGTAAAAGCCCGTGTATAGTTCATTCGGACGCTAAAATAGATATTGCAGTGAACAGGATTGTGTTTGGTAAATTTATGAATGCAGGCCAGACTTGTGTGGCTCCAGACTATATTGTGGTTCATAAAGATGTAAAAGAAACGTTTCTCTCAAAAATTAAGGACCGGATAGAAAATCTTTACGGTGATGATCCTTCAAAGGCAGATTATGGAAGAATAGTTAGTGAAAGACATCTTGAACGGATAGTCTCATTAATAGACCAGGAAAAGGTTCTTATTGGAGGAGATTTTAACAAAGCTGACAGATATATCTCACCAACAATTATGCAGGATGTAACTCTTGATGATAAGGTCATGGGTGATGAGATATTTGGCCCTGTACTTCCGGTTCTTGAGTATAACAGTTTTGAGGATGTGTATGATATTATTTCAAGACTTCCCCAGCACCCTCTTGCATGTTATATATTTTCTGAAAACAAAAAAGTGCAGGATGAACTGATAAAAAATATTCAATTTGGTGGTGGATGTGTAAATCATTGTATACAACACCTTGTAAATCCAAACTTACCATTTGGTGGTGTTGGCGAAAGCGGAATCGGAGCTTATCACGGTTTTGAGGGATTTAAATGTTTTTCACATAAAAAAAGTGTATTAAAGGCCGTGACCTGGTTTGATTTGAAGTTGATTTATCCTCCATATAAAAATAAGATAAATCTTTTAAAACTAATAATGAAGTAGGAAATGTTATGGATTTTAGTGTTATTATAGAATTGTTAGACACACCATATTCAAAAAGATTTGGTGAAATTATGCTTGCCTGTTTTTTAGGCGGGCTTATTGGACTTGAACGTGAACACCGCGGGCAAGCCGCCGGTTTCAGAACAAATATGATAATCAGTGTTGGTGCCTGTCTTTTAATGCAGTTATCAATTCATATTCAAACAATTAATATGGGTTTTGGTGCAAGCTCTGTAATTCGTATTGACCCGGGAAGAATTGCTTCCTACGCAATTGCAAGTATGGGTTTTCTGGGAGCTGGAACTATAATTAAAGGTAAGGGTTCAATCAGAGGACTTACCACAGCAGCTAGTATGTGGTTAATTACAGCAATAGGTCTTTGTATTGGAGCAAGTCTTCTATACCCTGCAATGGCTGTAACCTGCGTCATTATGCTGATTCTCTATCTGTTCCCTTATATATCCAAAAAGATAAGGAAAAACAGATATATAAAACTTATCCTGAATTTTAGTGATATCGGAGTTACTGGTAATGAGATTGCTAAAATATTGTATGATGAGGGGAAAATATCTGTTCAAAATACAAGTTACAGCAGATGTATAGAGACAAATGAAATTACATTTGTGTTCAACATAATAGGTCATGAAGATACTTGTATGCAGGATGTTTCTGATAAATTGATGGTTTTAAAAGATCTTAAGAATATCAGTTTTGATATGGCAGAAGTGCCATAAACGAGAAACCAACCTAAGATATTACACATATGTGTTATTTGCATTTCCTTAAATGACATATGTGTAATATATTATTTTTAAAATAATTCAGCACATTCATGTATTCCCTTGTAGAATAAGGGCCATCTCTGCTTTTCGAATAACATGGCACGCCGATTGCAAAATCATTCCGAAGAATTTTACTTTTGATTTTAAAATAATTTGGAGATTAAGCATGAAGATCAGAACTGCTTTAACAACTGTTTTCCTTTTACTCTTTCCGACACTGTCCTTTGCCGGAGAATCAAAACTTAGCGCAGGGGATACTGCCTGGGTTTTGATCTCAACAGCTCTTGTCATGATGATGACTCCAGCCGGGCTTGCTCTTTTCTATGGAGGCATGTCAAGATCTAAAAACCTTTTAAATACAATTGCAATGACATTTATCTCATATTGCATAGTGAGTATCGTATGGGTTTGCATAGGTTATTCACTCTCATTTGGAAAAGATATCAGTGGTCTGATTGGAGGGTTTGATAAAATATTTCTAAATGATATCGATATAAACTCATTAAGTGGAACTATTCCAGAATACGTTTTTCTTATGTTTCAGATGACTTTTGCCTGTATTGCAGTGGCCATTATTTCAGGTGCTGTTGTGGACAGAATAAAATTCTCTTCATGGATCGTTTTCAGCGTATTGTGGTCGATCTTCATTTATACAGCACCTTGTCACTGGGCCTGGGGCGGAGGTATTTTTGAGGAACTTGGGGCGCTTGATTTTGCAGGCGGTAACGTTGTGCACATCAATGCTGGTGTTGCAGGACTTGTACTCTGTCTTGTACTTGGAAAAAGAAAAGGTTACAATAAAGAACCAATGCTTCCTTCAAGTATCACATTAACAGCTCTTGGTGCAGGTCTTCTCTGGTTTGGATGGTTCGGTTTTAATGCAGGAAGTGAACTTGCAGCAAATGGAGTTGCAGCTTCCGCTCTTTTGGTAACGAACACTTCAGCAGCAGCAGGTGCTATCGGATGGCTTTTTGTTGAATGGTTAAAAACAGGAAAACCAACTCTTCTTGGAATTGCATCAGGGGCTATTGCAGGTCTTGTAGCAATCACTCCTGCTGCCGGTTACGTTGGTATGCCTGCTTCATTAATTATGGGATTTATATCAGCAATAATAGGATTTTATGGGGTATCATTTCTTAAATATAAATTAGGTTATGATGACTCTCTGGATGCATTTGGAATACATGGAATTTGCGGTATCTGGGGCGCTATTGCAACAGGAATATTCGCAAAATCAGGAATAGACGGATCTTTCATGGAGATTTTTTCCTGGCATGCAACACAGACTTATAGCCAGTTCCTTTCTGTAATTATTACCATTGCATATTCTGCTGTGGGAACTTATATTGTTATACAAATAACAAAGCTGATTACAGGTGGTTTAAGAGTTTCTGAAGAGGAAGAGATAAAAGGCCTTGATACTTCAGTACATGGAGAACGTGGATTTGAATTGGGTCTATAACATAATTTTTATAAAGGTAATAAAATGAAAAAAATAGAAGCGATCATTAAACCATTTAAGTTAGATGATGTAAAAGAAGCACTCCAGGGGTTAGGAATCAATGGAATGACGGTAAGTGAAGTAAAAGGTTTTGGAAGACAAAAAGGTCATAAAGAGATCTACCGGGGCGCAGAATACGTAATCGATTTTGTTAACAAAGTAAAAATAGAGATTGTAGTGCTTGATGATATGGTGGATAAGATCCTTGCTGCTATACAAAAAACAGCTCAAACCGGAACTATCGGTGATGGAAAACTGTTTGTATATGATGTGGAGGATGCTATTCGCATCAGAACCGGCCAACGCGGGGATGAAGCAATTTAAATATTAAAATGTAGCAAACAATCCAACCCCATAGGGAGATTTCGCCATACCCATTGTTTTATATGCAGTTATTAGAGATCTCCTAATACTATTTTAGGGGGTAGTAACTTTACTACCCCTATAAAATAAATCTCAATGAAAATATATAAAAAAAACTTTTGAATAGCTTGATAAACAACACTTTAAGATAATTATATGGTCACTATTTAAGATATCATCATGTAAAAACATTCCCCCATTTATTAAAACTCAAAAACATAATAATTTGCAGACTTGACATATATATGAAATATATAATATGTATATAGTATTATTTTCAAATGGATACAGTTCTCATTCAATGATTATTTGATAAAAGGACCTTAGCTAAGGAACAACTAAATGCATTCAAATAAGAAATTTAAGTTCTCAGTGGACAGAGGTGGAACTTTTACAGATATATACGCAGAGATTCCCGGAGGTGGTTTTGAAGTTGTGAAACTTCTCTCAGAAGATCCTTCAAACTACATGGATGCGCCAAGGGAAGGGATTAGAAGAATTCTTTCAAAATATTCGGGCTCTGAACTTCCAAAGGATAGTTTCTCTTCAGAATCCATAGAATGGATAAGAATGGGAACAACTGTTGCCACAAATGCCCTTTTGGAAAGGAAGGGAGCAGATACAGTTCTTCTAACAACAAAGGGTTTCAAAGATATACTTAAAATTGGAAATCAGGACAGACCAGATATTTTCGACCTTGAGATAAAAAAACCGGAACTTCTTTACAAGCAGGTCATTGAGGTTGATGAAGAGGTTTGCCTTGCAAATTTTTATGGAGATATTTCAAAGTACAAAACCGCAACAGGCACAACAGGTGAAAAGATAATTGTAGTAAAAGAGCCGGACAAAGAATCCATAAGACGCGATCTTGAAGGGGTTTTTGAGAAAGGGATAAGAAGTGTTGCGGTTGTTTTTAAACATGGGTACACATATGCCCGTCATGAAAAAATTGCAGGTGTTATTGCAAAAGAGATCGGGTTTACACAGATTTCACTCTCCCATGAAGTTATGCCCATGATAAAAATGGTTGGGCGAGGTGACACAACGACAGTTGATGCATATCTAACGCCACACATCAGAAAATATCTATCAGGTTTCATAGAAGGGTTCAGCGATGGTTTGAAAGGTAGCTCTCTTCTCTTTATGCAATCTGACGGCGGACTTGTAGATGGAAGTAATTTTAAGGGAAGTAATGCAATTCTTTCCGGTCCGGCAGGAGGTGTGGTTGGGTTTGCTGAAACAACATATGATAAGGAGAGTAATAAACCTGTTATTGGTTTTGACATGGGTGGAACCTCAACCGATGTTTCAAGGTTCGGAGGTGAATATGAGCTTGTTCATGAAACAGAAACAGCAGGTGTAAGAATAAAAGCCCCGCAGATGCAGATAAAAACCGTTGCCGCAGGTGGTGGTTCAAGGCTTTTCTTTAAAAACAATATGTTCTACGCAGGACCAGAATCAGCAGGAGCACACCCGGGACCTATCTGCTACAGAAAAAACGGTTATCTCACAGTAACAGATGCAAACCTGTTTTTAGGCAGGGTGCAGGTGGATTACTTCCCCAAAATATTTGGTGATACTGAGGACCAGCCCCTTGACTATGAAGCTGTTAAAAAAGCTTTTGAAGAGATAACAGAATCAATTAACTCAAATTATAAAGATAAAGGACTTCCGCAAAAGAGCTGCGAGGAGATTGCCGAAGGATTTTTAGAGGTTGCCAATGAAGTAATGATCAGGCCCATCAGAGAGATATCTGTGATGAGGGGATATAACATAAAAGAACATATTCTTGCGTGTTTTGGAGGTGCAGGGGGACAACATGCATGCGCAATTGCAAGAGCCCTTGGGATAAAAGAGATATTTATTCACAGATTTTCAGGCATACTTTCAGCATACGGAATGGGCCTTGCTGATATTGTTTGTGAAAAACAGGAACCATCAGCAATTGTTTTAGACCAGAGTAGTAAAAATGAGGTGGAAAGTAAAATCAAAACTCTCACTAATAAAGCTGTGGATGAACTTATTACAGATGGATATGCAAAAGAAAGCTTTGATATAAGAAAGTACCTGAATTTAAGATATGATGGAACAGATACATCTTTCATGATCGATATATCAAAGGAGAATAACTACACCAGAAAACTCGAAGAGATATATATCAGGGAGTTTGGATTTGAGCTTAAGGGTAAAGACGTTATAGTTGATGACATAAGGGTACGTATCAATTCAAAATCTGAAAAACTGGTTAAGATAAAGATTAATAGAAGCTCAACAGATCCTAAAGCCCATTCAGTAAAAAAGTGCTATTTCGATGGCAAATGGCATAAAACTAATGTTTTCCTGATGGAGGAGCTTGGATCAGGGGATGTGATAGAGGGGCCATCCATTGTTATGCAAAACAGTTCAACAATAATTATAGAACCATTTTGCATTGCCAAAATAACAGAGTATGGGGATATTAAAGTTGAGGTTGGCTCAAAGGATAAAGCAACACAGTCAAAATCAGTTGATCCTGTTCAGTTATCCATCTTTAGTAATCTCTTCATGTCCATTGCAGAACAGATGGGAAGAGCGCTTCAGAAAACATCAATCTCAACCAACATAAAGGAACGACTCGATTTCTCCTGCGCCATATTTGATGAGAGAGGTGATTTGGTTGCTAATGCTCCACATGTTCCTGTTCATCTGGGAGCAATGGGCGAGGCAGTAAAAAAACAGGTTGAGGTAAACGGTGATAATATAAAAAAAGGAGATGTGCTCGTTACAAACAGTCCATCCTTTGGTGGAAGTCATCTCCCGGACATTACTGTAATAACACCAGTTTTCAGGGGAGAAAGAATAGTTTTCTTTGTTGGAAGTCGTGGGCACCATGCAGATATTGGTGGAATTTCACCAGGCTCCATGCCCCCATTTTCAAGAACACTTGATGATGAGGGAGCTGTAATCGAGAGCTTCAAACTTGTCGAAAACAACATATTCAATGAAGATGGGATATCTCAAATACTTTTAAGCAAGGGTGCAAGGCGCCTTTCTGATAATATTTCAGACCTGAAAGCACAGGTTGCAGCGAATCAAAAAGGTATTGAGCTTTTAAATGAGATGGTTGATTACTACTCAATAGATATGGTTAAGGCTTATATGCAGTACATTCAGGATAATGCTGAAACTGCTGTGAAAACTATGTTACACAAGCTTTCAATTGATCAGGGTTTAAAAGCAGTGGATTCCGTCATTGCCAAGGATCATCTTGATGATGGTAGTCTAATATATCTAAAACTGACAATAGATAGGGTTAAAAAAGAAGCTATCTTCGATTTTACAGGAACCGGAAAAGAACTCTGGGGAAATTTAAATGCCCCTGTGGCAGTAACTTACTCAGCTATTCTGTATTCACTTAGATCTCTAATCAATCAGGATATACCCCTTAATCAGGGCTGCATGAAACCTATTAAAGTTATCATACCAAAAGGCTCACTGCTTTCACCATCTGGCAAAGCAGCAGTGGTGGGAGGCAATGTACTTACATCACAGAGAATTACAGATGTTATTCTAAAAGCCTTTAAAGCCGCTGCCGGTTCCCAGGGGTGTATGAATAACTTTACCTTTGGAAATGAAAAATTCGGATATTATGAAACAATAGGTGGCGGCGCAGGAGCGGGACCCTCATGGCATGGACAATCAGGAGTCCATACACACATGACAAATACACGAATAACAGACCCGGAAATTCTGGAAAAAAGATTTCCAGTTGTATTAAAGCAGTTTAAGTTAAGGGAAGGCAGCTTTGGTAAAGGTAAATTCAATGGTGGTGATGGTCTAATAAGGGAAGTTGAATTTTTAGAAAATTTAAACGTGGCAATACTATCCGAAAGAAGAGTATTTCCTCCATATGGTTTAAATGGTGGAGAACCTGGTGCATGTGGTGAAAATATATTCCGCTTTAAGGATGGAAGAGAGATCTCGCTATCCGGGAAGAATGAAATTACTGCTTCGAAAGGCGACTCCATAAAAATACTAACACCAGGAGGAGGCGGCTATGAAAAGGACTGATTTTAATGTATATGCTTTGTTACAAGCCACAAGCGGTAGTAAACCATACAGCATAGTGGCTTGATGCCTTGCATAGCCATATAGGGAACCTCTAATAATTGGAGTTTTGGTTCAAATACAAGGCATGAGAAAAAAATTGCCTACGGTTTAAAGGTGATTCCTTTTTCGAAAAACGCAGTATTTGTCCGAAAGAACACTTATTAGAGATTCCCATCAAACTAAATCCTTTATCATCTGGATTTGAATATTGGAAAAGATAACTACTTTCTATTTGTGAAACGGTTTCCCTCACACATCATTAACCGTTAATGCCTTCCATATCAAGTTTTTTACTTCGTTATGAGAATCTCGTTTTTTGAGCCACAAGCGGTATGCCATTAGAAGTTATTTCAAAAATAAAAATCCCCGCCGCAAGCAGCGGGGTATTATTATTAGTCTATCATTAGACGCCGCAAGCGACGGGGTATTAAACCCAAGCTTCGCAATAAAAAAACTTCCCTGCCGGTGGCCAAACTTTTGAAAAGTTTGATAAACACATTTTGTATAAAAGATAAACTGGTCGTCATTCCAGAACGCACAAGAAACTTGCTTTTTTGGAGTTTGAGGCTGTGTCACAAATCATTTTTTTCTATTTTAGAGTGAAAATATTTTTTATTAGGTCTTTATATTTATTCGCTCAAACGGTCGTCATTCCAGAACCGGATTAAAGCTTGTTCTTAATCAGGTATCAGGAATCCAGAGATTTTTACTTAAATTTCTTATTCATGACACAGTCTCAAGTTTGGATTGTTTTGTTTCCAAATATGAGTCGGGAATCCATGCTATTTAGAACATGATCAGTTATTAAAGATTCCCTTAATAAAAAAAGGTAGGTTAGTAAAAATTCACAGATCTCTGACCACAACATTTTCAACATATGTTAATGCTTCGTCAATAAAGAGTTTCAAAGCGTATCCAGCAACTTTATCATCCACAAGATTGTCCAGAAAATAAAAGCCAAAATCTTCAACAGAAAAGTTATATATTTCAGTCATTTCATTACTAATAGGTGATGGCAATTTTCTTAAAACATCCGATGGCTTGTAATCAACAGGTACTTCCCATTCAATTTTGTATTCTTTTCCCATCTATTTTCTCCTTTTGTCAGAACAGTATGCATTTAAAAGGCAAAGGGCCCAAATAAAATGTGACACTTAAAAAAACGAAAACTGTAAAATAGCCAAGATTATATCTCACCTCAGGTTTTCTTCTTTACATTTTTCCAGATACAAAAGATAGCTATTTTCTATTTGTTACAATCTTACCAACCGGAATAGATTTATGCACAAAAAATAAAAAACAAAGAAGTTTAATCCAATTGTTAAAAATAAAATAATTTTTTCCTTGTATAAATAAAACAACTATAGTTAAGATATTAACTGATTGTATTCGATATAGAATATGTTTAGTAGTATTAAGTCAGACCATATGTACTCGCGAGCCAACAAGGAAGCCGTTAACTTCCAAGTTGACTCTAAGCAAAAACCATTCTCGAACCAGGAGAAAAGCAGATGCCTGTATTCTTTTTTACAGAAACCTATCCATTCCGTCAACGCCTCTTTCACACGCCGGGGCAGTTTTTCCACTCAAACACTATTAAATTCAGAATTAAAGAACATCTAAAGACTGTTACAAATGCACTATCGGTTTGTAAATTGGACCTGTTTTTACTGTGTTCTTGTCTGAACATTGAGTGAGGGTGAATTGAACTGGGCCAACATAAAAAACAATTAGTTTTTTGTGTTAATAAAATTTAATTCCAGGATTTTTTAAGGAAAAAATTGTAACTGAAGATTTTCTTCAGTGAAACACCAGTTTTGCGCGTGAAAGAGGCAACATGAAAAAGGAGTGGTATCTTCTGATTGTTTGAAGATACCCAAACAAAAATGAATAAAGGTGTGGTAGTAAAACTGTCCCTACTATTACACCCCTTTTTTAAAAGATTAATTAAGAGAAAAAACCTCCTGCCGGAGGCCAAACTTTTGTAAAGTTTGACAAACAGTATGTTTAAAAAAGACATCCATTCCTGAGAATATATTACAAAGTTCTAATGTAAAAGATGAGTCAGGAATCCAGAGGTTGCCTGAATTGATTATTGTAGGGGAGCTGCTTGCCTGCTCCCATAACGTAATAATAAATATTATAAAATAAATATAGAATCTAATAATTAGAATTTTGGAAGAAGTACAAGATTTAAAAAAATTATAACCACAGGAATATTTAGTGTATATTTCGAGGATTATAATTTTTTAGCTAAATAAATATTTTTAATTTTATTTACGTTAAAACGCAGTAATTCTTTCAAAAGGCAATTATTAGTAAGGATAATCTATAATGTATGTATACTCAAAACCTGATCTGACCAGTAATGTAAGTTCTTTCATAAGTTGTATGAGAATATTCGGCGGAAGTAATAGAAATTGGTATGTAGGATTAACAAATGACCCTAAACATAGCTTTCTGAATATACACAATGTGGATATTGAAGAAATAGGATGGATTCTAAGTGAAAGATCTCCAATTCACCAAATAGATTTTGTGAAAAGCTACCTGATTCAAATCGGATGTATAAACAACCCTGATCTTGATATGCATGATCCAGATCAAATCTACCTATATCAAATAAGAGAAAATACGAGAGAAAAATAATTTACTTGTTAAGTGTTAAATAGCATTTTAAATGCACCAAAAAAACTTATTATATCTGTTTTAACTAATAATTCCTAATATTATAAGGAGAATTTAATGGCTACATGTCCTTGCGGATCAGAAGCACATTGTTAATAATTAGATTGACCTAAGCTCTTAAAATCATTATCATATAGTTAATACCATTTCAGATTTACATTTCACAAATATTCTTTTCAAGAGCAGAGGATTAAATATGCATAGAATACTAATCTTATTGTTTTTTGCTATTACTTTCTATTTTGGTTGCAATGTCTCTAAATCTGAGACTGTAAGGATAGGCACAGTAGACTGGGAACCATACGTAGGAGAAGATCTTAAAGAAGAGGGTTTTTTGGCCCATATAACCAGAGAAGTTTTTAAAAGAACTGGTTATAAGATAAAATTCATTTACAGACCTTGGAAAAGAGCAATTATAAAGGCTGAATTGGGTGATTTAGATGGTTTTTTTCCTGCATATTTTTCAAAAGAGAGAATGGAAAAATTTTTTATTAGCAATAAAATCATTAGTGGTCCAATTGGGTTTTTTAAACTTAAATACAGAAATATTAGCTTTAAAAAGATAGATGATTTAAGACCATATAGAATTGGAGTGGTTATAGGTTATGTTAATACAGAAGAGTTTGATAATGCCGATTATTTAGAAAAAGATAAAGTTGTTGAAGATGCATCAAATTTCAGAAAACTTTTAATGAAAAGAATAGATTTGGCCATTGCAGATAAATTCGTTGGATATAGTATTATTAATAAAAACCCTGATATGAAAGGGAAGATTAATTTTGTTGAACCACCTCTGAAGGAACTAGGACTTCATATTTGCATATCAAAGAGAACAACAAATGCTAAAAAAAAATTAAAAGCTTTTAATAAAGGCCTAAAACAGATCATAAAAGATGGTACTTTTAATAGAATATTAATTTATCATAATATAAATACTAAAAATTAGTTTCATATGATTCAATAGATAATTATCCACATATTTTCAAAATCATTAAAACAAGAAATATTAGTTAAGCATTGTTGCAAATTTAAGCTGTTTCCAGAAATTTTATAATTTCTGTTTTTTTTAATTAGGCAACCTCAAATAAATACTTTGATCGAACAATTGGGATTTACCATAACAGCCATTAATGTTTCGCATTGAGTTTTTATTCATCTATTGATATTTGAGGCAACCACAATAAAGTTGAGGATATAAAATGAAGAAAATAATACTAATCTTAATTATTCTTTTTTTCTCAGTAACAATTTGTTTAGCACAAACTAGAGTCGTAACCTCTGCATCAAATCCATGGCCTCCTTTTGTTGATCCGGATCATCCTAAAATGGGTGTTACAATTGAAGTTGTTACTGCAGCTTTTAAAACCCAGGGATATATTTTACAACACAAAATCATTCCATGGACACGTGCTGTAGGTATGGTTAAAGCTGGTAAAATAGATATTATACCATGTATGTGGAAAACAGATGAGCGTAAGAATTATTTACTTTTTAGTAAACCTTATGCATTTAATAAGCTTAAGTTTATTAAAAGAAAAGGGGACAAGTTCGAATATAGTGGACTTAAGAGTCTTAAAGGAAAAAAAGTTGGTATTATAAGGGGCTATGGTTATGGTGATGAACTTATGAATTCTAAACTCTTCACACGTTTCCCAGTGAATAATCTTATACTCAATATCAGGAAGTTGGTAGCAGGAAGAATTGACCTAACATTGGAAGATGAAATAGTTGCAAAAAATCAAATTTCAAAAAAAGAACCAGAAAATTTTAAAAAGATTGAGTTTACTAGAAACTATATCTCCAATAAAGGTTTGTATGTTACATGCGCGCTAAAAAATCCAAGTCATAAGTCAATAATAAAAGCCTTTAATAAAGGTTTGCAAAAGATAAAATCAAATGGAACTTTAAAAAAAATATTTAAAAGTTATGGTTTATAATATGTAGGTTGTTCAGAACCAACTTTAGCGAAATCTCATATATTCATGGTGATAGAAAAAGGCGGGAAACCTGCCTTTAGGAGATTTTATTTCAAGATCAAGTATTAATAAACCCAAAAAAAAGGGGCGGACCAAGGCAACTATCTGAATATATTTATAATCATCTCTATAAGAGACCCTTTTTTGCCCTTGGATTGATGTTTTTGCCCTCAAAAAGTGCTGTTTAAGAGATATTCTCAATTAAAAATTTGAAAACCAAAATATTTTACTAAACCCGTTTGTTAAACTTTTCAAAAGTTTCGTAGTCAGCTATAACAAGGCAAATTAATTTGGATGTTAATTTCGCTGCGCTCCATTTACACCGCTTATTTACGACATTAGGAGAAGTTTATGGGTAATCACAGCTTCGTAGGGTGCATTTTATGCACATTTACCCTACAAAACTGGTTAACATCGACATTAGGGTTTCAGATATAAAAAAGGAAGAATATTGAGAAGTAAATTAATTGATAGATTGGTTGAAGAAAAAAAAGAAAAACCTGTAATTTTAGGACATAGAGGTATAAGAAAAGAAGTAGTACCGGAAAATACTATTGCTGCATTTGAGGAAGCTCTTAAACGAGGTGCTTCGGGTATTGAAATTGATGTTGAGTCAACATCAGATGGTAATCTTATTGTAATAAATCGATGGTATCTACACTCGCAATTCGGATTCTTTCCTTGGGAAAAGTCTCTTGAAACAATTCAAAAATTAGCTGAAAAAAAAAGCATTGAAATTCCAACTTTTTTTGAAACTTGTGATTTTATTAAAAAGAAAAGAAACACCATTTTTAATGTGGAAATTAAATCGAGTCATCGATTTGTTTGTCAAACTGCTCGAAAAGCCGTAAAAATAATACATGATTACAAGATTGATGCTCAGGTAATAATCTCTTCCTTTGATATTAACACCCTCCTAACTACAAGGTTTTTTCACCGTAAAATTGAAACAGCATATCTCTTTCGCAAAGTAGATCGTGTTGTGAAATTAGAGGATAGAAATAAGTTGCGTTATAAAGTTAATTCAATGATAAACCGAACAGGTATCAAGGGGTTTTTTGTAGGAATTGATTCTCTTCATCCAGAAATAACTCTTTTTCCCAGCTCTACAGAGAAGGAAAAAAATTGGATGAAAGTCGCAAGATGGATGGGTAAGCGAGTTAATGCATGGACGGTGGATACAAATGAAGATCTTTCAAAAGCAATAAATGCAGGTGTGAAAATTATAATTTCTGACAAGGTAAAAACAGTAATTTAACAAATAGTATCGAAAAAGCCGGCGTAGTCGGTTATGGGAATCTCTAATAATTAGAATTTTTGATGAAATACAAGGCTGAGAAAAAAACAACGGGTTGATTTTGCTACAGTTGTTTTTTAAAAAAAGTAGTATTTCGCAAAAAGATCAGTTATTAGAGGTTCCCTTAT
>JAAELO010000437.1 GCA_024226555.1 Desulfobacterales bacterium | reverse complement strand
TTAAGGGAACCTCTAATAATTAGAATTTTTGATGAAAAACAAGGCATAACAAAAAATAACGGGTTGATTTTACTACAGTTTTATTTTTGTTATAACGATGTGTTTTGCAAAAAGATCAGTTATTAGCGACTCCTCCAGAATAGATATTCTGGAACCTAACTGCCTAATAACACATAATATATAAAAAGTGTTACTTAGAAGAGATTCCCTTAAGATAATCAATAGATCTGAAAAATTTGATTTAGCTTCTGATATCAGGGAAGATTTTCTACTGGAAGAAGATGATTTTGATCATATTGTTAAATTAGTGATGAAATTCCTCGATACTATGGAGAATTCTTTAATACATAACGATCGAATAGCCTTTACTCCATGGAGCTCGGTTGAAATCCGCAGAATATTAGCTATATTATTTCCCATTCATTTTGATTATGATCAGATCGAAAATAATATTCATTACTATTTTGGGAGAGACAGTTGTAACAAAAACCTACGATTAGTTCTTAAAAATTTTAGTTATTACCTTAAGGATGACTGGATTACAGATTCAACAGGAAGTACAATTGAGAGAGAAAATTTTTATACGATTAACGCTGATGATGCAGAATTGCTTCTGAGACAGATTATTCTCCTGAATAGAAAAAATCAACAGGACAAGATTATTAACTTCGATCATCATAAAAAGAGAAACTTTGAATTATATAAACAGGAAGATGATGTGGTCAATATAAAAAGACACCTGATTAAGTATTTTTTTCATTATTATCACGCAGCCATATCTATCATAAATTCATTACTTTTTTCATATGCATTAGGAGATTTAAATCCTATAGAAGAATGAATCCTGTTGCTGTT
>JAAELO010000436.1 GCA_024226555.1 Desulfobacterales bacterium | reverse complement strand
GGTTTTATTGAATCTATATCCAGATTGATGAATATCAAAATCTCAGCCCCTGATCATACAACATTTTCTCGACGTTCCAGGAAACTGAATATTACCAGATATAAAAGAACACCGGGTGAACCTGTTTATATTTTGGTAGACAGCACTGGTTTAAAAATATCTGGATCAGGAGAATGGCAGGAAACAAAACATGGACTTCGGAAAAGAAAGATTTGGAGAAAGCTTCATCTGACAATCGATGCCAAAAAAGGTGATATTCTTGCTTTTGCATTAACAACCAATAAAGAAGATGATCCTTCTCAGGTTCCTGTTATGCTGGATCAAATACAACAAAATATTGAATCAATTACAGCTGACGGTGCTTATGATAAAATGGAAATTTATGACATTTTGAAAAGGCATAAATCCGGCCATATCAAAGGAATCATACCGCCAAGAAAAGATGCTGTATTATCTGAAAATGCTGATATATCACCAACATTAAGAGATAAGCACATCATGGGAATTAAACAAAAAGGCAGGCTCAAATGGCAAAAAGATACAGGATACAATCTTCGAAGTCTTGTTGAAACGGCTATGTTCCGTTACAAAAAAATTATCGGAGGCTTGCTTCGATCAAGAAATTTTGAAAATCAAAAAACAGAAGCAAAAATCGGGGTTGCGATCCTTAATAAAATGACAAATCTCGGAATGCCGGTTTCTGTTAAAGCATAAAAGAAGACTAAAAACGGGAGTAATATTTTTAATCTAATTCATGCAACAAAGCCTCTTATAACCATAATATGAAGCTACAGAGGCAATACAGGCAGCCCCGCAGTCTGTAATATCATGCTGTTTAAATTTTAATGCTTTTTTAAACACTTTTTTAAACCTTTATTGTAAAGGATTTATCCAGTCATTAATTTTATCGAACAATAATTCAAACAAACTTCTTTTTGTTATTAAAAAACGGACTCTTATTGT
>JAAELO010000435.1 GCA_024226555.1 Desulfobacterales bacterium | reverse complement strand
TCAACTAAAAACTTAGGATATAACCTGATTTACTTCGCCTATCCCGATCCGTTTGATTTCAACTTAAAACTTAGCTGTCTCGATCCGTTTGATTTCAACTAAAAACTTAGGATATAACCAGTGGCGTAGCGTGACTTTTAGTACGGGGTATTCTATGTTGGGGGGAGAGAAATTCTAGGGGTGGAGGGGGCGAGGGAAAAATTTTCATTTTTAGAGTGCTTCTTATTTTAACATCACTTTTTGAAAATATTGGGAAATCATCATAAACAATCACCCTCTTAGAATGGTTGAAATTTTTTTGTTAAGAAATCGGAAACGTTTTACAAATTGTATGCAACACCTTTTAATCTCAGTTTATTACACGTCATAATCGTAGTCATTATTAAAGAGCCCACAGATGTGTGAGAAATGTTCATCATTTTCGCAGCTTTCAAAAAGGAAATCAATTATAAACAGAAACAATAAACAAATTCCAATATTAATTGTTGAGCAAGAAAAAATTACGGTCAGAAATTAGGACATTAGGCCTCCCCCCTATTCATGTCCTCCTTGCTGTATTGTGTGTGCTGAATGAAGGGAATATAAGGCAAATGTCTGTGGTATAGTAGGTAAATTGAACAACAAAAAAACAAGCGAGCAGCAAAAGTGATATCTGTCAAGGTCCTACCTGTTCGAAGATTATCATTTCTTGCAGAGAGATAGGGAAAACATAAATAAAATACAGTCAAAATGCATCAAAACATCTATGTTTATCGTCTGCACACTGCAGAGTCGTAAATCCAATACGCCATTAAAATTCTGAAAACGAGGTTGGTAGTTTGGAATCTTTTCTGAGGCTGGAAGCTGAAATTTTGCAGCGTATTTCTCGATTGTTTTAGTGAATTAGAGAGCAAATTATTCATGAAATTCCTCGTTTTGATTGGCTAAAACAGGGCGGAAGGGATTCACCGCGTCTACCTTTGTGAAAGCCC
>JAAELO010000434.1 GCA_024226555.1 Desulfobacterales bacterium | reverse complement strand
AGTTTTCAAATTGTTTTTATTTGAAAAATTTGTGACAACTTATTTTTTTATTTTTTCATAAATAATTAAATCTAGGGAAATTTGAAAAAAACCATGTCTAAGGAAACTAGCTAGTTCTTTTTCAAGCTAGTCACTCCCCTAAATCAAATTTAGTCAAATATATGATAATTTGGGAAATTTGAAAAAAGAAAAGTTTTTTTGTTTTCACATTTTTGTGAATTTGAAAAAAAATCCGAATTTTTTGCCACGTACAGCCGTCTCACGGTGTGGTGCGTGTGCGCAGAGGGGGTAAAAATAAAAAAAAATCGGGAGTTGAAATTATGCACTGCCTTTCCTCGCTCTTACCCTTTTACTCTAACCCATCAAAAAATCAAATTTAGTCCAAAAGAGGTCATTAGTTTTGGAGCGAAAATCGTACCGACTTCTATGATGCTCATACTCATAGGGGATGTAGTTTAGGATCTATAAAAGCTACCCTGATGCTCTAAACACAGGGCGTTTGAGTTTTGATTTTGCACTAGCCCCCTTGTGGAGACTGCGAAATTTCGGGCTCCCCAGAAGGTGTTTGCACTAGATCCCTCTATAATGAGAAAGTGAAAAGCCCTGTGTTTGAACACCAAAGGGACTTTCCTTGGGTGCTAAGGAATACTCCAGCCGAATATGAGCGTCGTAGAAGTCGGTACACTCGCTAATGACCTCTTTT
>JAAELO010000433.1 GCA_024226555.1 Desulfobacterales bacterium | reverse complement strand
TGTGCCGAAATACATCGCTTTTAAAAAAAAGAAGCCTGAAAAACGTTGCTTATTTTTTCTCAAATCTTGTATTTCATACAAAATTTCTAATTATTAGAGTTTCCCTTGAGATAAATATCAGTCCGCCTCATTCACGCAAAACCAGTGTTTGATCTGAAAAAATCTTCAAATCAATTATTTTTCATCTAAAAATAGTAAAAAATTCAGATTTTACCAGTTTTGAATTTTACCAAACAATAAATACTCAAACCAGTTCAAAAAGAGCAAAATCCTGCATTATTAAAGCTTATGCAGCAATTCAAACCTGAATTAATTATCTCTGTTTGTTTTTTGTGTAAAATCTGCCCGATGTGAATGAGGCGTTGACGGAACTTCTGTCTTTCGATAAAACAAATGGTAGCCATTTCTCTTTTCTCCTTTAGTCAGGTGAAGAGTTGTGGTCAGAGTCGGCTAAGGAGTCCTACCTCCTTTCCGGCTCGCTTCAAAATCACATAAAAATTTATGTGTATTAAAACACCATAGCTTTTGAAATATTAAAACTCAAGTAGAAAAATAAAAAAAAATTAAACCTTGGTTGTAAAAATATATTTTTTCATAGAGATTTTTGTTAATACTTCTTTTGGTTAAAATCAGGAAGTGAATTTTTGTATATAAATTGTTTTAATCGAACAAATTCTGCTTTTCAGAAGATCTTTAAGACCTTTATTAATGCTATTTTTTAATAAATTCTATCCAAAGGTCTATCAGATAAATTGTAAACTGATTTTTTATAGAATGTTTCGCCGGAATAAATAGCGTTTCTATATCGTTTTGATTAAATAAAAATGATAATTCTTCCATAACTTTTTGAAATGTTTGCACCAAGATTTGTTGGTGTGGCCCCCAATCAAATCTAATAAAAGATTCAAAAATTGTATTTTTAACGTCATCACCCCAATATATTTCAGAAAATTTTATTAGGTTTGGATAATAGAAATGATCTGTGAACATTAATTGAATATTTTCTATAAAAAGTTCTTTAGTAGAGCTGTTTTTTTTAAGATTCAATAAACAACCTAAACTTTCTATTTTGATGAATGGATCTTTTATTTTTGAGATTTTATTTTCTACAATATCTCGTGGCAAAAAATTTAAAATCTCACAATAAGCATGTTTTATTTCTTTAGATCTACTACAAACATCAGTTCCAACAAGATCTATCAACAATTTTGAATCTAACTCATGCTTTATATTTATCAATGAAGTTAATATTTCAGGGAAATCAAGTTTATACATGGAGGTTAAATCATTTTCTTTATCAATCTCATTTTTTAAAATCTGAAAATATTTTGAAGTATGTCTTTTCAGCAGTTTTTCGGCTGACTTTATGATATTTTTTTGTTCACCAAAATCAAAAAGAATTTTTAACATACTCCTAATAAGGGGAAACGTTGGTATTTCTTCATCAAGCTTTAGCCTCAATTGAGTCAAACATTTTTCAATAAATATTGACCTTTTAGGGCTATCAGCTAATAGCTCATTACAGTATGTTAAACTAACTGATAACTCAGGTATTGTACCATCATCAAGTTGTTCTAATGCTTTATCTGAAAACTCAATATACTTTTGAGTAGTTGCAATTTGCCAAATATTATAAAACTGATATAGTGATGTGATTTTATTTTTGGTTAAATCTAAATTATCGAGGTGTTTTAAAAGTTTTTCAGCTGCATCTATGGGGAGAGTATTTGAGCTAAGAATTTCAGTTATGTCTTTGAATCCAATTATTTCTTCATGATTTTTAAGTTCTTTAGTTGCCAAAAATCTTTTAAACAAAGGGGCTATGTTAAAAGAAAATCCATACCCATTTAGCACATTCATTGCTTTCAATCCAAATTTATCTTCAAGATTTTGCGCTTTTGATTTTAGTATTTTAACAGCAAGATCAACATCAAAAGCCAATAAACATCTACTTGATATATAAAATTCTACAGAATTCTCTGTTTTATTAAAAACTTCTTCAACCCTATAAAAATCGGTGTTGTCTCCGTATAGTTCTAATGTTTCTAAAGATATTGGTACATGAGGTACTTTTCCAAAAAGATACTTATCGATTTGCTCTCTAGCTATCTTAGTTATGACTTTAACAGGTGCTTCAAACCACATATCAAATGTTCCACCGGAAGGATTTAATGAACAAGCCTTGGCTAATTCATTTTCTTTAAGAATTTCTTTAAGAAACTTTTCATCACCTGATATCGATAGAAATCTTTTTGTATTATATTTCCTATGTGGATCTTTCTCGCTTAAACTTTCATTCAATAGCTTTATACAATAATTACTTTTCAATATAGAAGCTGCATACATTGCATTAGCAAATAGATGTAACGATGAATCTTTAGCATTTGATTCTATTTCTCTTTCGATGATTTTTATATCACCTTCATCCATTTCTTTAAAACATCGAGCGGCGAGAGCAAGATCCTGCTTTAACATTCTTTGTAGAAAATCATTTTGGTCACTGTCAACGACAAAACGAGAAGCAAAAGTCCATGCATCCCAACCAATTTTATCACCAGCTTGATCAATATAATCCTTCCAATGCTCTGCGAGTAGCTTTGCAGAAAGACAATCAGATATCAAGTCATGATCCATTACATATAAATTGTGATCAAGGTTTCGTTGCATTTCATAATGATCTGAAATTGAAAAAGCAATTTCGTCAGATAAGCTAGAAGCCCCAAAAATATTACGTTTCTTAAGTCTATTTAAAGCTGCAACTATAGCATTTTCAACTTCTGCTTTGTAAAGCGCTGCTTTTTTTAAAATCACTCTCACTTCAAAAGCAAGTGATTCAGCCAAAGCATATATAGTATTCTCTGACACAAGATTAATTGAAGAATCAATAGAAGAAGGCCGACTTTTGTTTCTATCAATTCTTCTTTTGATAATATCCATGATTATGTCATATAGATTATCTGGTAAGTTTTTATGAGTCTTGAAATAATCTAAAGCTACCATCAATCCAAAAGGTAAAGTAAAAGTCCTTGATCCTAATGAATTTGCTTTATTAAGAAGAATATCGACGAATATTTTAGAATCACTTTGATTTAATATTGACTCAGAGAACTTAATAATTTGACGAAAATTAAGCTTATTCAAAGAGAAGTAACCGCTAATATTAGGCATGTATATGGGTAAGCGTAAACCTGCAGTTCTTAATGAAATAATAGCTTTAATGTCATGCCTTTTTAGTATTCTATTAAACTGACTTGTAAAAAGATTAATATCATTTGTACTTATCTCATCTAAACCATCTAATAGCAGAAAAAAGTTATAAGGCAACGAACTCCAATGTCCATACGTTATTCCTAAGGAATCATGTATTAAGTCATCCAAGTTGGTTCTAAATCCCGCAAGTTTAATATAAATAGGAACTTCAAATCTACCAGTATTTTCAAACTTCTTTGATAGTACTTCTTGAAAATGGGTTAAAATAGTTGTTTTGCCAGCTCCACCTTGTCCTGTTAAGAGTATGGAGTGTTTATTAGGAACCTTTGATAGTAAATGGTCTGATATAATTGGTTTAAAATCATTAAATTCAAACTCCTCAGTTGCTTTATTATTAAATTTTTCTGGATCAATTTTGCTGATATTTGGCGGTAATACTGTGGGAGTAGAAATTAGTTCAATTAAGTTTTCATCATCTGTCGTTATCTCATTAATATAATTTGATACATCAAAGTCTGGTCTTGGATATTCTCTTAAAACTCTTTCTAACTTAAAATGTTTTTCTATGATATCTTCAATCTTGGACCAAATAGAGCCGAGATTATTATCAATATCTCTTCCTGACCAAACTATTATTTTTTCAAGGGAATAAATGTAATCTGTAACAATTTTTTTAACATTTAAGTTT
The DNA here is from genome assembly GCA_024226555.1 of Desulfobacterales bacterium. Lineage (GTDB taxonomy): Bacteria > Desulfobacterota > Desulfobacteria > Desulfobacterales > JAAELO01 > JAAELO01. The sequence continues at coordinate 41,467 of JAAELO010000433.1, read as the reverse complement.
TTTTCTTTACATTTTTTTACAATGTTTTTTAAAGAGTCTTTTTCTAAACTTTCTAAGCAGCTTTCTAATATATTTTTTCTTTTTGTACTGCGAAGATTTGAATTTAGATCTTTTGTTAGAGATCCCGTGGTCAGTACATAGTGTTCTTTAACAGTTGACCCTTCTAAATGAGAATTCATTGCTACTTTTGCTAATTCTTCACTGACAGTGGGCAATCCAACTGAGGAGCTGTTATAGCGTTTACACTGAATACAAATCAAATTCCCATCAGATATACGCCTACCAACTAGATCAAAACCATAATCGCTACTATTTTGTGGGCCACTGATTATTTCAAAGCCTCGTTTATTACCTAATTCAATTAAGATTTGATGAGTAAAGTCTTCAAACGAATTTGCAGTTAAATCAGCAAGTGGTAACGGCCGGCCTTGATATAAGTTTGGTTTTTTCATCACTTTCAATTTGGAACTCTTCTAATTTTATCAATTATTTAAAAGTTTGTTCACTGCTGAGGATTTTGGTTTTTATCGGCGCAGAAAAAAACTTAATTTGCAAGGCGTCAGCGTTCGGTCAGGGACGAGTCGTACGTTCTGTTGTACGTCGAGTTTCTGATCGGTTGCTGCAACACAGCAAATGAAGGAATTTTACAAGCAAACCTAAACAATTAAGGCGTCTGCGACTACTTCCCAAAGATACTTTACAGGGATATCCATCTCCGCTTCACTTAAGGAACTCTGTATCTGCCCATGACAACTATGACAAGGTACTACTATTAATTCCGGTTCAACTCTTTTTATCTGCTCAATCTTCTTCTTACCATAATGACTTCTCACCTCTTTAAAAGGTGTAAGCATGGTTCCACCACCGCCACCGCAGCAATATCCATTTGCTTTAGATGGAAAGAGATCCACCCAGTTGGGTGCAAACTGATCTAAGATCCACCTTGGTTCTTCATAATATCCGTAACCGAACTTCTCTTCGGATTTTCTACCGTAATTACAAGGATCATGATATGCAATTCTTTGTGTGAACATCTCCTTGTCTAACTTAATTCTTCCATCTTCAATATATGACTTCATCAAATCAAATACTGTGTAAGCATTATACTTATCAAAAAACTCAGGAAACCATCTCTCCAACCCTGACCGGGTTGCCATGTATGCGTGCCCTCACTCGGGGTACATAAGGTTTTTCACCTTAAGCTTCTCCATGTGTTCGACAATTCTTCCCACCACTGTTTTCATGGATTCATCATCACCTGAAAAAAGACCCCAGTTGACACCTTCCCAGTTTTCAGAGGGGATCGTAAAACTTTCATCAGCAGCATGGAAAATCTTCCACCAGTGAACAAGATCTTCGTTTTGGGTGTTTACCAGTTTGTTGTGAAGTGTATGCAGAATATTTGCATTCTCTTTATCTATTGGTGCTGCAAACTCTTCATAGCCTTCCTCTTCAGCAACCTCTTCACCAACATCTTCAATTATGAAATCGAAATCTTCAGATGGAAGACCAATGTTGTTTCCTGTTTCAAGGCAAAGTTCCACACCTTTATGAATCATTCCCGGAACCTTGTCTCTGTCAACAAGACCTCTGATTGTTCTTACAATTCCTGTTATGTTTATTCCCATTGGGCATGCGTGTTCACATTTGGCGCACATGGTACAAAGCCATGGAAGATTACTCTCTACCAGTTCCTGATCTCTTCCCTCAATCACCATACCTACGATTTTTCTGGGATCAAAACCATCTTGTCCGGTAATTGGGCACCCTGCTGAACATGTTCCACAAGACATGCAAAGTTCAGGCGAACTTTTAATATCCCTTAAAGGAGCAAGGTCTTTTACTGTTTTATCTTTACTGTTTTCCATATATATTTTCCTCTTCTACCCTAGTGCCGCTTCGATTGAATCAAGGATACCTTTCTCTTCAAAACCTTCTATTATTGTTGCATTATTAGGGCAAACTGATGCGCAGGTTCCGCAACCCTGACATGATATATCATCCACATATACCTTCCTGTCTTCAACCGATACAAATCTTGCAGTATAAGGACAAGCGGTAACGCATGCATTGCACCTTGAACATATTGAATGACGTACGTGAGCGACCTGCCCTGATGATATTAATATCTCAGAATTTAGCAGACGCAAGGCTCTTTGTGCAGCAGAAACTCCTTCTTTTTCGGCTTCAGAAGCATTTGCAGGGTTTCGTCTGAGGCCGCAAATGAAAATCCCCTCTTTTCCCGTGTCAACTGGTCTGAATTTAAAGTCTACTTCCTTAATAAAACCATCAACAGTTGTTTTAAGTTTAAGGGTCTTTTCAAGGTTATCAACCTGTGGAGCAACTCCTGTTGAATATACCAAAAGATCTGCTTTTATTTCGATATCCTCATTTAATATAAAATCGAATGCCTTAATAGTAAATCCATTATCATTTGAAATGACTTCAGGATATTTCTCTTTTTCAAATCTTTTAAATATAACACCACGTCTTCTGGCTTCTGTATATTTCTTTTCAATATCTCCATAGGCCATGATATCACGGTAGAACATTGTGATTTTTGCATCAGGGTTTTGCTCTTTTATTTTGATAGCGTTGTCCAATGCTTTACCGCAGCATATTCTGCTGCAATAGTTGAAAGGCTCAACTCTTGAATCTTTACATTGCATCATCACAATGTTTTTTGCATCAACTTTCTTTTCCATCAGTTCTATTGAAAGATCAAAGGTGGTTTTAACTCTTTCATTTTCATCATCAAAGCTTGCTTTTCCGCCACCTGTTGCAACGATTATACTTCCGGTTTGAACTATAAGTTCTGTATTCTCTTTTGAAATTACAGATTCAAATTTTCCCGGTACTCCTTTATGGGAAGATAATTCAGAGTTGAAAAGAATATCGATATTTGAATCGGAACTAACTTTTTCTATTAAGTTTTTAATTGATTTAATTACAGTTTCATCGCTTATGAATGGAAGGTTCCCACCTAATTTATCACTTTTTTCAACGATTGTTACAGGAACACCAGAATCAGAAAGGGTTTTTGCACTTGATAATCCTGATATGCCACCTCCAAGAACAAGAGCTCTTTTTGAAATATTCATGGATCTGACTTTTTGAGGAGTATACTTTTTAAGTCTGCCTATTGAAGAAGCTATTTCTGAAAGAATAGATTTTGTTGCTTCATCGACTGATTCAGTATCACTGATATGTTCGGCAAGAGTAATTATCTCAGTTAAAAGTGAATTGTCAGATAGTTTTGTACTGAAAATCTGAGGATTACAGGCTCCTATTATTAACCTGTTTACACCCTTCTCATCTATTATGGATTTAAGTTCACTCCATCCTTCTAAACTACAGGCTTGATCAATGGTTGTGATACCAATTCCATAGATTCTGGATATATCTTCTGTGATTTTTGTCAGGTCAACATTTTCTTTAAACAGATTCCCACAGGAACATAAAATGATATGAAGCTTTGGATCATCATCATTTATTTGAGTACTGCTTTTTTTAGTTTCATAGTCATACTCTTTTGCGATCTGAATTGCTTTTGAAGATGCAAAAGATGAGTTTATCATAGAATCTGATATCTCTTTAAAATCTGGTGTTTCACTTATTCCAAAAACACCTTCATTTTCAATAAAAGAAGGATGTGTAAGGTTTTGTGATTTTCCGGTTGATAATACTACAAGGTCAAAGGACTCTGATTTTTGTTTTCCATCAGCATCCACATAACTGATTGAAGGATTACCACTATCATCTTTTTCCACACTGTGAATTCTTGACCTTATGAAGCGAACACCCTTTTCTTTAACTCTTTCCTTGTATCTTTCACCATCTCTTGAAAAGGTTCTAAGATCCATACAGAAGATTGCTGAATCAGAACTCTTGGTTTTTTCTGCAAGAAGAGCAGCTTCTTTCAGGGCAAACATGCAGCAGACACTTGAGCAGTAATCTGCTCCTATCATTAGATTTCTTGAACCAACACATTGTATAAAGGCAACTTTTTTGATCTCTTTACCATCTGATGGTCTTTGTATTTTTCCCTTATAAGGACCTGAACTGCTCATGATTCTTTCAAAAGCTGTTGCTGTTACAACATCTTTTATTTTGGAAGTGTTGTACAGATCCACTCCATCGGGATTGTAAAGCTCTGTTCCGGTTGCAAGTATGACAGAACCAATTCCATCAATTGTTTCGATCCCGACATCTTTTGTAATGTCTATTGCATTTGTGGGGCATTCCGAAACACATTCACCGCATTTTGTGCAGGATTCAAAATCTATAACTCTTTTGTTTGGAATATTATGTGGGACCGGAAGATAGATCGCTTTGCGCTGGGAAAGGTTTCCGTTAAAATCCTCTTTTACAGTTACAGGACAAACAGACTCACAGCTTAAACATCCTGTACATTTTTCAGGGTCAACACCAAGTGGTGATCTCTTTAAAGATATGGAAAGATTTCCAGGTGTGCCTTTAACGGTTTCAATCTCACAACCAGGCATGAAAGTTATATTTTTATGGAATATACCTTTTCTTAAGCAAAACTGGGCTCCATTATTTCTGTCGATCATGGGAAGTGTTCTGCACATTCCGCAATGGTCATTTGGAAACTGATAGTCAAGCTGAGATAAGATGCCACCTGCACTTGCTTTTTTATCTATTAGAAGAACCCTGTAGCCTAATTCTGCAAGATCTAAAGCAGCTCTGACTCCGCTTATTCCTGCGCCTGCAACAAGGGTTGAAAACTTTCTATCCATTTTTTAATTTTCCTCTTTGTATGCAAGAAATGGAATTGGTTGTTCTATATTTTGTCCTGCTTTGTATTCCAGTTTTTCCTGGGTTTTCTCACTGACTGTTCGAAACATGTCTGCTACCTGAATATCACTTGGACAAACACTGGTACATTGTCCGCATCCAACACAGGAATGGCTTATATGAGAAATTCTGGTCATATGAAACATTGTAGTATCCACAGGAAGTTTTAAAACCCCTTTTTTAATGGATCTTTGATGAAGGATATCAGGATCATGGAGAAAAATATCTGTGAGAAAAACACACTCTTTGCAATAGCAAACCGGACAGGCTGTTCTGCAATTGTAGCAGTTTAAACAACTCCCTATCATTTTCTGGAAACTATCAACATCTTTTATGGTTTCAGATGTTTTTGAAAACAGAGTCTCTTTTTCTTTTGATCTTTTCTCTTTTATGCCTTCAACGATACTCTGGTCAATAGAACCGCCACTTTTCAGATCTAAAGATCCTCCAATTGCTGAGTTTAATGAAGACAGAACATCACTTCCTTTTTCACTTGTTCCTTCGAAGACAGACTGGTCTGTACCCATAAAGCTTATGGCGATATCAGCATTTAATGGTGTGAAAGCATCACATGACTTGCATGTTGTTGTCGTCTCATTTTGCAGGGATTCATCAGTATAGAAATCTTTATTTACCTGATCATTGCTGCTTAAAAGTTCAAGATATTTTTTGTTTTCGACTCTGCCGTAGCAATCATAGCTTATGATTACAGCATCTTCCAATGTGCACTGGTTAAGTTTAACAAGCTCAACAAGGGCTCTTATTTCACAAGGTCTTAAAAAGAAGGCTGTTTTTTTTCCGGTTGCATATTTTATTACAGATGCTGCCTGTTTTGCCGAATTAAAAGGAGCTACCGGAGCTATTGGTTCAATACCATCAGTTTTTTCCGGATCGGAAATAAGTGATGGCATCGGGATACCTGAATAACTGTTTTGAAAAGGAATAAACAAGGAGTCCACTGTATTGTTTTTCAATAATTCAACAGCCAGTTTTTTAATTGCTTCGCCCTTGTATGATTCTGTCTGGTCTATATATGTTGTCATATCTCTACTCCTAAAGGATCATTCTGTCTGCTGTTTGAACTTTACCCATATCACCGATTTTTTTGGCAAACTCCTGCATGTTTTCCTGAAATTCAGGGCCTTCACTTGCGCCAATCCACTCTAATTTTAAACGCTCTTTTTCAAAACCGAACTGCTCAAGCATGATTCCAATTGCTTCAATCCGTTTAACAGCTTTAAGGTTTCCATCTATATAATGGCAGTCACCGGGGTGGCATCCACCAATGAAAACTCCATCAGCTCCTTCAAGGAAGGCTTTCAGGATGTATTTTGAATCTATCATTCCGGTACACATAAGACGAACCAGCCTTATCTCAGAAGGGTAATCACGTCTTGAAGTACCAGCTAAATCTGCAGCTGTGTATGTACACCAGTTACAAACCAAGGCTACTATTTTAGGTTTATGTTCACTCATCTTATTCACTCCTGTATTTACTCCCGTATGCCCGTTTTTATAATAGAGCTTCTATTTCATTCATTACCTGAATATCATTAAAATGTTTTACACTTGCGGAACTGCTTGGACAAGCAACACTGCAACTTCCACAGCCCTGACAAAGAGCTTCGTTTACAACAGCTATATTTTTTGAATCGTTAAAAGTTATTGCTGAGTAGGAACAAGCCGTAAGGCATGTTTTGCAACCAGAACAAATATCAGGGTCTATCTCAGATATCTCAGCCATTGTTTTAACAGTTCCTTTTGAAAGAAGAGCTATTGCTTCACCAGCTGCTCCCATTGATTGTGCCACTGTATCTGGTATATCTTTTGGTCCCTGACAACACCCGGCAAGGAATATTCCGTTTATTGGAGTGCTCACAGGGGCAAGCTTTGCATGGAGTTCGTTGTACCATCCATCTCCATCTCTTGAAACACCGGCCATTCTGCCTACATCATCAGAACCTTCGGCCGGATTTAAACCAACACCTAATATAACCATATCAACCGGAATTCTTGCGGTTCTTCTTGTGAGAGTATTTTCGGCAATCACAGTTAGTTTACCTCTATCCTCAGGATTATCCGGAATATCGGTGATCTCTGCAACTCTGCCCCTTATAAAATGAACCCCCTCCTCCTGAACTCTGTTATAAAATTCCTCATAGAGTTTTCCCGGTGATCTAATATCGATATAAAACTCCCAAACTTCAGCTCCGGTTTTCTCTTTCAGAAGATGGGCAAATTTCATTGAGTACATGCAACAAACTCTTGAGCAAAATTTGTTGTGCTTATCATCCCTGGAACCCACACAATGGACAATTGCGACCTTCTTTGGAACCTCACCATTTTTCATCAATACTTTCCCGGATGTGGGACCAGTTGCATTGTTCAATCTTTCAAACTCAAGGCTTGTGTATACTTCAGGATAAATTCCATATCCGTATTGTGTCATTGGAGATGGATCAAAAGCTTTAAAACCAGTTGAGAGAATTACAGCTCCAGTCTCTATTTGAATCTCCTCTTCCTCCATTGCATGATCAATGGCCTCAACTTCACAGGCTTTAACGCACTCCATGCACTCACAACAACCACCACAGTTAAGACATCTCTCAGCTTCAGTTTCAGACTGACTCTCTGTTAATCCCATTGAGATCTCATTAAAGTTTACTTTTCGATCATCAGAGGAAAGATGTTCCATTTCAGATTTTAGTTTCTTTGAATAATCCGATGGAATATCTAAAAAATTGTTTTCTTTTGATATGTCAATTGGTTCTTCTATTTCATCTAAAATCTCACCAGACAGATATTTGTCCATTGACTCAGATGCTCTGTGCCCAGCTGCAATCGCTTCAATGACAGTTGCAGGACCTGTTACACCATCACCACCGGCAAAAACCTCAGGTATTGCTGTTTGCATCTTAGTATTTGTTTCAATTGTATTCCATTTTGATAATGTAAGCTCAGGTTCCTTTTCAAACCATGAAATATCAGGTTCCTGACCTATTGCCGGAATTACAGCATCGCAATCTATTATATATTCAGAGCCTTCAATTGGAACAGGTCTTCTTCTGCCGCTTGCATCAGCTGGCCCAAGCTCATTTTTGATGCATTCAATTCCAACTGCAACACCATTTTGTTCAACTATTTTTACAGGAGAGACAAGTGTTGTCAGGTTAACGCCTTCATCAAGAACAAGATCAATCTCCTCTTTAAATGCCGGCATCTCTTTTTCAGTTCTTCTGTAGAGGATTGTGACATCAATAGATCCTAATCTTTTAGATACTCCTGCTGCATCTATCGCCACATTTCCACCACCAATTATAACAACCTTTTCACCCGGTTTCTTTGTTGAACCTGTATTAACGTCTCTCAAAAAAGAAACTGCATCTAATACACCTTTAGAATTTTCTCCCTGAATTCTCATTTTCAGGGTTTTATGGGCGCCGATTCCAAGAAAAACAGAATCATAACCTTCATCTAAAAGATCTTTCGTTGTAAAATCTTTTCCAAAAGAGCTGTTATATTTAATATCTATTCCATGTCTCAGAAGGTGGTTAATCTCTTCATCAAGAACATTTTGAGGCAATCTGTAATCAGGGATTCCGACCCTAAGCATTCCCCCTGCTTTTTCCATGGCTTCGAAGATTGTAACCTTATATCCCTTAAGTCTCATATCATAAGCGACTGTTAGACCCGCCGGGCCAGAGCCTATGATAGCTATTTTCTTGTCATTTTCTATTATTTCCGGGATATCAAGTGATTCAAAATCAACCTGATCAGCTGCAAAACGTTTCATATCACGTATTGAAACCGCTGAATCCACATCGATTCTTCTGCATTTTGATTCACATGGATGGGGGCAAACTCTTCCTAAAACACCAGGAAGTGGAACTCTTTCCATTATAAGATCAATAGCTTCCCTGTATTTTTTCATTCCAACAAGTTGAAGATAACCCTGGACATTAAGTTCAGCTGGGCATCCTGTTCTACATGGGGCCGTGTCTTTTTTATCTATACAAAATGTTAAAGGCACTGCTTGGGGAAATGACCTGTATGCGGCTTTTCTATTTGATAAACCCTCATCAAAATCGCTTCTTATATTTACCGGGCACACCTCTGTGCAAAGACCGCAACCTGTACACTTTTCTTCACTAATAAATCTTGCTTTTCTTTTTACTGTAACATTGTAATTTCCAACAAATCCTTCAATAGCAGAGACTTCACTGTAACTAAGGAGGTTTATATTTGGATGTTGTCCTATATTAACTGTTTTTGGTGTTGAGATACATGCAGCACAGTCAAGAGTTGGAAAGGTTTTGTCAAATTTTGACATGTGACCACCAATTGAAGGTTCTCTTTCAACAAGATGTACATCAAATCCGGCTTCGGCAGAGGTAAGAGCTGCCTGCATTCCGGCTATTCCTCCACCTATGATTACAACTGATTTTTTAACATCTACTTCCCTTGTATCAAGGGGCGCGTGAAATGCAACCCTTGAAATTGCTGCAAAAACCAGTTCTTTTGCTTTTTTAGTTGCCTGCGCGCTATCTTTAGTAACCCATGATGAATGTTCTCTGATATTTGCCATCTGGAAATAAAACTGGTTAAGGCCAGCATTTTCACATGCTTTTCTAAAAGTCAGTTCATGCATTCTTGGAGAGCAGGATGCAACAACAACTCTGTTTAAACCAAGATTCTTTATATCTTCAGTTATAAGTTCCTGTCCTGGATTAGAACACATAAATTTATAATCCCGGGCAATCGTCACATTATTGATTTCACCTGTAAAGGATGAGACCTCTTCAACGTTTACCTTGGGAGATATATTCATTCCGCAATGACAGATGTAAACACCAATTTTTGGTTTGTTATGTTCCATAATTATTTAATAATTCCAGATGCTGATGTAAGTAATTTATCAAAACCTAACTTTGAAGGAGCTATTCCAAGAGCTAATCCTGTAAGCTGGGTGATGTATGTTATAGGTATTCCCTTATTCTGACTATCCAGATTGAACTGACACAAAGGACAAATTGTGGACACAACATCTGCTTTTCTGTATTTTATCTCACCAAGTATCCTGTCTATTAAAATTTTGCACTTATCTTCATGGGGAACAGCAAGGGATGCCCCGCAACATAGGGTACCTGCGGAATGCTCTGTAACCTGAAAACCGAGTTTTTTTAGAAAATCCTCCATTATTCCAGGTTTTTCAGCATCACCAACATTAGAAAATGGGTGGGTAAGCTGACAGCCGTAATAAGAAGCCACGCTTATATCATTAATATAAGAGGGCCTGTTTTTTGATAGTGTTTTTTCAGGAATATCTGCAAGTATTTCAAGAAGATGTTTGATTTCAATCTTTTCAGGTAGTTCGAGCTCTTCAAGCAATAAAGCTTCTTTAACCTTTACCCAGATATCCTTTTCAGAAAGTTTTTTTGCAGCCTTTCGAAGAGTTGTATAACAGGCGTTGCATCCGGTAGCTATTACAGAATAACCTTGTCTATGTGCAATTGCAAATATTCGTCCGGTTAGAACAAGGGATTTAAAATCATCAACCCCTTTTGTAACAGTTGCACCGCAGCAGTTCCAATCCTCTATCTCTTCAAATTTTAAATTCAGTTCATTTATAACAGCTTCAAATGATTCCTTATATCCGGCTGAACTTTTAAAGGCGCAACCAGGGTAAAAACTGTACTTCATTTATCATCCCCCATCTCTAACATCTTTTTTAATAAAGACGGATTCTTTGTTTTTTGAGTTATAATCTCAAGGCGGTTTCGTTTTAACATCTTAAAAGCAAGGGGTATTTTCTTTGAAACATCAATTGGATGTTTCAATCCATAACATTTCATTACAGCGGATTCGGTAACTTTTCCTTTTTTTTCTATACAGTTTGAAAATGAGCTGTTTAGAGAGATAGTTTTATGATTTTTGGGAGCATATCCCTCTTTAACGGCTAACTGTTTAAGTGTGTAAATAATCTCAGTTACCGGGATCTCTTTAGGACATCTGGTCATACATTTATAACATGAAACACAGTACCACGGCGTTTCTGAGGACAAGGCCTCGGTTATATTTCCATCTCTGATCAGCGCAAAAAGCTCCCGGGGAGCATTCTCCATTTCATCAGTCAAAGGACATGATGCGCTGCAAGTACCGCATTGGATGCATCTTAAAATGCTATCCCCATCAAGCTCATAAAAAAGATTTTGTAAATTTATACTATCCATAGATTTTTCAGTATTCCAGAGAATTAAAATAATTTTTTTGGCACCACAAGAACTCAAATTTAGAGGTATAGAGAAAAAATGGAGGTGTCAAGTAAGAACGTTCATTAACTGACTATATGTTTTTTCTGAAAAGATTGAGTTTTGTAAAGTTTTAAATAATAACCCTTCCATGCACAGGAAGGGTTTTTATGTATTTAATTAATTACTTTTTATGAATATCGACTATCTCAGTTATTCTTTTCATAATAAAAACAGCGACTTCTTCAGCTTCTTCCTGGCTAATAGTTTTAACCGTTTTAGCTTTTTCCTCGATAATTGATTCATCAATGCCCGCTGTCATATTTACAAGATATTCTTCAACTTCGCTATCATCAAGCATAAGGCCACACCCTCCTGCTGCTCCAATGAAAGTGTCATCCACATAAATTGGAACAACAATTTTCAACAGACCCGCATCACACTCTTCAATAACAGGCTCTTTCGTTTGCTCTGCCATACTTGCTATGTTCTGATGTGCTGCTGAACATATAAATGTCTGGCCTTTGGGAACCCCCTTTATTTCAGGACATAGCTTGTTTACCCATGTGCTTGTCTGGGTAATACTAACTCCCTCTGTATCATAAATGGTAGGGTTTAAACCGGATTTTTCATGTATTTCCTTTTCAATTTTGATCCACTCTTCAACACTCATTATATCTGTTAGTTTCATATATGAACCTTTATCTTAATTTTGTTAATTATTGGGAACCTCTAAAAACTAGAATTTTGATTGAAATACAAGGGTGAGAATATAAATAACGAGGCGATTTTACAACAGTTTTTTATTTCAAACAACGCAGTAGTTCGGTCAAAGAGCAGTTTTTAGAGGTTCCCTAATTGTTAATAAATAGAAAACGATAGCATTTAAAAATAATCAAGGCAAGCCATGAATTGTTAGCATTTTTTCTAAAAAAACGCATTAAATTAACAGAATTTTCCTGTCTTGCAAGGTAACGAGAAAATTTATATGTTTCTACTAAAAGTAATTGACATTTAAGTCGTATATGAATAAAAGCTACTTGATATTTGTTATTTGCTTTTCCTTTGTACTTAAGTCCTTTTGACGTTTTTAAGTTGTATTTTGTTTGAACAACAGGAGAATTTTAGAATGTCCTCAAGTGAAAAAAATAATGGCTCCTCTGAGAAATTCAGGATAATTCCCTTTATTGCTACTTTTGTGATTATGCTTACCACCTGGTTTGTCTTTTCGGGAAAGTTTAAAATACCATTTATAGTGATGGGTGTTATTTCAAGTCTTTTGGTAGCCTATTTTTCCCACGACCTGCTTTTTCCAAAGCGAACTGTTTTCAAAGGTATGTCTTTCACATGGTTTAAATTTGTTACATATATTCCCTGGTTGATATATCAAATAGTACTTGCAAACCTACATGTTTTATATCTCGTATTTCATCCAAGAATGAACGAGCTAATAAATCCACAAATAATTAAGTTTAAGAGTAAACTTAAAAAAGATATGGCACAGGTTACTTTTGCTAACTCAATAACTCTGACTCCAGGAACAATTACTGTATACTTGTCTGTATATGGTGATTACACAATTCACGCAATTGATGATGCTTCATGTGAAGGTCTGCCGGGTGAAATGGAAAAAAGAGTTGGAAAAATATTTGGTGAATAAATGGAAAATTTCTTTTTAGGGTCAGCTATATTTCTTTGCGCAATTATGACTCTCTCAATCTACAGAGCGGTTGTTGGTCCAACTATTCTTGATCGATTGATTGGTGTTAATGCCATTGGAAGTAAAACCACACCACTGTTAATTATTATCGGCCTCCTATTTGGGACAGTAACTAAAGTTAATAACAAAGAAGTTGTTGTTGGAGGAGTTGATATGTTTATTGATATTGCCCTTGCATATGCTCTTCTGAACTTTATAGCTGTAATTGCAGCTTCGAGATATTTCCAGAAGCGTAAAGGGCTACATGATGAGAAAGCTACTAAAAAATAGCCTTAATATTTAAGGAGATTTCAATGGATATAGTTGTAATTGTAATGATTGTTTTAGGACTTTTCTTCTACTTTGCAGGGTCTGTAGGAGTAATAAGATTTCCAGATTTCTACTCAAGGCTTCATCCTGCAGGTATGATGGATTCAATGGGGCTTCTGCTTGTGATGGGTGGTCTTGCCATTCATGTGGCGACAGGAGTTGCCACTGGTGATCCAAAAATTATTGAATCAAATGACATATTATCTGCAGTAAAAATAGTTCTGATTGTTGTTTTTGTGTACATAACAAGTCCAACTGCAACCCATGCAATCGTTGATGCTGGAGTTAGGGCAGGACTTGGACCCTGGACAAAAAAGAAAAGCGAGGATAGTGATGGAAAGAGAATGGATTGATGTTATAACCCTTGCAATAGTAATAGTTTGTGCTATTGGGGCAATAAACGTTAAAGATCTTCTGGGAGCCAGCATTCTTCTTGGAGCATATAGCTTTCTTATGTGTATTTTATGGGCTGTGATGGGTGCAGTAGATGTTGCTTTCACTGAGGCAACAGTTGGAGCCGGAGTTAGCACAGTCTTCTGTGTAGCTGCAGTATTTCATACTACCAGGAGGACAAAAGATTGAAGATCTTAGGATGGCTTACAGTTTTAATGTGCGGAGCACTGCTGATTTTTAATGTTAGTGAGTTTCCTGATATGGGTGATGCCAATTCACCTGCCAACAGTAAGCAGAACCTCTCAGAATATTTTTTGAAAAAAGCATATCATGATACAAAAGTTCCAAATGTAGTTACTGCTGTTTTGGCTGATTACAGGGGATACGACACAATGTATGAAACTGCTGTAATTTTCTCAGCAGGTCTTGCATGCTTCTTCCTTTTAAGAATTTTTAGAAAAAAAGGTCCTAAGTCAAGATTCTACAGACATACTCCCACAGGTGTTACATTAAGGATTGATGAAGGTGGAAAGTTGCCTGAGGAGTCTGATGTTTTCAAAAGGATAGATTCAATATGGATACCCCACGACAATATTGTAAGGATAACATGTCGTCTTGTGGTTCCATTTATTCAAATATTTGCTCTGTATGTTATTGCCCATGGACATTACAGCCCTGGAGGAGGATTTCAGGGTGGAGTGCTTTTAGGGGCATCTATTATATTGATCGCTGTTTCAAATAATTTGAGAGCTGGAATTCAACGCATGTCAGAAAAAGGAGCAGCACTTATGGGATCTGCAGGGGTTCTTATATATGCTGGTACAGCAGCACTTTGTCTGCTTCTTGGATCACAGTTTTTAAATTACAATGCACTTGCAAAACTGCTTCATATAAAGCCAGTTGTGGCAAGATACAATGGTATCTTAATTGTTGAAATAGGGGTAGCGCTGGCTGTTATGGCTGTAATGGTATGGATCTATTACAATCTGTCTTCAGCTGGTAAACATGATGAGGGGTTATAGAATATGGATATGGCTTTGATTCTTGCAAAAGCGAATTACTGGGGATATGTGATTCTTTTGTTGATTGGGCTTTACGCTTTGATTTCAAAAAATAATCTTGTAAAAAAGATAATCGGTATGGTGATTTTTCAAACCGCTGTAATTCTTTTCTACATAACTATTGCTGTAAAAAAAGGTGGAAATATTCCAATTACACCACACGGAAAAGGTTATGTTGTTGAAGCGGCAAACTTCATGAATCCATTGCCACATGTACTAATGCTGACAGCTATTGTTGTTGGTGTGGCGACTCTTGGTGTGGCACTGGCATTGGCTATTAAAGTGTATAAGCAATACGGTACACTTGAGGAAGATGAAATTAACGCAATGATTAGGGAACAATGATAATGAGTACGCATTATCCGGCATTAATAATTGTAGTTCCGCTTTTAACAGCTGTTATTGTTGCAGCCGTTGGGTGGATAAATAAGAAATACTGTTTTCCACTTTCAGTTGCATCACTTGCTGCCTCACTTCTTTCATCAATTGGGCTTCTTTTTGAAGTGATGAAAACTAATGGTGAAGTAGTTTATAGATTTGCAGGCTGGGAAGCCCCAATGGGGATTGTTTATAATATAGATTATTTAAACAGTCTGGTTCTTATTGTGGTTACAGCTGTAGCACTAATAAATTTGATTTTCAGTAAGGGAAGTATTGAGAATGACTTTCCGGATAAAGAGGGTGTTTTTTACGCTCTCTATATACTGTTTACCACAGGCCTTGTTGGCATGGTTGCTACAGGAGACGCATTCAACCTATACGTGCTTCTTGAGATAGCATCATTAACAGGTTATGCTCTGTTAGGCATAGGAAATGAGCGATCTCCTCTTTCTACTCTGAACTACCTTTTCATTGGTACAATTGGAGCTACTTTCTATCTGTTAGGTGTGGGTTATATTTATATCGCAACAGGAACCTTAAATATGGCAGAGATTGCCCTGATAATCCCAAAACTTCCAAACGTAGGGATTATAAAGTTTGCATTTGTGATATGTATGGTGGGACTTTTTGTTAAAATGGCTCTTTTCCCAATGCATGGGTGGCTTCCAAATGCATATTCAAATGCTCCATCCTCATCAATAGGTCTCATCGCACCTCTAACTACAAAAGTTACAGTTTATATAATGGTAAGGGCAGGGATTACAATTTTCACACCTGAGTTTACTTTTGAGAAGATGCATCTCGATAAATGGATTGTATGGCTCTCTGTAATCGGCATTGTTATGGGCTCATGCTTTGCTCTTGCTCAGAAAAACTATAAGAAGATGCTAACATATATAGTCGTTGCTGAAGTTGGATATATGGTTGGGGGATTCTGGCTTGGAAACAAGCTTGGTATTACAGGCTCCATATTACATATTGTAAATGATGCTGCCATGACACTTTGCGTTTTTATGGCAGCAGGAATTTTCTCATATAAAATTGGAGATCATATCTCTGATTTTAAAGGACTATTTAAAAAGATGCCATTTACAATGACAGCTTTTGCTGTCGGTGGCCTCTCAATTATAGGTGTTCCTCCCACATGTGGTTTTTTCAGTAAATGGTATTTGGTATCCGGTGGTATTGAAGCTGTTAAAGCAACAGGTAGTATTGGAGCATTAGCTTTTATTGTTGCTCTTCTTTTCAGCAGTCTTGTAAATGCAGTTCTCTTTTTCAGAATATTTGAAGTAGCTCATTTTGAGCCCTTTTCTGAAGGACATGGACATGAAGGGCATTCTGCTGTTGAGATCAATGAAGCACCATTAGGTATGTTGATACCTTTTTTTATAGTAGCATTTTCGTTAATATTTCTCGGTATTTTTTCCGGTGATATTGTTTCAAATATAATAAATCAGTTTATTCCGGTTCTTCCGGCAGGGATTTAAAAATGGAAACAGTTTACTCCATAAAACCTTTTTTAGCGGTACTAATTTCTCTTTGTGTTGTTCCTATTATCATTTCAAGCAGAACTGAAAATATAAGAGAAGGTTGGACTTTTGCTGCTGCAATTATTAAATTTCTAATTATTGCTTCCATGCTACCAATTATTTTAAGTGGTGGTAATCTTGAGTTTACAATCGCTCAGATTATGCCCGCTGTTTCTATCAAATTTAAGGTTGATGCTTTCGGCCTTCTTTTTGCTCTTGTTTCATCATTTCTGTGGATTATAACTTCCATATATTCCATTGGTTATATGAGAAGCTTGAATGAACATAGCCAAACGAGATACTTTGCGTTCTTTGCATTGTCTCTATGTGCTGCTGTGGGGGTTGCATTTTCAGCAAACTTTTTTACAATGTATCTTTTTTACGAGATGCTATCATTTGCGACATACCCACTTGTTACCCATCATCAGGATAAAGAATCAAGAACCTCGGGTAGAAAATATCTTTTTTATATTTTGGGATCTTCAATAGCTTTTTTAATACCTGCAATGCTAATAACATTCAGTTATTCAGGCACTATGGAGTTTGCAAGCCAGGGATTTATGCAAAATGTTCCACCAGAACTACTTCTTATTCTGCTTTTTATGTTTGTATTTGGTTTTGCAAAGTGTGGAATTATGCCACTTCATTCATGGCTTCCAGCAGCTATGGTTGCGCCAACACCTGTAAGTGCACTTCTTCATGCCGTTGCTGTTGTTAAAGTAGGTGTGTTTTGTGTTATTAGAGTAATAACAAATGTGTTTGGAACTGACCTTCTGGCAAAGTATGGATATAATGATTATATCTGCTATATAGCAGCTTTCACAATAATAACAGCATCTCTGATTGCTCTTTCACAGGATGGATTAAAAAGACGCCTTGCTTTTTCAACAATTGGTCAGCTCTCATACATAATATTAGGAGTTGCTCTTCTTTCAAAAAACGCAGTTATGGCAAGCATGCTTCATATAGCGATGCATGCCTTTGGTAAAATAACTCTTTTTTTCTGTGCCGGTGCTATATACGCATCTACTAAAATTAAAAATATAAGTGATATGGTTGGAATTGGCAGAAGAATGCCAATCACAATGGGTTGCTTTTTTATAGGATCTCTTAGCGTTATTGGTCTTCCTCCAACAGGTGGTATTATAAGTAAATGGTATCTTGTTCTTGGAACCCTTGAAGCTGATAAGATCTTTTTGTTAGTAGTCCTTTTGGTGAGTTCACTTTTAAACGCAGCCTATTTTTTGCCTGTTGTTTATAAAGCTTTCTTTTGTACTGAAGAGGAAACAATGTTTGAAAAGGGTGTTAAAGAACCTCCCATCTGGTGCGTTGTTCCACTTGTTATAACAGCTGGAATTTCATTAATTATGTTTTTCTATCCTCAACCATTTTTACAACTGGCTGATCTGGCGGTTAACAGTTTAGGAGTAAAGTAAATGACTGATGAAAAAAAAATGGAAGTAAAGCATGATGCAGTAAAAGGTTTTAAAACATATTATTATGTTACTTTGGCTGCTTCAATTGGATATCTTATATATTCAGTTTTATTTACAAAAGCACATTAAGCGATTTAAAAAACAGGAAATATGCAATGGAAGATAATAAAACAGGATTTTTTGACAAACCAAAAAACATAAGAGTAATGCTTGCTTTCTTTTTTATTACTCTGATTGGGTTAGTTGTTATAGATTTTCTTTACATAGAGCAACATCCTAAATTTGTTTGGGACGGAGCCCATGGCTTTTTTGCAGCTTTTGGATTTGCAGCATGTGTTATGGTTATTACAATTTCAAAAATACTAAGATTTTTTCTTAAACGAGAAGAAAACTATTACGAATAATATTTAAATTAGGGTATTCTTTATGAGTGAATTTATCGGATTTCCACCATCATTGATTTATATTTTCGGAGCCTTATTAATTCCTTTTCTACATGGGAAGTTAAAAAAAGCTTATATGCTTTTAATACCTGTCGTATGTTTTCTTATATTGATGAATTTAGGTATTACAGAGGAACCTGAATGGGTATACAGCCTTCTGACTTTTGGTGATAGTTATAATATTATTCTGGGAAGAGTTGATGAATTAAGCAGAGTTTTTGGTTATATCTTTATTTTAATCACTTTCATTGGTCTTATCTATGCTATTAATATAGATGATGATATGCAGTATATGGCAGGTCTCATATATGCTGGTGGTGCTTTAGGGGTTACATTTGCAGGAGACCTTTTCTCCCTTTACATTTTCTGGGAAGTTATGGCCGTTGCTTCAACATTTTTGATCCTTGCAAGAAGAAGAAAAGAATCACAAAGCGCAGCTTTCAGATATATCCTGATTCATGTGATAGGAGGACTTTTCCTACTTGCTGGTATTGTTTTATATGTAAATGAACATAATACAACAGAATTTTGTGTAAGAACAGCAACTTCATTTCTAAATCCTTTAAAATTAAATAGCTTATCATCTTATCTGATGTTTATAGGGATTGCGGTTAATGCTGCTATTCCACCTCTTCATGGTTGGCTAAAGGATGCGTATCCGGAAGCAACATTTACAGGTTCAGTTTTTCTAAGTGCTTTTACGACTAAAAGTGCTGTTTACATAATGGCTAGAATGTTCTTTGGAACAGAAGCTTTAATATATCTGGGTGCTTTTATGACCTGTTATCCTATCTTTTTTGCTGAAGTTGAAAATGATATGAGAAGGGTTCTTTCATATAGCCTTATGAATCAGGTTGGTTTTATGATGTGCGGAATTGGTATCGGTACACAGCTTGCTTTAAATGGTACTGTTTCCCATGCATTTGCACATATCCTTTATAAGGCACTTCTCTTTATGTCGGTAGGCGCTGTACTTCATGTTACTGGAAAGATTAAAGCCACAGATCTGGGGGGCCTTTATAAAACCATGCCTATAACGGCTTTCTTATGTATCATTGGGGCAATGTCAATATCAGCGTTTCCTTTGACCAGTGGTTTTATAAGCAAATCCATGATTATTAGTGCAGCTGGTGATTCAGGTCAGGGAATGGGTTACAGCGGATTTATGCTGGCCTGGTTAATGCTGCAATTTGCTTCAGCTGGTGTTATTGCACATGCTGGAATTAAAGTACCATTTTTCACATTTTTTGGACATGACTCTGGTTTAAAAGCGAAAGAGCCTCCAAAAAATATGTTATTGGCGATGGGAATTGCAGGTTTCTTATGTATATTTATTGGGGTAAGATTTGACCTTCTTTACAATATACTTCCATTTCCAGAAGTTGCAAATGCTTACGTTCCATATTCTGGTTCCCACGTAGTAAATCAGCTTCAACTTTTAATGTTTGGTGTGTTTGCATTTTATCTGATGCTAAGGGCTGGAAGATATCCTTCTGAATTAAGAGCTATAAATCTTGATCTGGATTGGTTCTACAGAAAAGGATCAGCTATTTTTTATCGATTAATAGATTTTGGCTTTAACGGAATTAATCTGGTTTTTGATAATATTTTTGCAAAAAAAATGACAGGTGCGCTTGGGGAAGTTTCTAAAAACATCCCTGCAAGGGTAGTTCTGTTTTTTGCTATACCTATGAGAATCGCTACAGGTATTAACAAAGAAGAGCTTGAAAAGATGAAAGCCAATGTGTACTCAATCTTTGAACACAGTGTCGCACCAATAGGATTAAGTGCAGCTGTTGCAGGTATTTTTATCGCATTAATGATTTTAATTAGCTGGTAGTAAATAAAAGGTGGGAAAATGATTTCAGTTGATGATCTTAGAAAAATAGATATTTTCAGTTCAATAGATAATGAAATGATAGAGCAGATATTACCCTATGTAGAGCTCAATAAATATAATGAAAATGAAGTTATTTTCAAAGAAGATGACGTTGCTGATGTTTTTTTTATGTTAAAGAAAGGAACAGTCTTACTTGAACAGAGTATTTCAGATAAAATAACTGTGACAGTTGGAACTATATCACAGGGCGATGCTTTTGGATGGTCTAGTATTATAGATGAAGGACTTTATACAACAAAAGCAGTTTGTTCAGATTACTGTGAAGTCTATATTATCAATGGTGAAGCAATTACAGACTTACTTGATAAGAATCACACTATGGGATATCAGTTAATGCAAAAAATTATGAATGTCCTGAAAGAAAGACTTAATCACAGAACAGATCAATTTATCAGAGCTATTACAGCACATTCTGAGATCAATGCTCTTGAATAATTGAATTTTTACTTATTGGGATTGGGATCCTTTAAAAGAACGCAGTAGTTCAGTCAAAACAAACAAAACTAAAGCCTTTTGTTTTGTAGGAATTTTTTAGAGATTTCTCCTTATATTTGTAACTATTTGATTTCTCTTGAATGTGAGTATGTATTATTGTATTATCTTACCTGATGGATACCTTGAACCTTGTTAACCTGTCTATAGGTATCCTTATCAAATTTTAAAGTTTTAAATTATTGTCTTTTTTTTATGGGGGATATTATGCCAACTCTTGAAGAACGCCGTATTGAAACAGAAGAAGATCTTAAGAAAAGATTAATAGAAAAACAGAAAGAGCTTGATATATCTAGACCGCTTGCTAAATACATTGATATGATGGAAGAATATATCCTTACTTTGGAAAGAAGAGTAAATAAACTCGAAATTGAATTATCCAATGGTGAGCAAAGAACACCAAAATTTTAATCGCTCAAATATTTGATTGGTCGGGGTGAGAAGATTCGAACTTCCGGCCCCTTGCACCCCATGCAAGTGCGCTACCAGGCTGCGCTACACCCCGCCAAAGTCTTTTTATCTATCATTAGATAATTTGTTTGTCAATCCATAATAAAAGCTTGTTATTATTATGAGCCGAATTAAAAAGGTTTAACTTAATTCGGTCTTTCCCATTATAGTTTGTTTAAAGCAAGATCTTAACCCAAATTAAAATGGTTTAATTATATTGGACTGTCCATTTTCTTGCTATTGCAAATACTCTTCTAATTATTTAGAGGTTCCCTTTAGATAGTCTTAAACCTAATTTTGAAATAAACATTCTGCTTTTGAATTTTAAAAATCTCTTTTATTGATTCCATAGATACCTAATAAGATGTTAAGCTAAATAAAAAAAAATTTTACAAAGAGGTTATTTTGAATCTTAAAAAAGGCGACACTATTGGTATTGTAGCAACCTCGGGTGGATTTGAGATTGACAGATTTAATGATGGTATCAAAATCATTGAAGAGATGGGTTACAATGTTTTAATACCCCCTGCTGTTTATGAAAAAGAAGGTTATCTTGCAGGTTCTGATTCCCTTAGATTAAAAACTTTGACAGAGATGTTTCTTAATAAAGATGTAAAAGCAATTTTTTGTGCCCGGGGCGGTTATGGTGCTCAAAGGATTATTGATAAGATAGATTTTGATTTGATTTATAAAAATCCAAAACCTTTCATTGGTTTTAGTGATGTAACATCTCTGTTAATAGCTTTTCATGAAAAGTCTAAATTGAAAACATATCACGGGCCTGTTGTTACAAGTCTTAATCTTTTAGAAAGAAAGAATATAGAAAGAATTTTTTCAGTATTATCTTTGAAAAAAGAAGACTCATATTCCATTAAATCAGTTGATCCATTTGTGATAAACTCAGGAATTTGTGAAGGTGAACTTATTGGTGGTAATCTATGCATTCTAAGTCATATGATCGGAACTATCTATCAACCCAATCTTAATAATAAAATAATGTTTATAGAAGATATTGGAGAACCCCTTTATAAAATAGATAGAATGCTAACCCACCTCCACCTTTCAGGGCTTACCAATAACATTAAAGGTCTTATATTAGGATCTTTTAAAAATTGTGGTGATATGGAAAATTTATATAAATTGGTTGAAGAGAGATTTATAGGTCACAATATTCCAATCCTTGCGGGTATGGGTTTTGGACATGGAAATATTAATGAAATCATCCCAATAGGTTCATATGGAAAGCTTCAAACAGACACAGGAACTCTTAAAATAAAACTATAAAAACTATGGAATCGAAACCTAATTGGGATAGAGTTAGAGAAACAATGGAGGAAGGTATTACTGCTAAAGTATTTCCAGGAGGAACCCTTCATGTTATCAAAAGCGGAAGAACTTTGTTCAAAGAGTGTTTTGGAGTTAGGGATTATATCAGCTTGGATAAGATATCATTAGATACAGTTTATGATCTGGCATCTTTAACTAAACCATGTGCAACCACTCTTGCAGTGATGAAGCTTATTGATGAAAAGAAAATAGAACTTGATAAACCGATATCTGAGTATATTGATGGATTGAAAGATAAAAAGGGTAATATTCTGATATCCCAATTGCTCGATCATACTTCAGGATTGCCTGCTCACAGAGAATATTTTAATGACCTATTAAAAATTGATCTGGTAAAGAGAAAAGATAAATTAAGGGATTTTATAATTGATGAAAAAATGATAGCCAAACCAGGTAAGACAATTCTTTATAGTGATTTAGGCTTTATGCTTCTTGAGTTTATAGTTGAGAAAGTTTCAGGAGTGTCGTTAGAACATATTACTTCGCAGATATATAAAACTATGAATATTGATTCTCTTTTTTATACAGGTATGACGCCGGATAAAAACAGATATAAATTTGCGAAAACTGAAGATTGTTCTTACCGTGGATTACTTGAAGGATTAGTTCATGATGATAACTGTTATGCTGTTGGGGGAATTTGTGGGCATGCAGGATTATTTGGAACAATTGATGGAATATCTGCACTTCTCAAAGAGATCGTCTTTTCTTATATGAACCCAGGAAATACTTTTTTTAAAAGAGATTTGTTAAATAAATTTCTTAACAAACAAGGAACTTTTAATAAACCCTTAGGGTTTGATTCTCCAGATGGCGAAAGCCCAAGTAGTGGACGTTTTTTTTCTAAAAACAGTATTGGTCATTTAGGGTTTACGGGAACATCCTTCTGGATTGACCTTGAGAGAGATATTATTGTAATTCTTTTAACAAACAGGGTACATCCAACCCGTGAAAATATAAAAATCAGAAAATTCAGACCTCTAATACACGATACTGTAATGTCAGTAATTCTTGGAAAAACCCTTATTAATAGATGAATTGAAGAGATATACGAAACTCTTTCTTTTGTATATTTTATTTATTATGTAATTTTCATATAGCTTATTTCTCTTTATCTGTGTTAAAAATATATGAATTAAAATGATTATGCGATTTTCCTTGTAAAAAAATAATATGTTTGTTAGCAATCTTTTAATATATTGATAATAAAATTGTGCATGAGGTGTTATGAATTTAATTGATTCTCTATTTGGTGTTTTCTCGAGTGACCTTGCTATTGACCTTGGAACAGCAAATACACTTGTTTATGTTAAAGGTAAGGGTATTGTTCTTAGCGAACCTTCTGTAGTTGCTGTTAGAACTGATGGGAGAAGAAACAACAGAGTATTGGCTGTTGGTCTTGAAGCAAAAAATATGCTTGGTAGAACACCAGGAAATATTGTAGCGATCAGGCCTTTAAGAGATGGCGTTATTGCTGATTTTGAAGTTACAGAAGCAATGCTTAAGCATTTCATCAGGAAAGTTCACAATAATAGAAGAAGTCTGGTTAGACCCAGAATGATAATAGCTGTACCATCTGGTATTACACAGGTTGAAAAAAGAGCTGTAAAAGAATCCGCTGAATCTGCTGGAGCAAGAGAAGTATTTCTAATAGAAGAACCGATGGCAGCTGCTATTGGTGCTGGTCTCCCGATAACAGAACCAACTTGTAACATGGTTGTAGATATTGGTGGTGGTACAACAGAAGTTGCTGTTATTTCCTTGGCAGGTATTGTTTACAGTAGGTCTCTTAGAATTGCTGGTGATAAAATAGACGAAGCAATAATGCAGTATATCAAGAGAAAATATAACCTCTTAATTGGTGAAAGAACTGCTGAAAATATAAAAACAACTATCGGGAATGCATATCCTGACCCTCAAAACCTTGAGAGTATAGAAGTAAAAGGTAGAGATTTGGTCTCCGGTATTCCAAAGATTCTATCCATTGATTCGGATGAGATTCAAATGGCTTTTTCAGAGCAGATTGACGCTATTGTTGAGACTGTCAAGATCGCACTTGAGCAAACCCCACCTGAACTTGCTGCTGATATTGTAGATAAAGGTATTGTTCTGACAGGTGGTGGTGCGCTGTTAAAAAATCTGGATAAATTGTTAAAGAAAACCACTGGTTTACCAATTATGGTTACAGAAGATCCTCTTTCAACTGTAGCGTTAGGAGCTGGTAAGTCGCTGGATAGTTTAGAAATTCTGAGACAGGTTATGCTAACTTAATAAATGATTTCCAGAAAAACTTTTATTATAGTCGGTGTTGTTATTCTTATTATTGTTAACATTATCGGCTTATCGAGAATTGGTAAAACTAAGAACTCATCAAGTGGTTTCCAACGTTTTGCTTTATACGGGATTAGTCCGGTACAATCTGTCGTTTCTAAATCTATCCGTAGTTTCAAAAGTGTGTGGTCAAACTACTTTTTACTTATATCTGTGTCCAGAGAAAATGAAATCCTAAGAAAAAAATTAGGTGTAGTAACCAAAGAAAAAAATAAGTATATTGAAGTTGCTTATGAAAATGAACGGTTAAAAAAGCTCCTTTCCTTCAAGCAAAATCATTATTTCTCAACCAAAGCTGCAAAAGTAATTGGTAGGGACATGTCAAAATGGTTTAAAACTGTAATCATAGATCAGGGAAGTGCCCAGGGAATTAGAAGTGGTTTGTCTGTAGTTGTTTCGGAAGGTGTCGTTGGGCAGGTTACTGAAGTTGCTTTGAATCATTCCAAAGTATTACTGATTGAAGATAGAAACAGTGCTGTTGATGCTTTGATTCAAAGAAACAGAGCAAGAGGAGTAATTAAAGGTGAATCAACAGACAGGTGTTTCTTAGATTATGCACTTTTAAAGAATGATATCAGGGTTGGGGATATTATAATCTCATCAGGCCTGGATGGTTTGTATCCTAAGGGTTTAAGGATTGGTAAGGTCACAAAGGTTGTAAGACCAAATGCAGGAATTTTTCAGGATGTCATTGTAACGCCATTCGTTGATTTTGAGAAACTGGAAGAAGTTCTTGTTATCCAAACAACTAAAACTAAAAGTAAAATGTAATGTATGTCATATCTTTTTTACCTCATAACATGTGTTATACTAATAATTGTACAGACTTCTGTATTTCCAATGATTGCTCCGCAAATATCATTTTATGATTTAATTCTTCTTTTTATTATATACCTTGGAACATATAAACAACTAAAAGAGGGGCTGCCTTCGGTTTTAATTATAAGTCTTGTTATGGATAGCTTATCAGGGGCTCCCATGGGGTTGTATTTAACTGCTTACCTGTGGGTTTATTTTGGTGTTAGGTGGCTTGGTCGTTTTTTGGATTCCGGAAGTTTTATTCTGTTACCTGTGGCAGTAGCAAGTGGTGTTTTGCTTGAAAATATTTTTTTCGTTGTTCCTTTTTTTGCAGGAGAAACCAGATTTTATGTGACGGCCGTAGCTGTGTACAGAATTATTGTTAATGTTTTATGCGCTGTTATCACAGGTCCATTTATTATAGTGGTAATGTTTACAGTTCAGGAGCGATGGGAAAAGATTTTCAAATATTTTTTTAAAAGTAGAAGTGTATGAAACAATATTTAGATACTCCTGATAATGATTGGTATAAGCAGAGACTCGGAATCTTTGTTGTATGTATAACTGTGTTAGTTTTGCTTTTAGTGTTCAGACTTTTTTATTTGCAAATATATAAAGGGCAAGAGTATAGGGATAGATCTGAAAATAATAGAATACATCTTCAGCAAATTGAATCCACAAGAGGGCTTATTTATGACAGTCAGGGAGTACTACTTGTTGAGAACAGACCTCAATACAATATTAGTATTATAAAAAGAAGTGCAAAACCTCTCAAAAAAACCCTGAAAAAATTATCAAATTATACAGGCATTCCTGTTGTGGAGCTAAATAAGAAGGTTTCAAAAATTAAAAGAAGTCAATCTTATAAGCATTTTACATTAAATAAAGATATTGAAAGAGATGTGCTTGCAAAGCTTGAGGTCAGAAAATTTGATCTTCCAGGTGTGTTTGTTAATGTTAAGTCTCATAGGAATTATCTAAAAAGCAGACGTGCTTCACATATTATTGGGTATTTAAGTGCCATAAGCTTAAAAGAATTAAAAAGCAAGAAATATAAGTGGGCTAAAGGTGGAGACAGTATAGGCAAATTTGGTGTTGAAAAAATCTATGAGAAATATCTTAGGGGAAAAAGCGGGGAACGTCTTGTAGAGGTTGATGTTACTGGTAAAGTCGTTAGGGTTTTAAATACTATAAAGGCAAAGCCTGGTAATAATCTCTTTCTTACAATTAACCATAATGTACAGAAAAAAGCTGAGGAATTATTAATCGGCAAAGTCGGGTCAATTGTTGCTATGGATCCTTCAAATGGTGAAATTATTGCTATCGCGAGCAGCCCGACTTTTGATCAAAATGATTTTATTGGTGGAATGAGCCATTCCAAATGGAATAAAATGATATCCAATAAAAATCGTCCAATGGAAAACAAGGCTGTGCAGGGAAATTACCCACCGGCTTCAATTTATAAAATAGTTACCGCAATTGCAGCTCTTGAAGAGGGTGTTGTCGATGAAGATACTATTGTTAATTGCCCAGGTTATCATAAGTATGGAAATCGTGTCTTCAGATGTTGGAAACCAGGTGGACATGGAAATGTAAATATAAAAGATGCTCTTAAAGAATCCTGTGATGTTTTTTTCTATCAGGTTGGTCAGAAGCTTGGTGTCGATAGGATTGCTTGGTATTCAAGAGCTTGTGGTTTTGGTGAAAGAACAGGAATCGATCTTGATCATGAGTCAAAGGGTTTGATTCCCACAATTATATGGAAGAAAAAAAGAGCTGGAAAATCATGGCATGGTGGGGATACTCTTTCAGTATCCATTGGGCAAAGTTATAATCTTGTTACTCCTGTTCAGGCTGTTGGTATGATCTCTTCAATAGCAAATGGTGGTATACGATATAAACCGATAATAGTTAAAAAAATAGAAACGGCATCAGCCAAAGTTGTGATGGAGAATGAAAAGATAATTCTGGGAAAACTACCTGTAACGCCGAAAACTATGAAAATAATAAGAAAAGGTTTGTGGAGGGTTGTTAATCAGAGACTTGGAACCGCCTGGATTATTCGTGATAAACAGGTTAGTATTAGTGGAAAGACTGGTACAGCTCAGGTTGTTGGAAGGAAAAAAATGACACCAGAGGAGATAAAAGCCCTTCCATATCGCTTAAAACCCCATGCCTGGTTTGTTGCCTATGCTCCATCAAGGGATCCAAAAATTGCAGTAGCCGTAATCGTTGAACATGGTGAGCATGGTGGTAGTGCTGCTGGCCCCCTTGCAAGGAAATTAATAAGAGAGTATTTAAAAATTCCTGATCCCCCTCCTCCTCCGCCACTAATTGAGGAAATTGTTATTAAGCCTGAAGTTAAATTGGAGCCTGAGAAACCAAAAGTTAAAATCAAAGCTAATCTTCAGGAAGAGAAAAAAATAGAAAGTGATAGTGGTTTAAAGGATGAAACTGAAAAAAAAGAGACATCAAATAGTGATTCTGAATTAATTGAGCAAAAGAAAGATTCTGTTGAAGATGAAATAAAACCAGAAGCGTTTTTAGAACCATAAAGAGGAAGCCTAACGATGTTTGATAAAAGAATATATGAAAATATTGACTGGGGACTTATAGGTTTAACACTTCTTCTGTGTTTTACCGGCCTTATTGTTTTGTATAGTGCTGTACATGCAGGTAGTTCAACCTCCCATCAGGTTTTTTTTAAAAAGCAGCTGATATGGCTCGCATGTGGGTTGTGCTGTATGATAATTGTTAGTCTCATTAGTTATAAAAATCTTGAAAAATGGGGTATATGGATCTACATATTTTGCATATGTTTGCTTATAGCTGTGTATTTTTTTGGGAAAAAGGCTGGTGGTTCTCAAAGGTGGCTTGAATTGGGACCTGTTACTGTACAACCTTCTGAAATTGTTAAGGTCGCAGTAATAATAATTCTTGCAAGATATTTCTCAAAAAAAGTAACCAGACAGGGTTTTGTGTTAAAAACTCTGATGACTCCATTTATTCTGGTAATGATTCCATTTCTTTTAATAGCCAAGCAGCCTGATCTTGGCACAAGCATGCTGATACTATTAATATCCGTTTTTATGACTCTGTTTGTTAAGATTGCCAGAAGAACTTTTATTTATATGACTGTTAGTGGAGCGGCTTTTATACCATTTGTATGGATGTTTCTTCTACAGGATTATCAGAAACAGAGGATATTAACCTTTTTAAGTCCTGATAGTGATACAAGGGGAGCTGGTTATCATATTTTTCAATCAAAAATCGCAATTGGGTCTGGTATGATAACAGGTAAAGGTTATCTTGAGGGTACTCAAAATGCATTGTCTTTTTTACCTGAGCAACATACAGATTTTATTCTAACAGTTCTTGCTGAAGAATGGGGTTTTATCGGCTCGTCATTCCTCCTTGTAGTATATCTTGCATTTATGGTCTGGGGACTCAATATTGCCGCAGGGTGCAGAGATTCTTTTGGGACAATTTTAGCGGTTGGAATAGTTAGTATGCTTTTTTGTCAGGTGTTTATAAATGTTGGAATGATAATGGGTTTAATGCCAGTTGTAGGTGTTCCATTACCTCTTGTTAGTTATGGAGGGTCATCTGTTTTGACATCAATGATTGGCATTGGGATTCTGATGAGTATTAGCATAAGAAGACAATTTTCCAATGACTAAATTGAATTATTTTTTAAATTAAGAAAAATAAATCATATCATATTTTTTTAATCCCACTCGTTTGCTAAATATATTCTTCAATATAATTGAAGGGTTACGAGGGAGCGATTGTCTGCTCAAAAATATGGTAAGTACGTTTTTGGAAAATATATTCTATATTTTCAAATAATTACATGGTTTTATTTTATATATAATCTTCAATAACAGGTTTTAAAAGCTTTAATAAGAAGTCGCATTAATCCATCCTTTTCAGCTATTCATAAGCCCACAAATAAGTTGACAACACTTTTAAAAAGATGCTACTGGATCAATGATTTATAGTGGGTCATGGTTATTGAATTTGAATTAAGACATCATTAATCTTATCAAATGTTTTTGGGGGGACAATTATGGTTAGTGTTGATGGATCAGTCCTTATACAGATCATCAATTTCATCTTACTCATAATAGCCCTTAATGTAGTTTTATACAAACCAATCAGAAGTATTTTAAAGCAACGGAATGATAAAATTTCCGGTCTTGAAAAAGGCATTGAAACTTCAAAAAGTGATGCTGAAGAAAGTGAAAAAGCATTCGGCGCTGGTATAAAACAAGCAAGGGCAAATGGATTAAAGCAAAAAGACGCTTTAGTCGATGAGGCTACCCTGGAAGAAACAAAAATTATTTCAGAAATCAATGAAAAAGCTCAGGCTAATCTAGCAGAAACACGTCAAAAAATCAAAAATGATATTGATGGAGTTAGAGCAGACCTTTCAAAAGAGGTTGATGCTTTTGCTAATGCTATCTCTGAAAAAATATTAGGGAGGGCAGTTTAATGAATTTTTCCGTAAAACGGATTAACTGGATTCTATTAATCTCCTTCTTGTTTCTTCTTATATTACCATTGGGAGTTTATGCTGCTGGTGGGGGTAAAGGATGGCAGGCTACTGATACCTGGAGAATCACAAACTTCGCGGTATTAGCTATTGGATTATTCTTTATCTTAAGAAAGCCTGTTAGTCAGGCTTTAAATGGTAGAATAAAGGGTATTGAAGATCAGTTAAACGATCTGGAAGCTAAAAAGAAAGAAGCGGAAGCTACTCTCGCTGAGTATAACAAGAAAATAGCTACTTTAGATTCTGAAGCTGCTAAAATCTTGGATCAGTACAAAGAACAGGGTGAAGCCGCAAAGAAAAGAATTCTTGAAGAAGCTGCTCAATCTGCTGAAAAGCTTGAAGAACAAGCTAAGAAAAATATCGAGCATGAGTTTAAGACAGCAAAGAAAGCACTTCAGGAAGAGATTACAACTAAAGCATTAGAAAAAGCTGAGGAGATTGTAAAGCAATCAGTTAGTT
The DNA here is from genome assembly GCA_024226555.1 of Desulfobacterales bacterium. Classification (GTDB taxonomy): domain Bacteria; phylum Desulfobacterota; class Desulfobacteria; order Desulfobacterales; family JAAELO01; genus JAAELO01. Next base: position 10,797 of record JAAELO010000433.1, on the reverse strand, counting down.
CTGACGATCAGAGCAAGCTAATGGATGAATATTTAACAATGGTGGAGGCATAATGAAAAATATCGCTATTTCAAGACGTTATGCCAATGCACTAATGCTTATTGGCAAAGAAGATGGCCAGGCTGACAAGTACAAAGACGAGTTGGATATGTTTTCCGGGATTCTGGAAAATAATAGTCAGTTAAAAATGGCTGTTTGTAATCCTTTGTTTGGTAAAGTTGAACGAAAAGCTGTTCTCGTAGCTGTGCTTGAAAAGTTGAATTTGACAAAAACAATGAACTCTTTCTTCATGATTCTTTTTGATAAGGGGAGATTGGAATTTTTGTCAGATATTAATGAATTTTATCAGCAGCTAGCGGATGAAATCAAGGGTGTCGCTCATGCAAGTGTTACATCAGCAACAGAACTTTCTGCTGAAGCACTCGACAAAATAAAAGCTTCTTTAGCCAAAAGGATTGGTAAAGACGTTGTTCTGGACGTAAAACATGATCCTGAACTAATTGGCGGAGTTGTTACTAAAATAGGCGACCTTGTTTTGGATGGAAGTATCAAAACTCAGTTACTCAAAATGAGAGAATCATTTAAAAAAGGTGAGAGTGTCTAATGGAAATCAAAGCTGAAGAAATAAGCCAGATAATCAAAGATCAAATTAAAGATTTTGAAAAAGAAGTTGAATTGAGCGAAACCGGAGTTGTTCTTTCAGTAGGTGACGGTATCGCCAGAGTTTATGGCCTCGAAAATGCGATGGCTATGGAACTTGTTGAGTTCCCTGGAAATGTTATGGGACTTGTTCTTAACCTTGAAGAAGATAACGTTGGTATAGCTATCATGGGGTCCGACCTTGAAATCAAGGAAGGCGATGTAGTTAAAAGAACTGGTAAAATTGCTCAGGTTCCTGTTGGAGAAGCTGTTCTTGGTCGTGTTGTTACCACAGTTGGTGAGCCAATTGATGGAAAAGGACCAATCGATTCCAAAGAGTTCAGAAGAATTGAAGAAGTTGCTCCTGGTGTTATTGCAAGAAAAAGTGTTCATGAACCATGTTACACAGGTCTAAAGGCAGTTGATGCTATGACTCCTGTTGGACGAGGTCAGCGTGAGCTTATTATCGGTGACCGTCAGATCGGTAAAACAGCGATCGCTATCGATGCTATCCTTGCTCAGAAAGAGACAGACTTAAAGTGTGTCTATGTGGCTACTGGTCAGAAAAAATCAACAGTTGCTCAGGTTGTTGCTGTTCTTGAAGAACATGGCGCTATGGAATATACAACAGTTGTTGCAGCTTGTGCCAGTGACCCTGCTTCACTTCAGTTCCTAGCTCCTTATGCAGGAACTGCTATTGGTGAGTACTACAGAGATAAAGGTGAACACGCTCTTATCGTTTATGATGACCTTTCCAAGCAGGCAGCAGCATACCGTCAGGTATCTCTTCTTCTTAGAAGACCACCAGGACGAGAAGCTTTCCCTGGAGATATTTTCTACAACCACTCAAGACTTCTTGAAAGATCTTGCAAGTTAAATGATGAATTAGGTGCAGGTTCCTTAACAGCACTTCCTGTTATTGAAACCCAGGAAGGTGATGTTTCCGCATTTATTCCAACTAACGTTATCTCTATTACAGATGGTCAGATATTCCTTGATAAAGCTATGTTCTTTTCAGGAAACAGACCTGCTGTTGATGTTGGTCTGTCAGTATCAAGGGTTGGTGGTTCCGCACAGGAAAAAGCGATGAAGAAAGTTGCTGGAACACTTCGTCTTGACCTTGCACAATACAGAGAACTTGCAGCTTTTGCATCTTTTGGTAGTGACCTTGATGCTGCAACACAGGCAGTTCTTACTAAAGGTGAGAGAATGGTTGAGATCCTGAAACAGGGTCAGTATAAGCCTCTTTCTCTTGAAAAGCAGGTTCCAATTCTTTATGCTGGTACAAAAGGGTTTTTAAATGAATTTGAAATCGGTGTTCTTGGTAAATATGAAGCCGGTCTTTATCCTTTCATTGAAAACAACTATCCTGATGTGTTTGCAAATATTAAAGCAGAAAGAGATCTTTCCAGTGCAACTGAGGAGATTCTAAAGAAGGCGTTAACTGCTTATGCTGATGAATTTAAAGATACTATTAAATAGATTTGGCTCACCTTTTTATTAAAGTGAAGACTGTAAAGGTAAAAATATGGCAACGTTAAAGGAAGTCCAATTAAAAATTGTAGGTGTAAAAAAAACCAAGCAGATTACGAACGCCATGAAAATGGTTGCTACTTCTCGTCTGCGAGGAAATCAACTTGCAATGGAGCAATTCAGACCTTACGCTGCAAAATATGCTGAAGTACTGGGGAGTTTATCAGAAAAAGCTGGTGGTGAAGCCAGTCCTCTTCTTATCCCTAAGGAAAATGTAAAAAAGGTTCATATTGTTCTATGTACCGATGATAAAGGTTTGTGCGGCAGTTTTAATTCCAATTTGCTTAAAAAAGTTGATAATTATATAAAAGATAATTCCGATAAAGGTTATGAATTTTCGCTCTCATCATTTGGTAAGAAAGGTGCTGACTGGGCAAAAAAACAGGGTCTTGAAGTTAAGACTGCCCTTGAAGGAAAACTTACTTTCTCAGATGCTTCAAATTCAGGGCGTAATTTAATAGATGGTTTTTTAAATGGAGATTATGACAAAGTTGTCCTGATCTACTCTGAATTTAAAAATATGGCATCGCAAAAGCCTGTTGTTAAACAGGTTCTGCCAATTCCAGCCATTGAAAAAATTGAGGAAGAAGAAGATAAACCATTTCAGGCTGAACATATTTGTGAACCAGATCCGGCTCAGCTTTTAAATGAAATGTTACCAAAAAATGTTTATATTCAGATATTCAGTGCAATTCTTGAAACTGCAACCAGCAAGGAAGCAGCAAGAATGACAGCAATGGATAATGCAACCAAGGCTTGCGAAGATCTAATTGATGAACTTGTTACGATCTACAATAAGGCACGTCAGGCTGCGATCACAAATGATTTGATGGATATCGTTAGTGGTGCTGAGGCACTGAAGGGTTAGTTTTCTAACACTTTTTTATTTAAGTTTCTGAATAGATACAATTATAGGAGATCTTATAAAATGGGACAAGATGTAGGTAAAATCATACAGGTTATGGGTCCTGTTGTTGACGTTGAGTTTGAACCCGGTAATCTGCCTGAAATATATACTGCTTTATTAATTTCCAATCCGGCTATTAATGATGAAGCAGATAACCTTTGTATTGAGGTTGCTCAGCACTTAGGTGATAACGTTGTAAGAACAATTGCAATGGATGTTACCGATGGTCTAAGCCGGGGAATGGAAGTAAAAAACACAGGAAAGCCTATCATGATGCCAGTTGGTAAAGCATCACTTGGTAGAGTTCTTAATGTTGTTGGAAAACCAGTTGATGGTGTTGGTCCTGTTAGTCAGGAAAATATGATGCCAATTCACAGGGAAGCTCCTCATTTCACAGAGCAGGATACTCAGGTACGTGTTCTTGAAACAGGTGTTAAGGTTATTGACCTTTTAGTTCCTTTCCCACGTGGTGGTAAAATGGGAATGTTTGGTGGTGCTGGTGTTGGTAAAACAGTTATCATGATGGAAATGGTTAACAACATCGCTATGCAGCACGGTGGTATTTCGGTTTTTGCCGGCGTTGGGGAAAGAACACGTGAAGGTAATGACCTTTACCATGAAATGAAAGATTCCGGAGTTCTTCCAAAAGCAGCTCTGATCTATGGTCAGATGACTGAGCCTCCAGGAGCTCGTGCTCGTGTTGCTCTTTCTGCTCTTACATGTGCTGAATATTTCCGTGATATTGAAGGGCAGGACGTTCTTATCTTTATTGATAATATCTTCCGTTTTACCCAGGCTGGTGCTGAAGTTTCTGCACTTCTTGGGCGTATGCCTTCTGCTGTTGGTTATCAACCAACTCTTGCTGTTGATATGGGTGCGCTTCAGGAAAGAATTACATCCACTGACAAAGGTTCTATTACTGCTGTTCAGTGTGTATACGTTCCTGCCGATGACTTGACAGACCCTGCTCCAGCTACAACATTTGCTCACCTTGACGGAACTGTTGTTCTTTCAAGAAGTATTTCTGAACTTGGAATCTATCCTGCTGTTGACCCGCTGGATTCATCATCAAGAATTCTTGACCCTGCATATATTGGTGAAGAACACTACAATGTTGCAAGGGAAGTGCAGAATATGCTTCAGAAATACAAGGACCTTCAGGATATTATTGCCATCCTTGGTGTTGATGAGCTTAGTGATGAAGATAAGATTGTTGTTGAAAGAGCTAGAAAGATCCAGAGATTTCTTTCACAACCTTTCCATGTTGCTGAAGTTTTCACAGGAAAACCAGGTGTTTTCGTTAAAGTTGAAGATACAGTTAGGTCCTTTAAGGAGATTATTGAAGGTAAGCATGATGATATTCCTGAAGGAGCTTTCAACCAGGTTGGTGCTGTTGAAGAAGCAAGAGCCCAAGCTGAACAACAGGCAGCTGGTAATTAATTGGAGGTAGTAGTATGGCAGAGAACATTAAACTTGAAGTTGTTACACCTGAGAGAAATGTTGTTGAAACAGAAGCTCAGATAGTAATGGCTCCTGGTTCCGAAGGAGAATTCGGCGTTTTAAGCGGCCATACATCTTTTTTAAGCACGCTTAAAACAGGAATACTTCGCTACACAGATGCAAGTGGCTCTGATAAATCAATTTTTATCAGTGGCGGTTTTGCTGAAGCTTTACCTGAAAAAATTACTGTTCTTGCAGAATCGGCTGAAAGCCTTGAGGACATAGATGTTGAAAGAGCAAAGTCCGCAATGGAAAGAGCTGAAAAAAGACTGGAAAATCGTGAAGATCTTGATGTTGTAAGAGCAAAAGCTGCTCTTCTAAGAGCGATAGTTCGGTTGGATGCAACAGGAGTAGTTAGCTAAATCTTGTGATTAAATATTTAATCATAAAGGGAACCTTTAATAATTAGATATTTTAGATGAAATACAAGGCGTGTCAAAAAATAACGGGTCGAATTTACAAAAGTTTTTTTTTGAGCACAACACAGTATTTCGCTAAAAAAGCAGTTATTAGAGGTTAACTAAAGATATGAAAAGGGTAGGTCACTTGGCTTACCCTTTTCCTTTTTTAAAGGAATGTAATGAGTAAAGATTCGATTGTTATCCTTGCTGCCGGTAAGGGTACGAGAATGAAATCTACAAAAGCAAAGGTTCTCCATCAGATTTGTGGAAAACCTATGATCTACTATGTAATAAATGAATCAAAAAAAGTTACGGATGAAGATAATATAGTCGTTATTGTTGGACATCAATCTGAAGAGGTTAAAACCTTCGCAAGAAGTGTAGGTAATGTAAAATTTGCATATCAGGATAAGCAACTTGGAACTGGTCATGCCGTTAAATGTGGAATGCCGGAAATAAAAGAAAATGTTGAAAATGTTGTAATCCTGTGTGGAGATGTTCCATTGATCAGGTCAGAAACTATAAATAATTTTATTAACCTGCATAAAAAAAGAAAAAATGATATGACTGTTTTGGCAGCATATGTTGATAATCCTACAGGCTATGGCAGAATCTTGCAGGATAAGAATAATGATGTGATCGGTATAGTTGAAGAGAGTGATGCTTCAAACAATCAAAAAAAGATCAATTTAATTAATGCAGGTATATACTGCTTGAAAAAAGACCATCTTGAACATTCGATTAAAAAAATTAATGCTGAGAATGCCCAGGGGGAATTTTACCTTCCTGATATTGTTAGTATATTATATAAAGAAAGTAAGAAAATAGGTGTTGATATCTGTAAGGATTTTTCAGAAATTCTTGGAGTTAACGATATCAAAGATTTAGATGTGGCTCAAGGGGTTATGGAGATTAGAGTTGGTAATTAGCCTTGACTTTAAACAAACTAAGAGACTATATTGTTAAAATGATATTAAGAGGTGTAAAATGGATAATGATGTGATTTTTAGTCAATTTGAAGATATAGAAGAAAAAGTGGATTTTTTAATTGAGCTATGCAGATCTCTTGAAAATACAAATTCAGATCTTCAAAAGCAGATAGAAGATCTAGAATTTGAAATAAAGGGAAATGATGAGGAAAAAGAACGTAATCTTGACCAAAGTGCAATTGTAAGGTCAAAGGTTGACGGACTACTGGCTAAATTAAATAACTATTCTGAATTATCCTGAATTCACAATTAAATATTAGAAAGGTTGAGATAGCAATCATTGGGAGATATTGTAAAAATTGAACTTTTTGGAGAACTTCATACTTTCAAATCTGAAAATGATGTTCCAGATGCTGAAGCGATCGCAGAGTTGATTGTTAAAGAGGTTTCCGAAATTGAAATGAGTTCACTTGGGCAAACTGTAAGAAGTTCCAGACTTAAGCAGCTGTTACTTGCAACTATGAATATTTCAAGTAAATATTACAAGTTGAAACGTGATCATGATGAAGCTATGAAAAATATAACTGATAAATCAGCTGCAATTATAGAAAGTATTGAGAAAAAATGCAGTACTTTGTAATCCCTTTGTAATCTTTTTAATAAGGGTTGTTAACAAATTTTACCCTGCCATGTTCGTGATTGTTGTTATGTCCTTAGACCCAATGCAATAAGAACGGGAGCTCTCTCTTACTCTGGTGAGCATGTTCTGTTTAACAGAAAAGCCTAAAGGAGTTATGGGGCGCCCACTTGACCAATAAGGTTCAAGGATATCATCAACACGGCAATTGGTGGGGTTTTATAAAAACCTTCCGAATCACCTCCTAAAATAAATCTAAGACATAAAGTAGTATTTATATATTAAGTAAAAACAAAATGTTAGGGAGAATGGGAATGCATTTTAGCGACATTATAGTATACATAATAATATTCATTGTTGGCTTTGTTTTGGCCTATTGGATTAAAGGCCGGATTCTGTCAAAAAGATCAAAGGATTATGAAGATGAAGGGCACAGAATCCTTGAAGATGCTAAAAGAAGGGCTGAAACTCTTCAAAGGGAAGCCAAGGTTGAAGCTAAAGACAGACTTTATAATATGAAAAGCAAGTTTGATGCTGAAACAAATGAAACGAGACTTGAGCTTAAGCAACAGGATAAAAGAGTAGCTCAAAAAATGGAAAAGGTTGAAAGACGTCAGGAACAGATAGATAAAAGAGACTCTGATCTTCAACGAACAGAAAAAAGAATAAAGGAACAAGAAGAATCTGTGGATCTCAAGAAGGTTGAATTTGACAAACTTATTGATGAGCAGAAGGTTCAGTTAGAAAAAATTTCAGGATTGACTATCGATGAAGCAAAAGGTCTCCTGTTAAAAGCAATGGAGAACGATGCAAGGCATGATGGTGCAAAGCTGATTAAAAGAATCACCTCTGAAGCGAAGGAAGAAGCTGATAAAGAGGCTAAAAAAGTAATTGCAACAGCGATTCAAAGATATGCTGGTGATTTTGTAGCAGAACGAACAGTCTCGGTTGTTCAATTACCAAGTGATGAGATGAAGGGTAGAATAATAGGCCGGGAAGGACGAAATATAAGAGCAATTGAAGCTGCTACCGGAATTGACCTTATAATAGATGATACTCCTGAAGCTGTTATTTTATCTGGTTTTAATCCGGTTAGAAGAGAGGTTGCAAGATTATCTCTCGAAAAACTTATTGCAGATGGAAGAATACACCCTGCAAGAATAGAAGAGGTTGTTAAAACTGTTACAGATGAAGTTGCTCAAACAATTAAAGAATCTGGAGATCAGGCTGCATTTGATCTTGGTGTCCATGGAATAAATAATGAATTGATCAAAGTTCTTGGAAGTTTGAAGTTTAGAACAAGTTATGCTCAGAATGTTCTTCAACACTCTGTAGAAGTCGGTTTTTTATGTGGTGTGATGGCTTCTGAACTTGGTTTAAATGCAAAACTTGCCAAAAGAATGGGGCTTCTACACGATATTGGTAAGGCAATAGACCATGAAAATGAAGGGCCACACGCTCTTTTGGGATCTAAATTAGCAAAAAAATATGGAGAATCTGAAGAGGTTGTGCAGGGTATTGCTTGCCATCATGAAGATGTTCCCCCAACAACGGTTTATGATCTGTTGGTTCAGGCTGCGGATTCAATTTCAGGAGCCAGACCAGGAGCAAGAAAAGAACTTCTTGAAAACTATGTGAAAAGACTTGAAGATCTTGAAAAAATAGCACTTTCCTTTGATGGCGTTTCAAGTTCATATGCAATTCAAGCTGGTCGGGAACTACGTGTTATTGTAGAGGGTGATGTTGTAAGGGATGAAGATGCTGTAATGTTAAGTCGTGATATCGTTAAACAGATAGAAGAGACTCTGACATTTCCAGGACAGATAAAGGTTACAGTAATAAGAGAAACAAGAGCTGTAGAGTACGCAAATAAGTAGGAATTTTTATAAGATGGGTATTTTAGAAGATTTAAAAGACAGGGGTTTTGTTGAAAATACAACACATGAAGATGAGCTTAATGAGTATCTGAATAAAGAGGGTCAAACATGTTATATCGGTTTTGACCCAACAGCTTCAAGTCTACACGTAGGCAGCCTTGTTTGTATAATGGTTCTAGCACATATGCAAAAAGCAGGACATCGTCCTATTGCTCTTGTTGGTGGAGGAACAGGTCTCATCGGTGATCCTAGCGGGAAAACTGAGATGAGAAATATGATCACAAAAGAAGACGTTGATTTTAATAAAAGGTGCTTAAAGGATCAATTATCCCATTTTATCGATTTTAAAGATGGTGGGGCTGAGCTTGTGGATAATGCCGATTGGCTGACAGGCTTAGGATATATTGATTTCCTCCGTGATGTAGGTAGACATTTTAGTGTAAATCGAATGGTAAAAGCTGAAAGTTACAAAATGAGACTGGATTCAGAAGAGGGTCTTAGTTTTATTGAGTTTAACTATATGCTTTTGCAGGCTTATGATTTCATGAAACTTGCTGAATCCCGTGACTGTTTGTTGCAGATGGGAGGTAGTGATCAATGGGGTAATATTGTTGCTGGAATAGATCTTGTAAGAAAAATGCACAGGAAAACCTCTTTTGGTATTACATTTCCACTTATAACCACAAGTAGTGGTGCAAAAATGGGTAAAACTGCATCAGGTGCAGTATGGCTTGATTCTGAAAAAACGCCACCATATGAGTACTACCAGTTCTGGATTAATACAGATGACAAAGATGTGGAAAAATTCCTTCTTCTGTTTACATTTTTGCCAAAAGTGGAAATCGATGTTTGTGGTTCCCTTGAGGGTTCAGATATAAACAGTGCTAAAGCTGTTCTTGCGTTTGAAGCTACCAAACTGTGCCATGGTGAGGAAGAGGCCATAAAATCCTTTAAGGCCGCAGTCAGCATGTTTGGTGGAAAGGCTGTAAGGAAAGATCTTTTTCCAACCAGTTCTATACCCAGAGAGGTTGTTTCAGAAGATAAGGCTCTGCCTTACACAGATATAAATTCGGATGAATTAAAAGATGGTATTCCTGTATTTAAGCTGTTTGTATTAGCTGGACTTGCTAAATCAAGTAGTGCTTCAAGGAAGCTAATTCAGCAAGGTGGTGCGTATTTAGATGATGAAAGAGTGGCCTCTTTTGACACTGTAATAAGTGAAAATGACTTTAAGAATAATGAGATTATTCTAAGGTCTGGGAAAAAAAGATATCATAAATTGGTCTTAAATAAGTAATGATATCAATGGTCTTCAATTTGATCATGAATTTAATTGAATTAAATTCAAATATTGTTCAAATAACAGTTGACATCAAAACCAAGTTTGTATAAAAAGGCTCTGTTCTTAACGAAACGGAAACATTGCGGAGCGGCTAAGAACAAGGGAAAATAGAAGTTTGATCTTTGAAAACTAAGTAGTGACAGAAAAGAATTAAAATCATATAGCTAGTCAAATTTTACCGTTTAATCGGTAATCCAAATAATTTAATTGGAGAGTTTGATTCTGGCTCAGATTGAACGCTGGCGGCGTGCTTAACACATGCAAGTCGAACGAGAAAGTCTTAGCTTGCTAAGACGAGTAAAGTGGCGCACGGGTGAGTAACGCGTGAATAATCTACCTTCGAATCTGTGAACAACACACCGAAAGGTGTGCTAATACCGGATAATATCTTTTGCCCCTCGGTGTAGAAGATCAAAGATGGCCTCTCCCTGGAAGCTATTGTTTGAAGATGAGTTCGCGTACCATTAGCTAGTTGGTGGGGTAAAGGCCTACCAAGGCGACGATGGTTAGCTGGTCTGAGAGGATGACCAGTCACACTGGAACTGAGACACGGTCCAGACTCCTACGGGAGGCAGCAGTGAGGAATTTTGCGCAATGGGGGAAACCCTGACGCAGCAACGCCGCGTGAGTGATGAAGGCTCTTGGGTCGTAAAGCTCTGTCAATAGGGAAGAAATCAATTATGGTTAATATCCATAGTTGTTGACGGTACCTATGAAGGAAGCACCGGCTAACTCCGTGCCAGCAGCCGCGGTAATACGGGGGGTGCAAGCGTTAATCGGAATTATTGGGCGTAAAGGGCGCGTAGGCGGTCTTGTAGGTCAGATGTGAAAGCCCGGGGCTCAACCCTGGAAGTGCATTTGAAACCCCAAGACTTGAGTATGGGAGAGGGTAGTGGAATTCCTGGTGTAGAGGTGAAATTCGTAGATATCAGGAGGAACACCGGTGGCGAAGGCGGCTTCCTGGACCAATACTGACGCTGAGGCGCGAAGGCGTGGGGAGCAAACAGGATTAGATACCCTGGTAGTCCACGC
>JAAELO010000432.1 GCA_024226555.1 Desulfobacterales bacterium | reverse complement strand
ATGGACGACCGAAGGTCATACGACTTTGTTCAACTTCAGAAATCCGTACGACCGCAGGGCATCCGTATGGATGGAAAAAAGTAACAATTTTAGAAATTAGACATTAACAGGTTTTAAAAACCTGCCAGGTCTCATTCTTTTTAAAACCAGTCTATTATTCCTTCTTGTAAAAATAAAGGCCAAGCCCTTGACTTCTCTTCCTGTTATTTCTATCTTTGTGCCCAGCCAATAAATTCAGTCAACAAAAAAATATGGGCAATGAAAAGCACAAACATCTTCTTTCGGTGGACAAACAGGAACCTTTCTTTTATTATAAAATTAAAACCACCTCCTTTGGTGGTGGTAATGTTTAATCGGCTTTGCCTGTATTTTAAATATTCTCAAGATTTATTGTAGATAAAACTGATTAACGATTAAAAAGAACAACAACAATTGAATTGGTTTTGACAGTTCGGTATTGGCCCCTTATAGGGGCTTTTACAAGTCCACCTTCTTAGAGGGTGGATTCTTTAATTTAGCGTTCAT
>JAAELO010000431.1 GCA_024226555.1 Desulfobacterales bacterium | reverse complement strand
TCGCATATAGTTCTAACTCCTTTGCACAGAGTAAGAAGAGATATTCTGTAAAACGTGGACAAAAGTATGTTCGCCTTGATTTTAATGATGTTGACATTAAGGTTTTCATTAAGTTTATAAGTGAATTAACAGGTAAAAACTTTATAATTGATAAAAAAGTAAATGCAAAAGTAACTATAATTTCACCAGAAAAGGTTACTCTTAAAGAAGCTTACAAAGTCTTCGAATCTGTTCTTGAAGTCCATGGGTATGCAACTGTACCTTCAGGAAAACTTATAAAAATAGTACCTGCTCAAACCGCCAGGTCAAAAAGTATCCAGACCGGAATTGACAATAAACTTAACACCATTGGTGATAGAATAGTCTCCCAGGTGATAAAGTTAAAGTACGCTAACCCAAATGATATTAAACGACTTTTCATTCCATTTATATCAAGAAACAGTGTTTTAATGGCTTATCAACCTACAAATACTATAATAATAACTGACGTTGCATCCAACATAAAAAGACTGTTAAAAATTATAAGTGCAATTGATGTTAAAGGTGTTGGTAAAGAGATTACAGTTGTGAAACTCGAGTATGCAGAGACTCAAAAACTCGTATCTATTTTAAATGATGTTTTTAAATCAACATCCCGTAGTAAAAGAAGTTCTGGTAGCAGTAGCATCAAGTTTGTTGCAGATGAAAGAACAAACTCAATTATTGTTCTTGCAAGCATTGTTGATACTACAAGAATAATGACTCTCATAACATTACTTGATAAACAGATACCAAAGGGAAAAGAGAGACTCCACGTATATTATCTTGAAAATGCAAATGCTGAGGAACTTGCAAAAACTCTTCAATCTCTCTCAACAAAAACCACAGGTTCAAATACAGGTAAAAAAGGAAATACTCCTGTTATATCAGGATCAGTTAATATAACTGCAGACAAAGCCACAAACAGTCTTATAATAATTGCAGACAGTGATGAATACACAGTGATTGAAAATATAATCCAGAAACTTGATATTCCAAGAAGAATGGTTTTTATAGAGTGTGTGATTATGGAAGTAAATGTTGATAAAGATTTCAACATCGGTTCTGACTGGACAGTTGGTGATAGCAAAGTTGCAGGTGGATTCAGCAATAGTCAGGCTTCAAATCAGGGATTCTTTTTAGGATACTTTGCCGGTACCATTGAGGTTGCAGGCAATACTGTAGCGAATTTGACTTCCATGGTCAGGCTATATCAGAAGGACAGCGAAATTCATATACTTTCAACACCGCAGATTCTTGCAACTGAAAATGAAGAATCATCAATAAATGTATCTGAAAACATACCATATCTTACAAAAGCCGCTTCCGGTGAAGATAATTATAATCAATATGAATACAAAGATGTTGGAATATCTCTAAAAATTACACCTTCAATAAGTAAAAATAAAAGAATCAGACTCAAAATTGAACAGACTACATCAAAAATTTCTTCTACATCTGTGGAATTTCGACCATCAACTCTTAAAAGAGAAATAAATACATCTGTTATAGTCGATGACAAAAACACAATTGTAATTGGTGGGCTTATTGATAACAGTCTTACAAGAACTGAATATAAAGTTCCGTGTTTAGGAGATATTCCACTATTAGGATGGTTTTTTAAATACAAAGGAGAAAATAAAAAGAAAACAAATCTATACATATTCCTCACACCACATGTTGTTGAAAACAGACAGGAAGCTCTGGATCTAGGAAATAAAAAGAGAAAAGAGATTGATAAAATTCTTAATAAAAGTAAAATAAAACTATATTATGATGAGGACGAGAAAGATCCTGAAGATAAAGATAGTGCAAAAAAGAGTGAAAAAGACAAAGCTTTTGATGAGCTTGATGAATCGAAAAAATAAGGTTTCAAAACAATGCAGGATTTAATAGATATTTTACATAATAAATTAAATATCCCTAAAGAAGACCTTAATGAGCTTAAAAACCAAAGCATTGAGACAGGGAGCCACTTTAAAGATATAATTCTTAAAAAAAAGGAAATTTCTGAGGAAGAATACCTGAAAGCTTTTGGTGAAGCCTACAAAATACCATTTATCTCAGATATTGATGCAGATCACATTGAATACGATTTTACTGAAAACCTATCCATTAAGTATCTTAAAAAGCATAGTTTTGTTCCACTAAAAACCAAGGATGACGTAAAACCTCTAAGAAATGGATCCCCCTGTATTGCTGTTAGTTATCCGTCGGAAATACATGCAATAGAAGATATAGCAAAAAGCCTTAATTATGAATCCTTTGATATGGTTTTAATGGAAAGGGACAAAATTAATGAAATTATTAATAAAGGTTATGATCTTAATCAGGATTCGGCCCAGCAGTTAGTTGATGACATGGAGGAGGATGGTGATTCCTTAATACGAGAACTTGAATCAATCGACCTTTTAGAAGATACAAGTGACTCTCCAATCATTAAACTTGTTAACCATATGATTTCACAATCTATAAAAGCAACAGCAAGTGATATTCATATTGAACCATATCAGGACAGTTTTAAAATCAGATACAGGATAGATGGCATTTTATACGATCTATTATCTCCACCAAAAAGAATACAATCTCCGCTGATATCTCGTATTAAAGTTATGGCAGGTCTCGATATTGCTGAAAAAAGACTGCCCCAGGATGGAAGAATTGAGGTAACTATTGGTGGAACAGATGTTGATATTCGTGTTTCCACAATTCCGACTACTTTTGGTGAAAGAGTTGTTCTCAGGCTTCTTAATAAATCAGGAACTTTCCTTGAACTCTCTGAATTCGGAATATCAGGTGAAAGATTAAACCAGATAAAGGAGTTAATTAAAATACCAAATGGAATCATTCTTGTTACAGGTCCTACCGGTAGTGGTAAAACAACTACTCTTTATGCAACACTTTCAAGTATAAACTCCACTGATAAAAATATTATAACGATAGAAGATCCTGTTGAGTATCAAATTGAAGGTATTGGCCAGATTCAGGTAAACAGAAAAATAAATCTGACTTTTGCAAAAGGTTTAAGGTCAATAGTCAGGCAGGATCCTGATGTTATACTCGTTGGGGAAATCAGAGATGGTGAGACAGCTGAAATTGCAGTTCAATCCGCTCTTACCGGACACCTTGTATTCTCAACACTACATACAAATGATTCAGCAAGTGCAATTACCAGACTTGTTGAGTTTGGAATTGAACCATTTTTAATTACTTCATCTGTAAAGGCAGTTATTGCACAAAGGCTTTTACGTGTTTTATGTGATAATTGTAAAGAGAAGTACATCCCAAATGATATAATACTTGAAAATCTAGGTATATCAAAAGAGGTCGCAGAAAAAGCAACATTCTATAAATCCAAAGGATGCGGAGAGTGCTTTAGCAACGGATATTCAGGAAGGGTTGCAATTTTTGAGATATTTGTTCTCGATAATGGATTAAAAGATGAAGTTCTAAAAACTTCAGACTCAAACAGATTGATGGAATTAGCAATATCCAAAGGTATGGTCTCTCTTAGAGATGATGGTATTGAAAAAATACTTAATGGTGTTACAACAATTGAAGAAGTTCTTAGAGTTACTTAAAGAAACCAGAAATTTTGAGTGAAATAAGGCATGACAAAAATAATGAGGCGATTCATTTTTATAAAGCTTTTATTTTTATAAACATATTACAATTTTTTTTGGAAATAATTCAGTTGTTTTGTTTTTTAAAACAACAACCGTACTGTATTTAGCCAAAAGAGCAGTTATTATAGGTTCCCTTAAATGAAAATATACCTGATATTATTCTTATCTTTTTTCATAAAGACTGCTTTTGCTAATGATTTAAACAAACCTGAAGAAAAATTATCACCAATAAAAATTTATCAGGAATATATATCACCAATAGATGGGGACAGATGCTCATCATACCCAAGTTGCTCTGAATATTCCAAAATAGCTTTTAAAAAGCATGGTTTCTTTAGAGGATTTATGATGACCTGTGACAGACTGCTCAGATGTGGAGGAGATGAGAGTAAAGTTTCTCCAATTATCGAAATCAAAGGGGAAAAGTATATATATGATCCTGTTGAGAATAATTAATAAATACCTAATATTAATGTGCATGTCATTTCTTATCACTCTTATTTCTGTAAACAATTCATACGCAGAAAAATATATTGTTGATTCAGAATCTCTTTTTAAATATGCAAATGGAGCTTTGAAAGAAAAAGACTATGAAAGAGCTGTTAGTGAGTTTAAAAAGTTTATTTTTTACTTCCCAAAAGATAATAAAGTAACAGAAGCCAGATATAATATTGCTTATTCAAAATACCTTTCAGATGATCTCATTAAATGTGAAAAAGCTTTAAAAAATTTAATTAATTACCTTCTAAAAGAAGATGACCAGATTAAAACCACTAAATCAATAACCTTTAAATCTTTCATCCTTCTTGTTAAGTGTTATGAAAAACAAAGAAAAATTCAATTAGCTCTTAATGAATTCAGAAATCTATCCATGCTAACTGAAGATAATAAGATTTTAGACCTTATACATTATGAAACAGGCTGGCTTTTCTATAAAAACAGCATGTTTCCTCAAGCTGAAAAATCTTTCCAAAAAATTAGCCCTGAAGGAAAAATCAGATATAACCTGTCCGAAATCAATACAAGTTTAACAAGGGGTAATGATCTTAATTACAAAAGTCCAACACTGTCAGGCATATTATCTATTATTCCTGGTGGTGGATATATATATAGCGAAAGATACAGAGATGCCTTCATATCATTTCTTTTTAATGGCCTAATGATCTACGCAACAGTTGAGGCATTCGATTCAGGCAATGAAGGATTAGGCTCTATATTAGCCTTCATTGAAACCGGCTTTTACTCAGGAAATATCTACGGAAGTTATAATGCTGCGGAAAAATACAATAGAAAAATCAGAAGAGACTTTATCAAAAGAGAAAAATCAAGATTTAAAATTTCCCTATATCCAAGTAAACAGCACAATACATATATGTTAGGAGCTCTTTTAACTTTTTAGATTCTCAAGGTTTAATCCTAAATGCAGTTAAAATAAAAAAAACACCTCTGGTGGCTCTCCCGAGGGGTAAACTTTTAAAAGTTTAATAAATAGATTAAAATAATTTTACTTTTGTTGAATTATCACATGTATTTTTGAGGAAAGAGGCTAAATTGTCTGAAAAATGTTTTCTTGTTGCTTGTCCTATTTTTAAAGAAGAATTGAAATCATTATCATTTGATGAATCAAATATAAAGATCATTCTTATGGATTACACAATTCATAATGATGCAAAAAAAATGCAGTCTGAATTAACTAATACATTAAATATAAATAATGGAACGCATGGGAGAAATTCTTTGCTTGTTGGTGCTGAGTGTTACTGTGAAACCAGTATTGTTAAAATTGCAGGAAATTATAAAGCTCAATATCCAAATGAAAAAAACTGTATTGAGATTTTGCTTGGAAAAGATAAAACCAAAGAAAAGCAAAAGAACCGAACATCGATAATAACCCAGGGATGGGTTAGAATGATGAATAAATTTTCTGAGCAAAATGTTAATGCTGAAAATATAAGAATAATGATGGGCTGGTTTGATCAGTTACTTTATATAGATTCTGGTGTTGCTTCTTTGACTGATGAAGAGATAATTAATTTTTATGATCTTGTTCAGGTTCCTATTGAAATAGAAAAATATAATCTCGATCATTTTCAGGAAGTGCTCAACGGATTGATTTATTAGATTTTCTACATCGCAATATGTGCATCCGTAGCCATAGACATGTTAATTATTATTCTAATAATCAAATTTTTTGGTGGGGTTCACTACAAAACCGATTTCTAAATTTTTTTATTATAGAATTATTTAAAGTTTTTTTGTGTGGTTGTCTTATTGATTTTCAATTTTTATAAATCATAAAATATTTTTAGGCTAAGTAAAAAACTTCATTTGCAAGGCGTTAGCGTTCGGTCAGGCGCGAGACGTATGGTTTTATACTTCGAGTGTCTGATCGGTTGCTACAACACAGCAAATGGAGGATTTTTACAACGCCAACGACACCTACTTTGCCATTTGATTCATTTCCATAATGGGTAGGTAGACTGAAAGCATGATAAGAAGGGCAACAGCACCCATTACAAGAATAATTACAGGTTCAATCAAAGATGTTATCTTCATTATAGCTGATTCCACTTCATCCTCATATATATCTGCAATTTTATTCAGCATGGATTCAAGCTGACCACTATTTTCTCCTACTTTGATCATCTCTGTTGCCAAAACAGGGAAAACGTCTTTTTTGGCAAGTGACACACCGAGTTCATTTCCCTGTTCAACCTCATTCATAGAATAATTAATAGCTTCTTTAATTAACACATTGCTCATAACATTCTGGGCCACCCCAAGTGCTTTCAAAAGTGTTACACCATTTTCCAGAAGAGTGCTTAGTGTACGACTAAATCTTGCTATTGAAAGCTTTTTAATTAAGCTTCCGGAATAGGGGGCTTTAATTTTTAAATTATCCAGAAAATACTGTCCCTTTTTGTTTCTTTTAAGCATGGTAAGGCCAGTATTTAACAAAATCAACAGAATTGGTAAAATATACCAGTAAGATTGAACCATCTCTGTTATGAACATCAAAATCCTTGTGGGAAGAGGGGGGGTATTATTCATATCATTAAAAATCTTCAAAATACCCGGTACAACATATGTAATCAGGAAAACAACTACAAACCCGGCAACACAGGCCATAAATACGGGATATGTTAAAGCTGTTCTTACCTTTCGATCTAATTTCATCTGACTTTCTGATGTCTCTGCTAATCTTTCAAGGACAATATCAAGGGTTCCTGAACTCTCACCTGCATGTATAAGATTTATATAGGTTTCAGAAAAAATATTTGAAAATGGTTCAAGTGCTCTTGAAAATGAACTGCCCTCTTCAACTGAATCTTTGACCTGGGATATGCATTTTTTAAAATAAACGGATTTTATTTGGGGGGTTAATGTTTTCAAAGCTACTATCAGCTGAAATCCTGACGATAAAAGTGTAGATAGTTGTCTTGTAAACAATGAAACCTCTGAAGGCTTCACCTTGTTTAGATATTTTGATATGGAAAAATATTGTTTAAGATTTCTATCACCAGCAACTTTAATCTCTTTAATAGATGTTGGATATATCTTCAACTTATCTCTTAGGGTCGTTTTTGCAGACGAAACACTATCTGAGTCTACAAAGCCACTTTTTTTCTTACCGTTAAAGTCAAGTCCCTTATATTCATAAACTGCCATTTAGAAATGATCCCATATTTGTTAGATTTTTTATTAATTTATGGTATATATTCATTTTTTTCAACCAATACTTGAATATTAAGAGTTTATTAACATATAATGCTTTTTTATATAATTTGGTTACTTTAAGGGAACCTCTAATAATTAGAATTTTGATTGAAATACAAGGCATAAGAAAAAATAACGAGCTGATTTTTACAACAGTTTTTTTTTGAAATATACTCCGTTGTTTTGTTTTGTTTTTATTTCTTTTAAAACAACTTATGTAGTTCGATCAAAAGGCATTTATTAGAGATTCCCTTAAAAATTAGTTTATGTATTAATTTAAAATATTTACGGAGTGAAAATGATAAAGACTGTCATATTAGCAGGTGGTTCAGGAACAAGGTTATGGCCACTATCAAGAAACTTAAATCCCAAACAACTTCTAAAGCTTGTTGATGACAATACAATGCTCCAGAACACTCTTCTTAGATTTTCTGAATATGCTGAAATTTCAAAAAGTATGATCATATGTAATGAAAACCACAGATTTATTGTGGCTGAACAGCTCCGAAAAATAAAAACTGATTCAGATATTATCCTTGAACCGATTGGTAGGGATACGGCTCCGGCTCTAACGGTTTCAGCTCTTGAGGCATATAAAGAAGATAAAAATGCAATTATAATTATCCTTCCTGCTGATCATAATATTGATAATATAGACTCTTTCCATAAGTCTCTTAATGTTGCCATTGAAAATGCGAAGACAGGAAAACTTGTAACATTTGGCGTTGTTGCTGATACTCCCGAAACTGGTTATGGATATATTAAAAGAGGTGAAAAGCTTTCAGGTTCTGAATCCTTTGTTGTGGACAGTTTTATTGAAAAACCTGATCAAAAAACAGCTAAAGAGTATATTGAATCAGGTGAGTATTATTGGAATAGTGGAATGTTTGTTTTTAAAGCATCAAGAGTACTTGAAGAACTTGAAAAGCATGTTCCTGAAATGGTTGAGGCTTGCAAAAAAGCTATTGAAAATGGAACGAAGGACCTTGATTTTTTTAGATTAGACCTCGCTACTTTTGAAAACTGTCCATCCGATTCCATCGACTATGCTATCATGGAAAAAACCGATGAAGCTGTTGTTGTTCCACTTTCTGCAGGTTGGGATGATATGGGCTCATGGAATGCTCTATGGCAAATTGGTGAAAAGGATGAAAACCAAAATGTAATTAAAGGAGATGTGATAACACATGATGTTAATTCATCTTTAATATATAGCCAGAACAGATTAGTAACAGCAATT
The DNA here is from genome assembly GCA_024226555.1 of Desulfobacterales bacterium. Taxonomy (GTDB): domain Bacteria; phylum Desulfobacterota; class Desulfobacteria; order Desulfobacterales; family JAAELO01; genus JAAELO01. The sequence continues at coordinate 16,731 of JAAELO010000431.1, read as the reverse complement.
GGCCTTGATAATCATATTATTGTAGAAACATCTGATGCTATTTTAATATCTCCTCAGAACAGAGTCCAGGAGGTTAAAAAGATAGTTGAAAAACTGAAACTTAAAAACAGAGAAGAGGTTCTTTCACACAGAAAGGTCTATAGACCCTGGGGTTCTTATGAAAGTATCGACATAATGGATAGTTTTCAGGTTAAAAGAATTACAGTAAACCCTGGATCGATATTATCCCTGCAAAAACATTTTCACAGAGCTGAACACTGGGTTGTTGTTAAAGGAACTGCTCTTGTTACTAAAGGTGAAAGAGAGTTTCTTTTAAAAGAGGATGAATCAACATACATTCCTTTAGGTGTTAAACACAGACTTGAAAACCCAGGTACAATAGCTCTGGAACTCATCGAAGTACAAACTGGCAGCTATTTAGGTGAAGATGATATTGTTCGGTATGAAGATGTATATGGCAGATAGAAATATTTATTTTTTTATTGAATGAAACAAACTAACCGACTGTTTGTTCAAATAATATATTAATTGTATGAACCACTTGCCATTTTTATCTGTTCTTTTCGGGCAGTCATAAGAATGTTTTCAAGAATATTAAAAAGTTCTGGAGATTTTTTACTCTCATCTTTAAAACTGTTTTGAGTCTCTTCAATATCTTTTATCAACTTTAAAAGAAGGGGCTCAATCTCCTTAAGAGTTTTATCAGGGTTACCAATCAAATCTGTATACTTTGCAAGAAGATTTATGTTTTTATCCACAATAACTTTAAGTGGTGAATCCATATTTTGAAAATTAATGAAGTTTGTAGCTGCGGGCTCTCTTAGTGCAGATGATCTTATTTGATCAGAAGAATCACCTTTCTTTATGGAATCCTGAAAAATTTTATTGAAAGCACCTCCCTGGATAGACTCCTTTGAAATCTTTTTTTTAGGATCATCTGTTTTTTGAATAATATCAGGGTTTTTTATTTTCATTTTTTACACTCCTTAAAAGTTCTTTAAAGGGAACCTCTAATAACTGCCTTTTGACCGAACTACAGTGTTATTACGAAAAAAGAACTGTTGTAAAACCGTTTCGTTATTTTTTCTAATGCAGAGATTTTATAAAAAAAAGCATTTATAAACGCTATATTTCAATCAAAATTCTAACTATTAGAGGTTCCCTACACAGTATAACTTTTTATCAGATATTATGTCAAAATAAAATCTTTGCCCTATCTTTCTTGACATTATTATATTGTGTAAGTAATGTTTTTTTATATAAATTAATTTAGTTCACAAAATCATGTCTTTCAGGCTTTTCCTTACAAAAGAGGGTATATGTTAGATCTATCTCTAAGCGGTTCTTTTCTTGTTGCGATGCCGGATCTCAATGATTCAATGTTTTCAAATACTGTTATTTTCATGTGTGAGCATAACGAAAACGGTGCTTTAGGTGTAATAATAAATTTAATTTATCCTTTCATGACAACAACTGAAATTTTTGATGAATTGAAAGTACAAACAGATGTCAACTATGAACATAACCCGCTCCATATTGGTGGTCCGGTTCAAAATAATCAGGTATTTGTTCTTCATGGACCAGCCTTTGACTGGGAAGTTTGTTTAAAAGTTAATGAAGGTATTGCACTGAGCAATTCCATGGATATAATTAATGCGATTGCAGATGGCAAAGGTCCTGAAAAGATACTATTCACTCTTGGTTGTTCCGGGTGGGGACCAGGACAGCTTGAAACAGAAATTCAGGAAAATTCATGGTTAACAATGCCTGCTAGTAACGATATTATCTTCGATGTACCTGTTGAAGAAAGATGGAAAGAATCTGTTAAAAAATTAGGGTTTGATCCTGCATTACTATCAAGTAAATCAGGTAAAGCCTAAGGGAACCTCTAATAATTTGAACTTTGATTGAAATACAAGGCGAGAGAAAAAATAACGAGCGGATTCGTTTATAAAAAAGCTTTAATTTTATAAACATACAACAGTTATTTTTTTTGATTAACGCTGTAGTTCGATTAAAACAAACAAAACTAAAGCCTTTTGTTTTATAGGCAGTTATTAGAGATTCCCTTTAAAACATATTTCATCGGTTGAAATTTAAAATCAAATCATATATCTTACATAATGCTTATTCAATAACTGTTGTTTGATTGAACTCAAGTTATTAATTATTCAGAGACTCACAAAAATATGATCAAGTATAAAATATAATGGGGCTAAGTTATGAAACGATCTGCAAATATTGAAAGAAATACTGCTGAAACACAAATAAAAATCAAATTTAATATTGATGGAATTGGAACTTCAAACATTAACACTGGTATCCCTTTCTTTGATCATATGTTAAATCTTTTCACTGCCCATGGTTTTTTTGATCTTGATATAACGGCAAAAGGTGACCTTGAAGTCGATTTTCATCACACAGTTGAAGATGTTGGTCTTGTTCTTGGAAATGTTCTTAAGGATGCACTTGGTGACAGAAAAGGGATAAAAAGGTACGGAATTGCTGTAACCCCAATGGATGAAACCTTAACTGAAGTAGCTGTGGATCTTTCAAACAGACCATTTTTAGTTTTTAATGTTCCACCATCTAACACAACTGGTATAAATTTTGATACCCAACTGGCAAAAGAATTTTTCAGAGCATTTACCAATACAAGTGGAATGAACCTCCATATTAATGTCAAATATGGTGAAAATGAACATCACATACTTGAATCCATATTTAAAGCTTTGGGAAGAGCTATAGATGATGGTTCATCATTAGATCCAAGAGTTAAAGGTATTAGATCTACAAAAGGTGTACTTTAAATCATTTATATTAATGATTCTAAAACAGGCCCATTACTTGACAAAAATATATTTATAATTAAGTTGTAAAGATTGCTTAGTGTTTATCATAAATTGGTTGTTTCATTTTTTTGGAGAAAATATATATCTTGTCTATAATACCTGAAGATATTATTGCAAAAATCAGAAACACTGCCGATATTATAGATGTTATCTCAGATAGTGTTCTTTTAAAAAAAGCAGGTAAGAATTTCCTTGGGCTTTGTCCATTTCATTCTGAGAAAACACCATCATTTAGTGTAAGCCCTGATAAACAGATGTTTTACTGTTTTGGATGTGGAAGTGGTGGCAATATTTTCTCTTTTTTAATGAAACAAAATGGAATAAGTTTTCCCGAATCCGTTCGTATGTTAGGAAGAAAATATGGTGTCGATGTTGATATTGAAGAGATGACTCCTGAACAAAAGAACGCAATTAATGAACGGGAACGAATATTAAAACTTAATAAATCAGCTTTTGAATTCTACAAAAATCAATTTAATGATGAGAGTTCAAACTATTTATTAAAAAGAGGTTTTACAAAAGAAACAATAGATAAGTTTTCAATAGGTTTTGCACGGGATGGATGGGAAAATCTTGTAAAACATATAAAAGGGAAAAATATTAAAAAATCAACGGTTTTAAAATCAGGTCTTGTACTTCAGGGTAAAAAAGGCGGATTTTATGATCGTTTTAGAAACAGAATTATTTTTCCTATTTTTGATCTGAGTAATCAGGTTATAGGATTTGGTGGACGGGTTATGGATGATTCACTTCCCAAGTATCTCAATTCACCGGAAACGCCTGTTTATTATAAAAGTAAGTCGCTTTATGGACTTAATAGTGCAAGACAAAGCATAAGAGAAAATAACTGTGTTTATATTGTAGAAGGTTATTTTGATATGATTGCTCTTGCACAGTTTGGAATTGAAAATGTTGTAGCAACATTGGGAACATCACTAACAAGTGATCATGTTGAAATCTTAAAGGGTTTTGCAACCAAAATGGTTCTTGTTTATGATTCTGATGAGGCTGGGCTTAAAGCAGCAATAAGAAGTCTGGAAATTTTTATGAAAAAGGATGTTGATGCTTCAGTTGTTGTTTTACCTGAGGGTCAGGACCCTGATAGCTATATTTTTAAAAATGGAAAAGAAAAATTTAATCTTTTATCTTCAAACTCACTAAAACTAATACCTTTTTTAATAGAAATTTCTATAAAGAAACATGGTTTAGACATAGATGGAAAAATCAGAGTGATATCAGATATGATTAAAACTTTTTCATTAATGGACGATAAAATGGCAAGGTCATTATATATTAAAACTCTTGCTGAACGAATTGGAGTGGATGAAACTGCAATTCTTGAGAAAACCAAAGAATATACAAAAAAATTTCAAGGGGAAAAAAGAAAAGAAAACTTACAAAATTCTTATAAAATAAACAGTACCAGAGAAATTAGTAAAATTGAAAAAACCATAGTTTCAATGATGATTCAGTTTCCTGAAATTTTAGATGAAGTTGAAAACAGGGAAATCCTGAATTATTTTGATAAAGGACCATTAAAAACCTTAGGTCTTCATATTTTAAAGCAAAAGGATAAGAATTCAGATCTTTATTCATCTTTGGATGATAAAGACGCAAGAGATTTGATCCCATCTTTATCTATGGAGGAAAACGACTGGAACCTTGATGGTTGTATAAAAGTATTTGAACAATTTCTTTCAATTAAGAAAACAGAGAGAAATGAATTAATAATGCAAATTAAAGCTGCAGAAGAGGCTAACAACACAGAACTTCTACTGGAGCTTTTAAATAAAAGAAAAATTCAGGCTGATAAGAATTTAAACTGAATCCGGAGGTAAATCTTTATGGCAAAAAAGAAAGCTGTTGTATCGAAAAAAGACAAGATGTCCGAAGAGTTTTTTAAAAAACTCATAAAACAAGGTAAGAAATCGGGGTCTTTGACTTATGACGAAATCAATGATGCTCTTCCTAAAGATATGAAAACACCTGAACAAATGGACAACATCTTAATGATGTTTGATGCATTAAAAATAAAAGTCACTGATGAAGATAGTATCGTTGTCTCTAAAAAGCCGAAGAAAAAAGCCGCTAAAGCCAAAGATACTTACTCTGAATTTGGTGCTGTTACTGATCCTGTTAAGATGTATCTTCGTGAAATGGGAATGGTAACTCTTTTAAGTCGTGAAGGTGAGATCGAAATAGCTAAAAACATTGAAAAAGGTGAGCAGGAAATATTACGTGCTCAACTTGATTCAACTTTGGCAGTACAAACAATTATTCTTCTTTCAGATAAGGTTAAAGAGGGTAAGGTTAGACCCAAGCATGTTTTAAGGGATATCGATGAGGGTGATCAGGTTATTGATGAACAACTCAGAATTGACAGTTTCCTTGAAACAATAGATGCGATAAAAAATCTGGACGATAAAAACCTTGAAGACAGAATGAAATTGTTCCAGCCAGAAACTTCTCCGGAAGAGGTAAGAAAAGCAAAACGTTCTATATCAAGAAGAACTGAGAAAATTTTTGATAATCTTAAAGACTGGCGATTTGAAGGTGATGTTGTAAAAAGCATTAATAAACTTATTGAATCAAACATTAAATGGTTTGAGTCAATGAACAGTCTGATTTCAAAATGTACGGATACTTTTGGATCAACTAAGAAAGAGTTCAGAACCCAGCTTGAATCACAGGATATTTTTTTAGCATGGGCTAAAGACAGATCAAGATTAGGTAAAGAAGAGTTAATAGAAGTTTATATAGATTTGAAATCTATAATTGATCATATTGAAGAGAAAAAACATAATATTAAAGCAACAAGAAGAAATCTTCGTAAAGTTCTTGCTTCTGTTAATGATGCAAAAAAACATACTAAAATAGCTAAAAGCGAGTTAATCAGAGCTAATTTAAGACTTGTTGTAAGTATTGCAAAAAAATATACAAACCGTGGCCTTCAGTTTCTTGACCTTATACAGGAAGGAAATATCGGTTTAATGAAGGCGGTTGATAAATTTGAGTACAGAAGGGGTTATAAATTCAGTACATATGCAACATGGTGGATCAGACAGGCAATAACAAGAGCTATTGCTGACCAGGCAAGAACAATCAGAATCCCGGTTCATATGATTGAAACAATTAATAAGCTTATCAGAACATCAAGATATCTTGTACAGGAACTTGGTCGTGAACCAACCTCTGAAGAGATAGCTGAGAAGATGGAGATTCCACTTGATAAGGTTAGACGCGTTCTAAAGATTGCAAGAGAACCAATCTCACTTGAAACTCCAATTGGTGAAGAAGAAGACAGTCATTTAGGAGATTTTATTGAGGATAAGAAGTTTATACTTCCAACAGATGCTGCAATTAGTTTAAATCTTTCTGAGCAAACAAGAAAAGTTCTGGCCACTCTCACACCAAGAGAGGAAAAAGTACTTCGAATGAGATTCGGAATAGGTGAAAAAGCAGATCATACTCTTGAAGAAGTTGGAAAAGATTTTGCCGTTACAAGAGAAAGAATCAGGCAGATTGAAGCTAAAGCATTGAGAAAACTAAGGCATCCAACAAGAAGTAAGAAACTAAAAAGTTTTATTGAAATATAAATCTTGACAAAAAGACTCACTACATGTAGAAAGTCTTTCGTTAAGCTGATTTGAGGGCCTATAGCTCAGCTGGCAGAGCCACCGGCTCATAACCGGTCGGTCCCTGGTTCAAATCCAGGTAGGCCCACCAAATATTAATTGGTGACAACATAAAGTAGCAAGACTTTTTAAAGGTAATTTATGAGTGCAAATGTACAAAAGTACATATAATGATTTTAGGCGAGGTAATTTTATTACCTCGCCTTTTTTTTTCTTAAGATCATAAATAAAAGAATAGATTATGAAATTATATGAGATTATAAAAATCGTTGATAAAATAGCTCCTTTGGAAATTTCAGAAGAGTGGGATAATTCTGGTCTTCAGGTTGGTAATCCAGATTGGTATATCAGCAAAATTATGGTTGCTTTAGATATCTCTGAAGATGTTATTAATGATGCAATATCAAAAAAAGCAGATCTTATTATAACACACCACCCAATGATCTTTTCACCTTTAAAATCCATAGATTTCAAATCAAAAACCGGTTCACTCGTTTACAAATCCGCAAAATCCCAGATCTCAATATTTTCAGCACATACAAACTTTGATAGTGCAAATGGCGGATTAAACGACATTTTATGTGATAAAATTGGCCTTACAAATCTTACTATACTTGGAAAGACTATCGAAACATCAGATGGAGATACGTTTGGTCTTGGAAGAGTTGGAGATACCAGCAAGAAACTAAATCTTGAAGACTATGCTGATTACATCATAAAAATACTGAAACTCAAAGATCTTAGATACTCAGGTAATAAAGACACTACTATTAACAAAGCTGCTGTTTGTACAGGCAGTGGTGGAAGTCTTATTAATAAATTTATAGATTCAGATGCTGATGTTTTTATAACCGGAGACATAAAGTACCACGAAGCAAAAAATATAGAAGAGAGTGGTAAGTGCCTTATAGACATAGGTCACTTCGCTTCTGAACATATAATAATAGATGCATTAAAAAATAAACTTGATAAAGAGTTAGATGGTAATATCGAAATTATCCCATGCAATATTGAGCAAGACCCCTTCATTACAATGCATTCTAAAAAATAAGGAAATGTAAAATGGACGTTACAATTGAACAATTAAGATTACTTGAAGAGCTTCAGAGAATAGAGGTTGAATCAGTTAGAATTGAAAATTTACTTAAAAAAGTTACAGATAAAACTTATGGCATTGATAAAAAGTATAATAGTGTAGAATTAAAGCATCAGGAACTTGTAGATGAACTTGATGTATTTAAAGATGATTACCAGCAGTTGGATTCTTACGTTAAGGATATAAATGAAAGACTTGTAAAAAATGCAGAGTACCTGAAGACCGTTTCCACTCAAAAAGAGTATAAAGTGTTGTTGAGAGAAACAGATGAAAATAAAAAGAAAAGTTCAAAAATGGAAGATGAGATGATTGAGCTTTTAGACCAGATAGAAGAGAAAGAAAAGCAGGTCGAAACATCTAAAAATGATCTTTTCCAGCTTAAAACCACTGTTGACAATGAAAAACAGGGAATCCTTGATGAATCTGTCGAGGAGAGGCAGGAACTTGAAATAATCCAGAAGAAAAAAGATGAAATAACACCTTCTATCGATTCTAAACTTTTGAAAATTTATAACAACCTTTTAATAACAGCTAACAGAAGAGCTGTGATCTCACTTAAAAACCCAACATGTACAGGTTGTTTTGTAACTTTACCACCACAGTTTTTTATTGAGCTAAGAAAAGGTGGGACGCTTGTTTTCTGCCCCCAGTGCCAGAGAATTTTAGTATGGGATGAAGAAAAAGCTGAAAAGTAAGATTCAGCTTTTTTTTATTTATTATTAATAGATTTTTTTGATAAATCTTTGCAAAAAAATTGTCCGTAAAATCCCTCCAAAAAAGAATCCCTATAACGCTTTCTTAACATTGACTAAATACATTTTATGACTTATTATTGTAAGATTGAATTTTTTAATACAGGGAACCTCTAATAATCAGGATTTTGATTGGAATACAAGGCTGAGAAAAAAATAATGGTTGAATTTGCTACAGTTCTTTTTTTCAAAAACGATGTAGTTCGATCAAAATACAATTATTAGAGATTCCCTACGGATACTAAGTGTCGGAGTAAGTCAGATGATCGCCGGATCAGTTACTGATCGGGAGGAAAGTCCGAACACCACAGAGCGGGGTGCTCCTTAACGGGGAGTCGTGGCAACACGAAGGAAAGTGCAACAGAAAGTATACCGCCTTTTTTTAAGGTAAGGGTGAAACGGTGCGGTAAGAGCGCACCAGTTCTTCAGGTGACTGGAGAAGCTTTGTAAACCCCACCCGGTGCAAGACCAAATAGGGAAGTGTCTGAGGACTGCTCGTCCTAGCTTTCGGGTAGGTCGCACGAGCCAATGTGCAAATATTGGCCTAGATGAATGATCGTCACTTTTTTCAGGGTAACCTGATTGAAGAACAAAATTCGGCTTATGATTTGCTCCGACCTTTTAATTTTTTAACCATTGATTGAGAATACAAATGCTGCACATTGAAGAGCTTAAAGTCGAAGTTGGGAATAAGGAGATACTAAAAAACGTAAATCTTCATATACCAAAAGGTGAGTGCCATATTTTATTCGGTCCTAATGGATCTGGTAAAACAAGTCTGATGATGACCATCATGGGTTTTTCAGGATATAAAGTTACCCACGGAAAAATCACATTTAATGGTGAAGATGTTACATATATGCCTATAAATGAGAGAGCAGTGCTTGGAATCGGAGTTTTATTCCAGCGTCCTCCCACAATCAATGGATTAGCAACAAGAAGTCTTGTCGAGCTCTGTGCAAGAGACAAAAATGTTGATGTGGATTACATGGCAAAACAGATGAATTTTGAAAACTTCCTGGATCGAGATGTAAACCACAACTTATCAGGTGGAGAGATAAAAAGATCTGAGATCCTTCAGCTTACCGCACAACAACCAGACCTTGTTCTACTCGATGAGCCGGAATCAGGGGTTGACCTTGAAAGCATATCTCTTTTAGGCGATAGTATTAATTCCCTTCTTCAGAGGGGTATAAAACCACCCATGGGTCTTTCACACAAACAACAATCAGAGTCCAGAGTAAAATCAGGACTCATTATAACTCACACAGGTCATATTCTTGATTATGTTACTGCTGATAGAGGACACATTCTTTATAATGGTGTTATGCAATGCTCTAAAAATGCAAGAGAGATATTAAAGTGGATTGGTCAATACGGCTATGAGGAGTGTACTAAATGTTCGATGTAGAAAATAACAGGGTGGAACTTGAAAAATACTCTTCCGTAGCTGAAGAGCACAAATATATAAATAATCTTGATGAGCTTAGCTCAACCGACTCAGATGCTTTTCTTGAAGTTGGTGTTGATTCAAAATCTTCAAACAAATCCGGAACCTTTATTCAGAAAGACAGTTCAATCATCCATTGTGACTCAACAGATTCCGGAGTTGAAATAAAAAATATATCCAAAGCACTTGAAGAACATGAATGGCTTTCAGAATATATGTGGAACTCAATTTCACCAGATAAAGATGAATTTACACAACAAGCTAATGATAATCCCCATGAAGGATTCTTCATTAGAAGTAAAGAAGGTGTTACTGTAGAAAATCCCGTTCAGGCTTGTCTTCATATCGCAAAAGATGGTTTCTCTCAGAATGTTCATAACATCGTTATTGCAGAAGAAGGCTCAACAATACATATTATTGCAGGATGTTCCACTTCAAAACATCTGACAAATGGTCTCCATGTTGGCGTTTCAGAGTTCTATGTTAAAAAGGGAGCGACTCTTAAATATACAATGGTCCATGACTGGGGTGAAAAGGTCAATGTAAGACCAAGAACAGTAACTCATGTTGAAGAGGGTGGGGTTTTCATTTCAAACTATATTTCATTAAAGCCCCTTGGAACGCTTCAGATGAACCCTGTTACATACCTTAATGGTGAGGGAGCCATAGCAAGGTTTAACAGTGTTCTTGTGGCCAGTAAAGGCACTCACATGGACACAGGATCTGACGTACATCTTAATGCAAAAGGTGCAAAAGCTGAAATCATATCCAGAGCAATAACAACAGGTGGTAAAATTATTGCAAAAGGTAAACTGGTCGGCAAAGCAAAAGGTATTAAAGCCCATCTTGAATGTAAAGGTCTTATAATTAATGATGGTATTTTACACGCAATTCCAGAACTTGAAGCATCTCTTCCCGATATTGAAATGTCCCATGAAGCGGCCGTTGGTAAAATTGATCCGCGCGAGATAGAATACCTTATGGCAAGAGGACTTGATGAAGATGAAGCAATATCCACAATTGTAAGAGGTTTTCTGAATGTAGATATTGAAGGTCTTCCGGATAGTCTGGTTGAAAAACTTAATAAAGCAATTGCTGACACACAAAACGATATGATATAAACTATGACTGATCCTTATTGTGACATATCCTTTGATGAAAAAATCAGAATCTATTCATACGATTTTCTGAAATGTTTCGTGTATATAAACGAAATTGACAATGATTACATCTTCACCAAGAAACTCTATTCAAGATTGATATCAACAGCACATCTTCTTGAGGATTTTCTTGATTTCCATGGAGCAAAACAGAACAAAGCCTGGTATTATTACAGAGAACTTGCTTCTGTTGTGAGATATCTTAGTCTTGCCGGTTATTCCTTAAGGCACATTTCAAACAGACTTCATCACTATGAACTTAAAGATGAAGGTGATTTCAAAGAATCAGGAGATGTAACAGTTAGTTTCCTAGTTGAATCTTTAAGAAAACTTGCTCCGGTCATACTGGAAAAAGCAAAAGAGTTAAAAATTCAGATACCAGAAGGAAGCTTTGATCATGCAAATTTTCCAGGAGTAGTTACTTCATACCACCTTGACTATGATATAGATGATCTGAACGTAAAAGAACAACGTGAGTACATAGTAAAAATATCCAGTGAGTTTTTAAATATTTCAAAAAGTTTTGGACATTTTACTTTTTTCAAACCCTATGAAACCTCTGAAATTAAAGATATTATACCTCTCAAAGTCAACGAAATTGAGATCAGAAGATTTGAGATGCTCTTCCATAATCTCCAATCCTCATATGACAGCTATGTTTCTCAAACAGGTGGAAATAAGGAATTAAAACAACTCCGTGATTATCTGTCCATTATTTTACATCTCTTAAGAATAATGGGTCGTCTGCTTCACCTCTATGAACAACGTTTTCATGATGTGGGATATAAAAACGTGTACAGAGAGATTGTTGAAAATCTATCAGGATTCGTTAACCTTGATACTCTTCTCGATAGAATCGTTAACTATGGACTCTACTACGTATGTTTCTTTATAAGCTCGGGCAGAACCATCGCTCAGGAAACCTTAAACAGCAATATTGATCAGGACAGTATAAAAGTTGGAATCCCTGTAACAAGAGGTTTTCACAGCAGACCAAGTCTCATGGTTGCTAAAATTGTCCAGCATTTTGGTGGAAAGGTTGAACTTGTTGTGGGTGGGGACACTTTCGATGCTGGTAGCGTGCTTGACATTCAATGGGCTGGTGGTAAAATTCAGAAAGAGAACATTACTGAAGTTGAATTTAAGGGAGACTCAAGAGCTCTTCATGATATAAAAATTCTTGCCGGTGTAAATTACGGTGAAGACTCAATGGGAAAAGGAATCGCACTTCCAAAAGAGTTAAAATACTTAAAATAGAAGTAATAAAAAACATGTCAAAAGTATCAGCAATTATAGTTGCAGGTGGAAAAGGCCTGCGTATGGGAAGTGATAAGAAAAAACAGTATTTGGAAATTGGCAAATACCCGATTCTTTCATATACACTGCTTAAGTTTAACAAGTGCAAAAGCATAGAGCGAATTTTTCTTGTTATCCCAAAAGAAGATTTTGAATATTGTTTAAACGATATAATATCAAGAATTAAACTCTCAAAAAAAATCAAGATTGTAAAAGGTGGAGAAACAAGGCAGGAATCTGTCTATAATGGCCTCATGGCAATTAAAGATGAATGTGATTATGTCGTTGTCCATGATGGAGTTAGACCATTTGTAAGATCAAAAGATGTTGAAGATTGCATATTAGCAGCAACACAACATCGTTCAGCTATTTTAGCGGTACCGCTGGAAAGCACTCTAAAAGAGATAGATCCGGATCAAAATAATATTATTAAAACAATTGGCCGTAAAAATCTATATGCAGCACAAACACCTCAGGTATTCGAATATAAGCTTCTGAAAGAAGCACATGATGTTGCCATCGAAAAACAATTTAAAGGTACAGACGATGCCTCCCTTGTGGAAAATATAGGTGGAGATATTAAGGTTATTGCAGGAAGAAGTACAAATATTAAAATAACAACAAATGCTGACCTTATACTTGCTACAGCAATAGCAAATTTGGAAGATAAATAAGTTTTAAAAAAGGTAGGAAGAAATAATGAAGGTAGGAAGAAACAACCTTTGCCCTTGTGGAAGCGGAAAGAAATTTAAAAAATGTTGTATGAAAAACCAACAGGTAGAAAATCCAGTGAGTGTTAAAGAGCTATATTATAAAAACCACAACATCAGAATTAAGAATAAGGCTGAAATAGATGGTATCAGAGAATCCGGCAAGCTTGTTATGGAAACACACAAAATTGTTGAAAAAGAGATCAGACCAGGCATCACAACAGATTTCATCAATGAAATAGTCCATGAACATACTCTTGCTAACAGAGGAATCTGCGCGCCACTTAACTACAGAGGCTTTCCAAAAAGTGTATGCACTTCAGTAAACTCAGTTATCTGCCACGGAATTCCAGGTCCGTATGTGTTACAGGATGGGGATATAATCAATGTTGATATAACAACAATTCTCGATGGCTATTACGCCGATGCTAATTATACCTATTTTGTCGGCACTCCTTCAGAAGATGCCAAAAAAATAGTATCAATAGCAAAAGAATCTCTAAGGTTAGGTCTCAATGAAGTAAAAACCGGAAACAGAGTTGGAAATATCGGTTATGCAATTCAAAAATATGCAGAAGCTGAAGGATGCTCTGTGGTACGTGAGTTCATAGGCCACGGTATTGGTATTAACTTCCACGAACAACCAAACATTCCACACTATGGAAATAAAACCGATGGTGTTCAACTGATTCCAGGCATGATTTTCACAGTGGAACCAATGATAAACTTAGGAAAAAAAGAGCTTCACATACTTGATGATGACTGGACCGCAATGACAGACGATGGTTCTTTATCAGCTCAATTCGAGCAAACAGTGGTTGTGACCTCAACTGGCTACGAAAGCCTAACCCCATTTGATCTTTAGGTTTTTCGTTTGTAAAATTTCTTCATTTTCTGCGTTGTAGCAACCGATCAGACATTCAACGTATAAAACCATACGTCTCACGCCTGATCGAACGCTAACGCCTTGCAAATGAAGCTTTTTACGTCACTCCTGTAATTGTTACATGCTAACGCTTTGATTTCCCGAAAAATATACGGGCGGTTTTAATCTCCGCCCATTTCAAATATCTTACACAATAATCCAAAAAAAAGCCTTGAAAAGATTTCGTGATCGACCTTGTAGGTTGGGTCTTGACCCAACAATACTATTCCAGCAAACAAAAAAAGATCAAAACCTCCTGCCGGAAGCTAAACTTTTGAAAAGTTTAACAAACAGATCTTGAAAAAGATTGCGTGATCGACTTTGTAGGGGTGGGGCTTGCCCCCACCCAAAGAAACCGTGTCATTCCTGAGAATAATTTTTACAAACGGTTTTCCTGTAAAATTGTGAGTCAGGAATCTAAGGTTTAAGGAAATTGCCAATTACCCGAACGGTCGTCATTCCTGATAACCTCTAAAACTGTATCATTATTAATAATATTGTTTGAGAAAAAAGAACTAAATGCAAAAACGGTTTTATTTTGTTTTTAGTTTCTTTTTCGAAGGATAAACAACTTCACTAATTTTAGAGGTTAGCATTGAGCAGAGAACAGATGGGAATACATGATAAACCTAAATAATACATCATCATTTTAGCTTTTACTGTAAAAATCTGAGTCGGGAATCCAGAAGGTTTTAATCTTTCAAAATTTTCTTCACATAAAATAGATAATCTGTATACAAACAAAAAGAAACTAAACCCTCTGCCGAGAGGCTAAACTTTTGAAAAGTTTAACAAACATGTCTTGAAATGATTTTAAGATTGGTTTTCAATCCCATTTCAAATGTCCCCGATATAAATGGAATAAAAATTTGCAATCAAAAATATTTTACTTTTTTTAAATAATCTCTACACACCTGTAAATATGGCTATATATTAAATCAATCTTTCTACAATATTCACAAAACATTAAATTTTTCAGAAGCAAATATTTACTTCAAAAAAATAATATTATCCAAAAAAACAGAATCAACAATCACCTTAACCTCTATAATTACACATTCAAAATCTATTTATTCAAATAAACTAAATTTGAGATAATTTTACTACAAAATAAAATACAATATTTTTCAAAAAACGAATGGTCTATAAAAAAATATTAATAAAAAGATTATTTTATACTTGAAATATAAATATGCAGGTATTAGACTTTTTTTAAGTTAGTAAAAAATCACTTTTTGCTAAAGAGCGAGCCGGAAAGAGCTTACGACTCAATCCGACTCTAACATTAACTCTTACCAGATTAAGGAAAAAGAGCCATGTCTGATATCTCTTTTATCGAAAGACAGAAGTTCCGTCAACGCCTCTTTCACACCGGGCAGATTTTACACCAAAAACAATCGATATGTTTAAAATGGATTAAAACATGTATAAAATGCTGCATGAGCTTTAATAATGCAGAATCTACCACTTTTTATACTGTTTAATATATCTGGATTGTTACTAGTTGGTTTAATATGGAACCAGTAAAAATCTAAAGATTTTATATTTTTTTATTTAAAAATATTAGTTGAAGATTTTTTTTCAACTATAACACTGGTTCTGCGTGATTGAGGCTTGGCTACAATAAACAATACTACATAAAATTTGCTATTTTGGATACTTGAAAGAGATTGTTACCTGCCCATAATCTTTTTTATAGTCCTTAATAGCAAATCGGCGTGAAAAAAGTGGTTTCTGTAAAAGAAAGGAGTGGTTGTTAATTCAGCCACTCCTTAGTTTATTCTATTATTCACCAAAATCCATATTGGAAATTTTATCAATTCCACCCCAGTCTTTTCTATAAATATCATTCCTTACAAACCTGTGAAATGTAGAATACTCCCAATCTTTAACATTTTTAACGAGTTTATGCTTAACAGGATTGTAATGGATGTAATCAATGTGGTTATTATAATCATCCCGATCACGAATTTGATGTTCCCAATAACGCCTTTGCCAGATTGTTGATTCTTTTCTATTTATTTTAGACTGTGTCATATATTCATTATTGTAATAGTCTTTACCACAGGATTTTGTCACATACCTCTTTATCATTGCCCATCTAACACCATAATTTGAATCTCCTTTTGGTAATGTCCACATACAATGTAAATGATCGGGTAACAAAATCCATGCATCAATAATAAAGGGTTTTGCTTTTTGTACTTCTTTGATTCCTGTACGTAAAGTTTCCCTTAAAACGTTATCACAAAGAATTTTCTGACGTCGATATGAAACAATAGTAAAAAAGAAAGTTCCACCTTCTGTTTTAGCTCTTCTATAATTAGACATTATGACCTCTTTATTTGAAACAAGAGTAAAACAATATATTGCTCGATATGCAAATGGTTTATAAACAATTTTTGTAAAGTTTTTTTAAATTATTTTAATAAAACGTTTAGTTTTATTTTGTAGGGTGCACTCTGTGCACATTTAGGTGACAATAGAAATTCGACCATTAAAAAAGGCAGTCAAGATTTCTCCTGCCTGCCTTTTACTCCTTCAATCTTTGTGAAGGTGCATAGAATGCACCATACGGAGCTTTATCACAAATATTTTTCTGCCTTCGATATGAAACAACAGTAAAAAAGAAAGTTCCACCTTCTGCTTTAGCTCTTGTATAATTAGACATTATGACCTCTTTATTTGAAATAAGAGTAAAACAATATATTGCTCGATATGCAAATGGTTTATAAACATTTTTTGTAAAGTCTTTTTAAATTATTTTAATAAAACGTTTAATTTTATTTTGTAGGGTGCACTCTGTGCACATTTAGGTGAAAATAGAAATTCGACCATTAAAAAAGGCAGTCAAG
>JAAELO010000430.1 GCA_024226555.1 Desulfobacterales bacterium | reverse complement strand
GTTCTTTAGGGAATCTCTAATAACTGATCTTTTTGCAAAACACAGCGTTATAACAAAAATAAAACTGTAGTAAAATCAACCCGTTGTTTTTTGTTATGCCTTGTTTTTCATCAAAAATTCTAATTATTAGAGATTCCCTTTATTGATTAATCAGGTTTATCTATTTTTTTCTGGCTTTAGCCTGTACAAATAGGGTATTAATAGATTGTTATATTTGAAAAACCTTAATACTTAACCTCTAAACAAGAAGAGATTAAAAAAATGAAAAAAATTATCCGGATATTTACAATCATTTTAATGTTAATATTTATATCAACAGGCCAGATTACAGCTCAGGAAATCCCTGAAGAAAATCAGGTCAGTGAAGAAGAGGATAAAGCTAAAGATGATGCTGAAGATGAAGAAGAAGGTATTTCAGAATACTTCTCTGCACATAAACCGAATTATATACTTCTTTACAACCACTATCACCAATCAACAGATCATGATTTCCCATCCACTGAAGCAGAGATAAAGTTTCAGTTAAGTTTTAAGCATAATATTATGTGGCTCGATTTTGGAGATCTCTATATAGCATATACTCAGAAATCATTCTGGCAAACATATGATGAAGCAAATTCAAGGCCTTTCAGAGAAACCAACTATAATCCAGAGTTATTTTTCAGAACAGCAGATTGGAATGGTTTCAATTTTGATATTGGTGCTGAACATGAGTCAAATGGCGGGACATACGTTTATACATCCGGTGGGGAAAAAATTGACAAATCAAGAAGCTGGAACAGATTCTATATAATTCCAAGATACAAGTATAATTTTGGAACATCTTCCTTTTTTCAAATCGAATATAAATTATGGGATAGAGTCAATGAAGATCCAAAAACCGATGACTCTGATGTTACAGGAGACGAAAATCCGGATATTCGTGATTACTACGGTCTAAGTGAACTAAGAGCAAAACTTAAACTGGGGGATTTTGTGCTTTCAACTATGGCCAGAAAAAATTTTAATACTAAAAAAGGTGCATTTGAAGCAAATATGTCATATCCAATAATAACAGGTCTTTATGTAAATCTTCAGTTTTTCGAAGGTTACGGTGAGAGTTTAATTGATTATAACAATAGAAAAACTACCTATGGTATAGGTTTAATGTTCACAAGATAAAATATGGGAATCTCTAATAACTGTTTTTTGATCGAACTACAGCGTTATTTCAAAAAAAGAACTGTAGTAAAATCAGCTCGTTATTTTTTCTCATGCCTTGTATTTCAATCAAAACTCTAATTATTAGATGGTTCCCACTATATGAAAATAATGAAAATTTTAATACTATTGTTTCTGGTTTTGCTTATTAATAATCCACTTTTTGCCGATTACAATGCAATAAATAAGGATTTCCTAAAATTTAAGCAAAATACTGAAAAAGACTTTCTTTTATATAAAAAAATTATAGATGAAGAGTTTAACATATACAAAAGAAGTATTCTTAAAGTTTGGAGTAACGCAGAAATATCTTCTCCAAAAATCTGGGTTGAGTACACAGAAGACTATAGAGTAAAAAGGGAACTCAACTTTGAAAAAGAGTATATAAAAATCAGTATAGTAAATCCAACAGGAAGTGAAATAAAAGATAAGATGCTTAGTCATCTTGAAGATATGTTGTCAGAGACAAGTACTACAGCAGTTAAAAGAGATCAGTTTTTAAGAGGAGTTGAAAAGAGATTAAGAAGTTCAAAAATGGATATACTTTCCTCGGATAAAGTTGATAGTGCAAAAGTAATTGGTGATGCTGTAACAGGTTATAAGAATCCCAACTCTAAGCAGATTAGAAAGTCAGCTCTTGACCTTTTAAAAAGAGGGAAAGTAAGGCGCTATTCTTCTAAATTTAAAGGATCAAATATCATTTCTATTGAAATAGCATTGCCTAAAGAAAGCCTTAAAAGAAAAGCTTCTCTATACGTTGATACTGTAAGAGATTTCTCAAATCAGAGATCATTAGATCCATCACTTGTGTTTGCTGTGATTCATACAGAAAGTACGTTTAATCCTATGGCAAAATCAAACATACCAGCATATGGTTTAATGCAGGTAGTTCCGAGGACAGCGGGGCTTGATGCAACTAAATTGATATTTGGAAGACAGGTTCTCCTTGCCCCTTCATATCTTTACAATGCTCAGAATAATATCAGAATAGGAGTTGCATATCTTGCAATACTATCTAAAAAGTATCTGAGATCGATAAAAAATCCAAAAAGCAGGATATATTGTGCAATAGCAGCTTACAACACAGGATCATCAAACGTGGGCCGGGCTTTCATAAATAAAGCAAGCATGAGGTCTGCAGCACCTGTGATAAATAAGATGACTCCAGAAGAGGTTTACCAGAGACTAATTGCAAAGCTTCCACAAAAAGAAACCAGAAACTATCTGAAGAAAGTCAGAAGAAGAATGAAATACTACAAGACAAAATAATATTGGGAATATCTAATAATCAGGATTATGATGAAACTCTTATAAAATTTCAATTTAACAAGATACAAGGCTGAGGAAAAAATAACAGGTTGATTCGTTCCCAGTAACTAATATTCACCGTTGTATTCAATATAACTTGTTTTTTGTATTCTATCGATATGGTGAGGAATATATGCGGCGTTTGATAAAGGTGATAATTTTTCAACAAAATCAATTGCAGCATTTACAATATCATCATTTGAAAAAACATTTTCATCCAGATATCCACTCAAAAGACCATCCTCGCCCTTAAACTTCAAGCATAAATAGCCATAGCCAGGATCAACTATAACCAAATCACAGATATCTTTTTCTTCATGTTCCAGTTTTTTATTATAAAATCTAATTACCAAATCATGATCTTTTTTGAAAACATCTACTTCACATGAAAAATTTTTAAATTTAAATTTCATATTTTACTCTCTTTTTTAAATTTAATTATAAATAATATGAAACAATGC
The DNA here is from genome assembly GCA_024226555.1 of Desulfobacterales bacterium. GTDB lineage: Bacteria > Desulfobacterota > Desulfobacteria > Desulfobacterales > JAAELO01 > JAAELO01. The sequence goes on along the minus strand of JAAELO010000430.1, from coordinate 8,114 downwards.
GGAGCATTCACAACATTACAAATTGTTTAGCGAAAACCAAAGTATTTTGGATAAAATATACTTTATTTACTGATAGATTCAAATATAACCTTTGAACTAATTTCACCCTCTCTTATGATTTCAGGAGGTTTAGTTGTTACATCTATAATTGTCGATCCTTTGCCACCTTTTAAGGGGCCGCTGTCTAAAACAAGGTCACTTTCATATATTATTGATTGTGCCATATCATTTATATCAAAACAGCCCGGTTCATCTGAAATATTTGCACTTGTTCCGGTGACAGGGATCTGAAGCTTATCCACAATCGCTTTTGCAACTTTGTTTTCAGGAACTCTTACTCCTATTTTACCTGTGCCCGATGTTAGTGCCTCTGGGATATTCTTTTTAGCTTTAAAGACAATTGTAATCCTTCCCGGCCAGAATTTATCCATAATTTTTTTAGCCGAATCAGGAACTTCAGTAACAATATCTTTTAGATCAAAAGAATCAGAAACAAGCACAAGTAGTGGTTTGTTTGAGGGTCTTCTTTTAATATCAAAAACTTTTGCAATGGCTTTTTCATTAAAAGCACTACAACCGATACCATAAAAACACCATGTTGGAAAAACAATCACACCATCGTTTTTAATTATCTCCACAGCCTTATCAACTATTTCAGGCTGTGGAGTTATCGGGTCAATATCTTCTATGTTAGAGTAATCTGCCAATCTCTTTTGACTTCTTTTCTACTTTTTTTGCCATATCTAATTTATGTTCTTTTAATAACTCACGAACTTTTGGATCTGAAGTTGCAATAATCTGAGCAGCTAAAACTCCTGCATTTGTAGCACCAGGTTTACCAACAGCAACTGTTGCAACCGGAACTCCAGGAGGCATCTGAACAGTAGAAAGAAGTGCATCAAAACCGTTTAGAGCTGATGAATCAATTGGAACACCAATAATTGGAAGGGTCGTATGTGCAGCCATTGCACCAGCCAAGTGTGCAGCATGACCAGCTCCTGCGATTATTACTTTCATCCCTTTGTCAATTGCATTTGAAGCAAATTTCTGTGCAATTTCTGGTGTTCTGTGTGCTGATGCAACTATCATCTCATAGCTGATATCAAACTTTTTAAGTTGAGCTACAACCGGCATCATGGTTGGAAGATCTGAATCACTGCCCATTATTATACCAACTTCAGGAGCTTTGTTCAGCCTTTCAAGACCCTTATCGCCAATATCTTTTCTCTGGAAAGCGCCAGTCCATTTAATTTTTGATGTTGCCTGGTAAGCTTTCTTAATTGCTTTTTCAATTGTGTCTCCAAGTGCTGTAACGCCTAATACTCTACCACCACTTGTAACGACTTCTTTTTTCTTGTTATATGCTGTTCCTGCATGGAAAACAAAAGCGTCTTTAAGCTTGTTTGCTGCTTCTATTCCCTGAATTTTGTGACCTGTTTTGTATGATCCGGGGTAACCTTTGGAAGACATAACAACGCAAACAGTTGCTCTCTCATCAATATCAAGTTTATGTCTGTCAAGGGTTCCGTCGATTGATGCTTCAAGAACAGGAACAATATCACTCTTGATTCTCATCATAAGTGGCTGTGCTTCAGGATCTCCAAATCTTGCATTGAACTCAAGAACTTTGATTTTATCTTTGTCGATCATTAACCCTGCGTAGAGAATACCTTTGTATGGTATTCCCTCTTTAGCCATACCTTCAACAGTAGGAATTATTACTTCCTTCATCGCTTTGTCGTGTAAGAATCTATCAAGAACCGGTGCTGGTGAGTATGCTCCCATACCACCAGTATTTGGACCTTCATCATTCTCGAAAATTCTTTTATGGTCCTGTGAAGATGGAAGAGGAAGAACTGTTTTTCCATCTGTAAGTGCAAGAAAGGAAGCTTCTTCACCAACAAGAAATTCTTCTATTACCACTTTTTTTCCTGCTTCACCAAAAGCTTTATCCTGAAGGATTTGCTTTAATCCATCAAGAGCTTCTTTTTTAGTATTACAGATTAAAACTCCTTTACCGGCAGCTAAACCATCTGCTTTTACAACAATTGGCATTTTCTGCTTTTCAAGGTATTTTTTAGCTTTTGCAAAACTTGTGAATGTTTCTCCCGCAGCAGTTGGAATGCCATATTTCAGCATAATGTTTTTGGAGAAGGTCTTGCTTGCTTCAAGTTGAGCTGCTGCTTTACTTGCACCAAAAACTTTCAGGCCTTTTGCTTCAAACTTATCAACAATTCCTTCAGCAAGAGGGTCTTCAGGACCAACAACAGTCAGATCAATTTTTTCTTTTACTGCAAATTTTAAAAGCTTATCGATCTCATTGGCTTTTATTGGCAGACAAGTCGCAAGTTTATCAATTCCTGCATTTCCGGGTGCTGCGAAAATTTCTTTTACTTTACTACTCTGTGCTATTTTCCACACAAGGGCATGTTCTCTGCCCCCACCACCGACGACTAATACCTTCATCTTCTTCCCCTTTTAATTTTTATAAATATTGTTCTTTTTATATTCTTCAATCCCAAGCTGAATCAGTTTATCCAGAAGTTCAGAAAATGAGTATCCGGCAACATTTGCTGATTGAGGCAGTAGACTTGTTGCAGTCATACCTGGAATTGTATTGGTTTCAAGTATATAAAGATTATTATCTTTCATTAGAAAATCTGTCCTGCTGTAGCCTTTACAAACAAGACATTTATGAGCTTCTATCGCAAGTCTCATAATCTCTTTTGTAGTTTCATCACTTATTCTTGCAGGGCAAATCTCTTCTGTCTTTCCTGGTACATATTTAGCTTCGTAATCAAAAAAATCACAGTCTTCACCCGGAATTATCTCAATAACCGGCAGCGCTTCAATTTCGTCATTACCCAGAACGCCGCACGTGAACTCAGTACCCTTAATATATTCCTCAAGAAGAATGTTGTTATCCACATCAAAAGCTTTATCAATTGCCTTTGAAAGGTCATTTCCATCTTTCACAATGGACATACCAACACTTGATCCGGCCTGAACAGGCTTTACAACAATAGGTAAATTCAGTTTTTCAACTATATTCTCCCCATCATAATTTTCACCTTTTCGAAGGATAACAAAAGATGGAGTAGGCAGACCATGTTGAATATAAAGTTGTTTAGATGTAACCTTATTCATTGCAACTGAACTTCCGATAACTCCTGACCCCTGATAAGGAATATTAAGAAGGTCAAGCATTCCCTGAATAGTTCCATCTTCACCAAAAGGACCATGGAGAATCAAAAGTGCAAAATCTATTTCATCTGCATCTTCAACAATTTTTTTAAGATCCGTCTTGGGGTCGTACCTTCTGATATCATACTTGGATTTGTCCAGAGCTTTAAAAACCTGGTTCCCACTGTTTATAGAAACTTCTCTCTCCGAAGAAATACCACCTGACAATAAAGCAACAGTTAATTTTTCCATAATAATTTACCTGTTATTTCGGTGTTAATAAAAACACTGGTTATAGTCTGGCCCATCCGGATAACATTGTAAGGTGGGCGTTTTACACCTTTTCCCAAGGTCTTAAAGCAAAAATATTTTGATATATAAAAACGATTTGTTTGTATATATCGTTTATCTTGTTTATTTACAAGATGGTAATTAAAATTTATCACCATAAAAAACGAATATTTTATAAAGCTTTTAACAAAGGACTAAGAGAGAAAGTATGTCTGTCTTATTAAATTCAAAAGTTAATCTTAACGATGGTAACGAAATGCCATCAATTGGCTTGGGTACTTATAGTGCTTTGGGAAAAGAGGCTGTTAAAGCCGTTACCTGGGCAATAGAAGCCGGCTACAGACTTATTGATACTGCAACTTTCTATGGGAATGAGAAAGAGATTGGAGATGCAATTGAAAAAAGTTTGGTAAATCGAAGCGATCTTTTTGTAACATCGAAATTATGGCAAACTGACCATGGTAAAATAAAACCATTTGCCGCAATAGAAAAAAGTCTGTCTTTACTTAAAACGGATTATCTGGACCTATATCTGATACACTGGCCGAGTCCCGGTACGCGTCTTGAAACATGGAAAACCCTTACAAAAATAGTTGAAAAAGGCCTTACAAAATCAATTGGGGTCAGCAACTTTACAATTGAACATTTAGAAGAGTTAAAATCTGTTTCAGGTGTCATTCCTGCGATAAACCAGATTGAATTTCATCCATTCCAGTTTGAATCTGAACTTTTGGAATATTGCAACGAAAGGAGCATTGTTGTTCAGGCGCACACACCCCTTGTTAGATGCCGAAAAAACGAAATTCCTGAATTGGTCAGGCTTGAAGAAAAGTATGGAAAAACACCAGCTCAGATTTTACTCAGATGGTGCATTCAACATGGGACTATTCCTTTACCAAAGTCATCAAACAAGGATCGAATAAATGAAAATATTCAAATATTCGATTTTGAGATGGATAATGGTGATATGGATCTACTAAACAATATTAATGATAAATACAGGGTTGTTGAGTGGAATCCAAATGATATAGAGTGGAGATAGGACTGCCTTCCTTAAGAAATTGGTGTTCCGTAGTCGTAATCCCTCTTTTCAAACTTGATTATAACAGAGGATTCCAGACGAATAATACCATCAATTTTACTTATTCTGTTATAAATAAGGTCATCAAGGTCCTCCCTTGATTTTACAATAAATTCTGCATTTATATTGGTATCTCCTGTGGTCATGATGATATACCAAAGCTCTTTAATTTTCTTGAGCTCCTCCATGACCTCTTTAATTTTCTTCATCTCAACATGTATATAAAGATTACCTGTAAATTCGAATCCAAGTTTGAAGGGGTTGCTTACAGCAACAATCTGAATAAATTCTCCGTTTATTAACTTCTTTAAACGACTCCTTACTGTGGACTCTGAGATTCCAAGTTTTTTTGCAATCTCTGTATTTGGAACCCTGCCATCTTTCTGTAGCATCTTAATCATCTCAGAATCCACTGCATCCAGATCCTTCTTCTTACTATTTTGCATTTGCAGTAACCTTTTTTCTCACAGTTTTAGCCTTTGCTTTCTTTTTACCTGCTTTTTTAGGGCTTTTCTTTGCAACAGGCTTAATTAAATGATCTTTCAAATATTTTGCTGTGTAACTTTTTTTAGATTTTGCAACCTTTTCCGGAGATCCTTCAGCAACAACTCTTCCACCCTCATCTCCACCTTCAGGGCCAAGATCTATAACCCAGTCAGCTGTTTTAATCACGTCAAGATTGTGTTCGATTACAATAACTGTATTTCCACCGTCGACAATCTTTTGTAACACATTCAGGAGCATTTTAATATCTTCAAAATGAAGTCCGGTTGTTGGTTCATCTAAAATATAGAGAGTTTTTCCGGTATTTCTCTTGGATAGCTCTCTCGCAAGTTTTATTCTTTGGGCTTCTCCACCCGAGAGTGTCGTTGCTGCCTGACCTAGTTTGATATAACCAAGCCCAACCTGCATCAAAGTATCAAGAACAGTTTTTATTTTAGGGTGTTTCTCAAAAATTTCCATGGCTTGTCTTACAGAAAGATTTAAGATATCTGAGATTGAGTGGCCTTTATATTTTATTTCGAGGGTTGATTCATTAAAACGTTTACCACCGCAAACTTCACAGGGCACAAAAACATCTGCTAAAAAGTGCATCTCAACTTTAATATAACCATCACCTCTACAGTTTTCACAGCGACCGCCCTTAACATTAAAAGAGAATCTACCTTTCTTGTATCCTCTTTCCTTAGCTTCCGGAATCATTGAGAAAAGGTCCCTGATGTGATCGAAAAGCTTAGTGTATGTGGCTGGATTACTTCTAGGGGTTCTGCCAATTGCCTTTTGATCAATATTTATAATTTTATCAAGGGCTGAAAGGCCTGTTATTGTTTTGTGAGCTCCAACCTGTTTAGTTCCTGAGTGAAATTTCTTTGAAAGGGCCGGATATAATATTTGATTGATAAGAGTTGATTTACCAGCTCCAGATACACCAGATACTGCAACCATCAGGCCGAGAGGGATTTTCACATCTATTCCCGCAAGATTATTTTCTGTCGCCCCCTTAATCTCAATCCACTTGTTTCCGAAATCCTTAGGAACTCTTCTCTGGTCTGGTTGTTCGATTTTTTTCTTACCACTAAGATACTGACCTGTAAGCGAGTCTTTGTTTTTTATAATCTCTTTCGGTGTTCCTTCGGCAACAATTCTCCCACCCAAAAGTCCGGCACCAGGTCCAATATCAACAATCCAGTCAGCGCGTTCCATTGTTTCTTCATCATGCTCAACAATTATGAGGGTATTTCCAATATCCCTTAAATGACAAAGTGAGTTTAAGAGTCTTTCATTATCCCTTTGATGAAGACCAATTGAAGGCTCATCAAGAATATACAGAACTCCGGTTAGTTCTGAACCAACCTGAGATGCAAGGCGGATTCTTTGTGATTCTCCACCGGAAAGAGTTGGGCCGGATCTATCCAGAGAAAGATAGTTAAGTCCTACATTTATTAAAAATCGTAATCTATCAACAATCTCTTTTAGAAGCTCTTCAGCAATTATCTTTCTGTTTCCTGTTAATTCGAGACCTGAAAAGAAGTCAAAACAGTCCTTAATGGAAAGCTTTGTTATATCCAGAATGGAAAAGTCTCCAATCTTAACATTCAAAACTTCTGGTTTTAGCCTTGCACCATTGCAAACCTTGCATGTTGAAGTGGACATAAATTTTGAGTAGTGCTTCTTTGCGTTTTCGGACTGTGTCTGCATATATCTTCGCATCAAAGTGCCGAGAAGTCCTTCATAGGTTGTTTTTATTTCACCTTTGATCTTTGCAGAGTTCCAGTTTACAATCATCTCCTTGCCTGAACCATTAAGACATAAATCTTTCTGAGCCTTTGGAAGATCTTTCCAGGCAGTATCAAGGTTTAATCCAAACTCTTTCTCAAGAGCATTGACCTGTTCCCGACCCCATGAACCTGATGCTGAGCCACCATACCTGCCGGGTTTATCATTAAAATAATTTTTCCATGGAACTATCGCACCTTCTCTAATTGAAAGTTCATGGTCTGGAATTATCTTCATTGGGTCCATTGAAAGTACAGAGCCGATTCCATTACATTCAGGGCACATTCCAAGTGGTGAGTTGAATGAGAAAAGTGGTGGATCAAGCTCAGGATAAGCAATTCCACAACAGGTCCTTGACTCACTCATCTTAATGTCTTCTCTGTCCAGAACATGAATGACAATCTGTCCATCACCTTTCTTAAGTGAAGTTTCAACAGAATCTGTAAGGCGCTTATGGAAAGTATCAGAATGACTCATGACAAGCCTGTCCACAACAACTTCTATAGTATGTTTTTTATGTCTTTCAAGGCTCTGCACATCTGAAAGCTCATGGACAATTCCATTAATTCTCACTCTTCCAAAACCATCTTTTCTAAGATCCTCGAAAAGCTCTCTGTGTTCACCCTTTCTGTTTTCCATAATTGGGGCCAAAATCAGGAATTTAGTTTTATCAGGCAACTCTAAAATCTGGTTTACCATACTTTCTGCATTACCACGTCCTACTTTTTCACCGCATTTTATGCAGTACTGAACTCCGATCCTTGCAAACAATACGCGGAGATAATCATATATTTCTGTTATTGTTCCAACTGTGGATCTTGGGTTTCTGCTTGCAGATTTCTGTTCTATGGAGATGGTTGGTGATAAACCACGGATTGTTTCAAATTTTGGTTTCTCCATCTGTCCAAGGAATTGTCTGGCATATGAAGAGAGTGATTCTATATATCTTCTCTGGCCTTCAGCAAAGATAGTATCGAAGGCTAGGCTTGATTTTCCTGAGCCTGATACACCAGTGAAAACAATCATTTTTTTCTTGGGGATTTCTATATCTATGTTTTGTAAATTGTGCTCTCTTGCACCTTTAACAACTATACTTTCGTACTCTTTTGTTTCAGTTTTTTTTTTCATAAATCTGACCTCTATATTTTAAAACGATCTGTTTTTATCATATATTAATATAATTTTTATAGATGCTTACAAATCCTTTCTTCTAATTTACTGATTGAGAAAAATAAGCACTTAATTTTATAAATACAAGGGAACATCTAATAACTGATCTTTT
>JAAELO010000429.1 GCA_024226555.1 Desulfobacterales bacterium | reverse complement strand
TTTATTAGACCCTTCCCACGCATCTATTCCAAGAATTTTATCCCAATCAAGGCGAATATCTCTTTCCCAAAGTGCAACTCTGAGGGGTACGATGCTGCGTGTTTCCGCTAAGGGTCCGTTTTGATTTGCAAGTCCTCATTTATGGAACTCGTGTTATAACTTTTCTGTAATAGATGGCCATCTCGATCCTATGTTTTTGATAATCTGAAATAATAAATAAGCTCCTTTCATTTTTTTCTCACTTTTTTGTCACCTTTTCAATAAAATCACAGGAAAGAATTAAACCAAAATTTTATTGAAAAGTGACAAAAAGTCAAAATAAAATAGATTTTACAAAAATAGATATCTTACACTATCGAGGAAAACCAGGAGCCCCCCGCCCGCCCCCGTATAAACTATGGAAGGATACAGTGCACACGAAAACCTTGCCTAACTAGGCCAATAATGATTGATTTCAATGGCTCTTAGGATACTAATGACGATAATAAAACTCCCAATCGATTATCTCAACTTTTCATTTTTTGGTCTGGTTATCCAAGGTTTTCGTACGCACTGTACAGCTGAGGGTAATTCGAAGGAAATTTGCGAAAACAATTTGCTAATTGCGAAAATGCTAATTTCCGCATAATCCAGCTTTATTGACGACACTTCCGAATTTTTTTTTTTGCAAAATTTAAATGTGCCATATATGGCGCTTGAAAAGCGTGAGGATTAATCTATCCACATCAAAACAAACTTTTGAGATTAGAAGATCTTCTCCCCAAATGATTTAAAAAATAAGTTCTAAATTATAACATAACGAGCATTTTTAAAACTTTTTCTACTCTTATATATATATAGATATCGTCTCGAATTTGTCATCAAATATGACTTTCGCGCCTTTCCGCACGGATTGAAAATGGGAAAAAACAAATCGACACGACACCGACACGACACGAGTTCAATGAGAAACCTCTACTCACTCTCGCGTCGATTGCTCCGCCCGAGTTGGAGTGCGACTCAATTATCAGTCAAACAAACCACTCAAACATTAATTACACCCATACAAGTCACAATTATGCTGCTTTTACCCATTTCTCTGTCCCATCACTTTAGTAAAACTGATAAATCTTAAATTCCAAATAACCTCATTTCTCTTTCTACTTCTTCCCGTTCCTTCTCCCTTAATGCCGTCGGGAGAAGGAGAAGGAGAAGAAGAATCTTTGCGTTCAAGTTGTGATGGGGAGTAGAGTTTTTGCATTTAGGCTGGTTCAGTTCAGTTCGGTTCAGTTCTGTTTTGGTCAAATCTTCGTCGCATAATATGAAGTTTAGGGAACTTTTTTGCTTCATACAGTGATAGTATGGAACTGCTGTAACACCATCATGATGGAATTTTTCTCCCAACATGAAAAGCAAAAGGTGTGGCCTTGCACAAAAATGCTGT
>JAAELO010000428.1 GCA_024226555.1 Desulfobacterales bacterium | reverse complement strand
GTTTGAATCAACTGGGATATACTTGTGATCCTTGCAAAAGGTATAACCGGCAATCAAGGTAAATTGTCCAAGAGAAAACGAATAGCAGGTTTTTTTGGATGTCTTGAGAACATAGGTCTTCTTACCTGTGATTTACCAAATTCCTATCATACTTTTTGCCAAATTAGCCATCATAAGATTTAGGGTAATTTTGAGTGTTTTGCCAAATTATCATGGTCTTTTGGAGAAGATTGCAAAAGATGACCAAAATGTCTCTACAATCCCTTGTCCTATGTGAGTTTACAATATGTTCAGGCAGGTTTGAAATTGTGATTAAAAAAAATGAGGGAAACAGACGATTTTTTGTCTGTTTCCCTCCGGCGCATTATTCAATGCTACCCACTTCCGGCTATCCCTTGCCAGGTTTCCTCCCCAGGATATCCTGACTCCGTTTCACCGGAAACTTGGTTTAAGTTTTCAGCCAAATTATTTTTATGGGCAAGCCGCCTATCCAACTGGGCTGAGCCGTAAATATTATGATGCTAATTCGGCAAAAACTTAATTTTTTATTAAAAATCCTGTTTTCCGTGTTTTTAAAGCGACGTTTATTTTTACAGCCAAATTAATTTTACGGACAGAATTCCTGTCATTAAGGGTTTAGTCATAGTTTTTATGATCTTAATTCCGCAAAGATTATTTTTCCGGCTTGAACGGAAAATATTCTTCCATGCCCCGTTCTTTCTCAAGCCCATACATAATTTCATTAAACTCGTCAAAATAACGGTCCCATAACAAGGTTTCCAATTGTGCCATAAGTTCCCACATCGCAAAAGCGATTTGGATTTCATGTTTTTGAGTCATTGTGTTAAACCTCCCTTTATAAAATATGTTCAATGTCCTTTTCGATTCGAAAGTGGGGTTGTATTAAAACCCGATTGACATTAGCGATATCTATTGTTTTCTTTCGGCTTCTTAGTGCCTCAATCATACATGACAGGGCAAGATTCCGGGCTTTTCTTAAAATTCCGTCACTGCTTCTTATAATCAGGGCTAATGCATTCTCTGTAAAGATATTGTGGGGTAGTCCGGCAGTATCCAATTCTTTTATGATAAACCGTTCCATATCATCCGGATTTAGCTTTTTTAAAATAGTGGAATAGGTGACCCTGGATTTTATGTCCTCATTGACCTTTAACGCTATGTTGTGGAGCAATTGAGTCTGACCGATCAGAATGACATTATGATTCTTAGGGAAATCCTCAAACAACAGGCGTAATTTTCTCAAAGTATTCATCTCCATTAAATGAGCATCGTCAATGATGACAATGAGTGTTTTGCCATGATTATTCAGATTATATGCTTCCTCTATAAGGCGTTTTTCGCATTTAAAAGAAGAACCGCTATGTTCGATATTGAAGGCATGACATAGGATTTTAACGGTATTGAAATAGGTATGAAGCGTCCTTCCGATATTGATCACTAAGCTCGTTTTATCCGCATTTTGTTTAATTGCGTTCTTAATAACGGTTTTTCCAGTCCCGGGTTCTCCCATAAGAAGACATAATCCTCCCTGGTATGCATGGACTTTTAAGATGTCAAAAACTTCCTGCTGATGGTCCAGCAGGGTGATTTGGTCAATTGAGAAGGGATTTTTGTCAATTCCAAAAAATGCTCGGATCATTTCTGCTTTCCTTTTCTGTTTATTTTTGAATTTGCGACGAGGTCCAGCTCCTTTGCCTGACCGATTCTATGGCCCTTGTAATAAACAATGACTTTATCCAATCTGTTTCTGTCAAACCGGATGGTTATTGTTTTATTTCTAAGATCAGCCGGCGGTTCGTAACGAACATTCTTAAAGGAGAATGTGCTGTCTTTTTTGACTTTACGGGTATTTTCAGCATAAAAAAGTTCGTCATTGGCCTCATTGGGTGGTAAAAAATTAATAAATCTCGTATCCATGGCAAACCGGTTGATAGGCGTCATTCCGATTGCCGAATGCTTAGACGAGTTGTAATTTTCTTCTATCCAGTGGGTTAATTGTTTGTTAAGGGTCTCCAAAGAAGTCAGATCCAGCTTTCGGGAAAGAAACTGATCTCTCAGCCGTCTGAAAAATCGTTCTATTTTTCCTTTCGCCGCACCATCTCTTACAGGCGTATGCCGTAAAATACAGCCTATCCGGGCACATATTAGCGTGATTTCCTTCGAACAATAGATCGATCCATTATCCACATAGAGCTGCTTTGGAAGACCTCTTTTATAAAAAGCAGCTTTTAACGCGGTAATCAGTGCATCTATGTTCTCGTTGAAAAAGAATTGTGCATGACAGATCACTCGTGATGCGTCGTCTATGAAGGCAATGAGCTTTGTTTGAACCATTTTGTTGCCTGGCCCCTTCACATGAGGTCCGAACATGGTATCTGCCTGCCATAATTCATTGGCATGGGCCATAGAAAAGGCCAATCTTTTTTTGTTATGCTCAATGTCGTCATTTAACAAGTCGTATTCTCTAATAAATCGATAAAACGTGGTTGAGGCCAATTGTTCCTTTTTCACTATGCCTTTTTCGATGCACATTCTGTAGATATCGTATTTGGTATGACGATTGTTTATAAAAAACGGCCGCACCTGATTGATAGCTTCCAAAAGCTCCTCAGGAGTTATCTTTCTGGTTTTCCCTTTGTCTGAGCGATTCTTTACGGCCACCCCGGTGACTCCATGATTCTTATACCTGTAGTACCAAGTTGAGATGGTACTCCAGGTAAACTTCCGCATATTCCCTTCCTCATCAGCAAATGAGAGTTTGGCTACTTTCTTGATGCGCTTTCTAATGCTTTTCCCTTTAGTATTCTCGACTGCCCCTAAAACTCGCATTTTTAAGTATGGACTTGGATTTTTCATCGTTAACCTCCGCATGGTTTAAATTAGTCAGCTTTCGTCAGATAATTCATAATCCCATACAGATAAATGGTTTTATTGTGTGGTTCCCTCTTTTTGAAATTGCTTTACGGGCAGGTTATGATGTTAGTTTGGTTAGTGAAGGATTTAAATGAGAAAAGAAATCGCGTATTTTTAGAAAAATGAGGCTTGAAAATGATACTGGAATTGAGAAACCGGACAAGAACTTCCTTCAAATACATACTTAAGGTGTGTGATGGTCTGAAGTGCAGGATCTTTTGTATGGGGCATTGGGGGAGGATCCTTAATTCTTGAAAGCATTGTCCGGACACGAACCTGATTGTATTTAAACGTTTTAAAAATACGATAGCAGTTAGAATCTCCTATACTAGTGCCGGCATTCTTAAATGCTTCTGACAAACATATGCCATCTTTGACTTTATTAAGAAAATTCCATACGGTTTTAGTTGAAATCGTAAAGTTTTTAATAAAAGCAGAAACCAATGTCGAAAACGTGCCTCCGCAACCCTTTCTCTTTTTTCTATTGCTGCAAAATATTCGATGACCCCGTTTGATTCTATTGCCTCCCGCCTTTTCTGAATAGCCGTAAAGGTATCCATGCAATATTAAGAATCCTCTTGTGTTACAATGCGGACACGCAAGCAATTTCAGCTTTGCATAAAAACGAGTGAATTCTTCTTCCGTTTTGTAAAACTGTCCTAAACTAATAATAAATCTCCAAGAAGGTTAATATATTTCTTATGGCTAAAGCCGAACATTAATTATCAGCCCCTGAATAATAATCATCAGGTTATTATAACTCAAATTACATGAAAACTAAATATTTCTAATAAATTTCGTGTCTTGGAAATTTTTAAAAAATGATTCGCTTCGCTCAATCTTTTTTATGGGTTTTTTAAGGCATAGGTGGGAAAGCTTGAATAAGTTTTAAATATAAATTTTCCCAAATTAAGGGGTGGCTAGAAAAATAAAAATTCTAATTTAATTTGGCAAAAAAAGGCCGAAAGTATGATCAGAGTGTGGTAAATAACAACTGTTTATGGATGGAAAATAGTTTACTTTTAACAAAATTTAAAGAAATTCTATTTTTTCGACCAAATCCGCTTTAAAAATTCATCGAATTTGGGGACAGTGAATGCGACAAGTCCACGCCTTGGGCTATATGCCGTGCCTTTTTTAATAACTTCATCTCGAATAGGTGCGGCCTGTTTGATTGTGATGCCAAGTACTTTAGCAACAGCTGTTGAAGAGGCCGGTGAAGGACCAAGCTCGGCCATTGCGCGAGCATATTTCTGCTGCCGGTCAGTAAGGCGATCAAAGCGGATTTTAAAGAAACCTTTGTCGAGAGCTGAAATTGCATGCTTTGTCGCTATTCTCACATGCTCAGGCATAATGGGAGAAGATGGTGCAGTTT
>JAAELO010000427.1 GCA_024226555.1 Desulfobacterales bacterium | reverse complement strand
GAAATCTCATCCAGAAAATTCAAAAGAGAGGTCAAATTGAAGCAATAAGATAAATGTTAGGTGCACTAAACCCTATGACAGATTTCGTCCCAATGTTTAATTACACCCTATGTTGTGTTATTCATAGATATAAGTGATAAGTATAGATAATTACATCTGTCTCACAACATAAGTGAGGTGACAACATAACGAGTCTTATGTGTTATAACACATAAGACTCGGGGAAACCGACTGTCCGGGATGAGAAGGGGGCTTTACGGAAACGTAGACATAAGTCACACGCGCCGTAATTCTACCCGACCAAAGTTATCCTGACCTTATGTCGGTAGCCCAGTTCGCATATCCTGTAAAGGATTGTTTCTAAAAAACACTTTGTTGTAAAGGAAAAATAGCAATGTAAAAATACCAACTGCAATATTGAGGTCTTTAACCACAGTAATCAATGTTGTTCCGCCGATGAAAAAAAACATTTCAACATTTGTAATATGAAATTTTTTTGAGTGGGTACTGGTTTTTTTGACCTGATTTATAAAAATGATGATCGATTCTTTATCAAATACATCCCATCCGATTTTTAAAAGAACACCTGCAAACACTGCTTGAGGAATATAATTTAATAGATCCTGAAACAATACCATTTCCACCAAAACAAACACACCAACGAGAACTCCGGCATATCGTTTTGTAGCTTTTTCTTTAATAATTAAAACTGAACGAATAGTTGCCTGAGCGCCAGGAATACCACCAAAGAAAGCGGCTGCGGTATTGGCAAGGCCTTGGGCAGCAAGTTCTTGATTCTTTTTTGTGGATTCATTTATTAGCTTATCAACAACAAGAGATGTTAAAAGCGTATCCAGGAACCCCAATACTGCAAGCTGCAATGCAAAAGGTAGGGCAAGGAGGATAAGGTCCAATGACAATGTACTGGGAAACTGTGTTACAACAATGTTTTTAATACTTTCAAAGGAATCGATACGAGTATTTAGTTGAATTGTTTCAATGGGAATTCTAAAAATGGCAACAAAGGTACTCATGATGACGATGGACAGCAAAGTTGCTGACAAAAGATTCCCCTTGGGAATTTTTTTAGCAATTTTGGGGATAATGAAAATCAAAGTGCATGTAACAATTGCAACAATCACATTTATTGCGACAGGTCCACCATACGCTTTTTTCCCCATGATTCCAAAAAGTTTTTTAATTTGGTCAATCCAGATTAATATGGCAATACCGTTCATAAATCCAGAGACAACAATATTAGGGATGATTTCAATAAATTTACCAAGCTTGAGCACAGCACCAAGGAAAAGTAATACTCCAGTAAGAATAAACACGATATTGATAAAATGAACAGGATTCGCCTCAGGTAATTTTACGAGCAGCTCATTAGCAGAAAAAGCGACAACAAGAACAGTAATGGCAGTCATAGGAGCAGTGGGACCGGAGCACTGGACGCGGGTACCACCAAATAGGGAAGCCAGTAAAGCAATAATCCCTGCAGATATGATTCCTGCAAACGCTCCTCTTCCAGATAATAAACCAAACGCTGCGCCTAAACTGATCGCCGCAAAACTGACCGTTAGGGCTGCTATTAAATTTTGAAGAATTTCATCTATATTTATACTACTTTTTTGGAACAATTTAACCTCCTTTAGACATAATTTTGTGGTTTAGGTAGTGCCTGAACGAAAAGTCGTCAATGGTT
>JAAELO010000426.1 GCA_024226555.1 Desulfobacterales bacterium | reverse complement strand
TCTCAAAAATCAAGCAATAAACAACAAATGACACCCTCTCCAAATGACACTCATCAATTTGCAACCTTATGCCCAACGCCAGTCGTATTACACCTTACAACCAATTCATCATATGCTTCGCAATACATGTCTTTAATTTTAGACTATACTATCCATTATTTATATGTTTAAATCTTTGGCAAGTTTCCTTTTTCTTTGTTTTTTCCTTTTCTATTTTTTTTGCATTTTGCGTTTTGGTCGCCGCCAAAACAAAAAAAGACCAAAAAAAAGATGGGAAAGGTTTTTTACTTAAAAAGGAGAAGTTTAGAATTGAATGAAATCATCCCACGCCTTGAAAAATCACAATTACCAAATGGCGAATACCCATTTGGAAAATATACGCAAAAAAATGAAATACGCACAATTCGACCCTTTTTTCCTATCCCCCTTTCACCGCATGGCCCTTTCGCATCCCGCCTTCCCCTCCCATCGCTCTTTCCCACTCTCCCCCGCAACTTGACCATTCCCCAGCGTTACATCCTCCAAAAATTCGTGCTTTCTCGCCTTTGCGAAAAAGGGGACCCTTCACCGCTCTGTCGATTGTTTTTTACTCGGAATTTTTTGATCGTTTTTTCTCTCTCTTTTTTTTTCTTTTTTCGTAAGAATCTACACCCCTCACACTTTGAAAAACAAACAAAAAATAGGTCGTTTGCGACGGAGGAAGGGATGGCTATGCTTTAAAAGAAAGATGGAATTAATTTTACCAAAGAATTAGTCAAAAATTAGAGTACTTTCAACGAATCCAAAAAAAGCTAAAAACGAAACATATTACGAATTAATTTACCCAACCCTTCCTCCCTCCGTCGCAAAGCACCCGCGAAAGTAAGTGCTTTTGTCTACTCTCCTCCGGCGACCTGTGAGACATACGAGTGCGTTTAGTTTTGCAAAAGGGAAAAAGAAGTCGCCGAGACGGCTTGCGTGCTTCCCGCTCGAAAGGGGACTAGCTTTTTCTTCTCGCCTACCTCGACGAGATGGTACCCTACTTTGGTCTCCAAACATCAAATAGCATGGAGTGCGTTTGGAGTTCGTCGTTAGGGGCTTAGAATTTTTTGAAACCCCTTCCGTGCCTCTGGGGACCACCTTTTTCCGATCGATCCACCCCTCCCACCCTCGCATGGACACAAAAAAATGTACGCAACATATCCACAGATTGTTTGGGGGGTAAACAAAGGGATTGGAAAAAGTGGTTTACGAAAGGGAGAAAGCATGAATCGAAAGGAACTTATCATATCCCTCAAATTTTAGACTGTCGACTACCGAAAGAAAAAACTGAATATACGCAACATCCTATCCCCCTTTTCCAGACTTGCCCCCCACACCGTCCCCCTTTTAAAATTGACCCTTTCCCCATCCCTCCGGGACTTTAGAAGCTCTCACCCCGTCTCCCAACCTTTGCGTTCCTAGCAAAACGGACAAGGCATCCCTTTTTTTGGCGCTCTTTTTTTTTGTTTTTTTTTGCTATCGAAAAACAAAACGCACCCAAATTTTCCCTTTCGTTATTTGCCACCCTCCGCACCCTCACACTTTCAAAACTAAACAAAAAAGAAGGTCGTTGCGACGGAGGAAAGGAAGGTTAATTATGTTTAGAAAGAAAGATAAAATGAATTTTAAACGAAAGAATTATTAAGAAATTTTAGAAATTTTCAAAACGCAGAAAAACATTTTTAAATGCGATTTTCGAAGTAATTTTACAATTTATT
>JAAELO010000425.1 GCA_024226555.1 Desulfobacterales bacterium | reverse complement strand
CCTCAAAACAAAGGCGAAAAAAAACAAAAAAAAACGCAGAAACATTGCTCGAGCGTGGAGAAAAGGACAAACATCCACACGGGACTACCCGGCTAGAGGGCAGATTCTCCATCAATATTTCGGCCTGTGGCGGCCGGTGGCCGGTGAAATTTTCACCCACCGGCCTGTACGGCCGGTTGCCTTGTTTTTTGGCCGGTAAAAAGCCGGTGAAATACACCATGGGCACAACAGTGTCCTAGTGATGTGCGGCTTGAATTTTTTTGGTGGTGGGCCAAGTCAAATTGATTGTGGTCCTTGAGAAGTGGGGTGAAAATTACTCCACTCGATTTTTGATAATTTTGTTTGCCTGCTCATCTTGTGAAAGTTTGAAAAAAAAATCAAAAAAAAATCTGAGACTGCGTGTGTGTATGGTTTTTTGAGAGTGTGTGTTGGAAAGTGCACTTGGAAATGCCAGAAGAGGTAGTCACCAGGCTTTTTTCTCGAAAAAAAAGCCGGAAATTTGTAATTTTTGGGCCTGTGGCGGCCGGGCCTGGCGGCAAAAAAAAAAGCCTGCCACCGGCCTGTTTTACCGGCCCCCAATCAGGCCTCTAAACGGAAGCTAAACGTTTTAAAAATGCTTTGGATTACGGTGTGCAATTCCCAATTCCTTTTATATTTCGTTTAATTAATTACGAAATGCAATCCGAACTTTATTCTTTTGGCAAACTATCAATTGGTAAATGGTTTTAGCGAAGAGATGAATGAAAATTATGGGGGATGACATCGTTCAGTTTAAATCTGTGTTTTTTTTTGCGGGAATACGATGTGCGCGCGTAATATGTACGGTATGGAGTGGATTGCACACCGGCCACGTGGGCCTGTGTAATCTAGATTCGTCGACAACTTTCGTCAACTTTTTTTGT
>JAAELO010000424.1 GCA_024226555.1 Desulfobacterales bacterium | reverse complement strand
TTGGATCATAGATCACAGGGTTGACAAACCTGATATGATTCGTTGACTTCTTGCAGTGCTTCTAATATTGCTTTTTCTAAGCTTTCAGAAATCTTCCTGGACGACCTGTTAATAAAAAAAGAAAGTCAAAGTGTTCAATCATAGTCAATAGAATAAACACTGGTCTGGAAGCCTATTGTTCTAGCTTATTGTTCAGCTTTATTCCAGTCACGTGATCAAAAACTGTGCATTGCGACGCCTTAGCAACAAAGAAAGTACTGTGAAACCATAAGTAAAACGACAAGCGCTACGGTCTTTTGCTTCGATATTGAGGAATGCTACTAATTTTTTTTATTTATTGAATGGAAAATGTCACTGAGAGAAAAATTAGACGAAGTAAACATGCCTGGAAAAATAGAAAACCCGCTCAAAATACGAAAACAACTCCAAAAAGCCCGGGGAGGTACAGTACTGGTAGTACTGCCCTTGAAATTCTAAAAACATGGGTGTGTTTCTAAGTTCTGACCAAAACCCCATATATAAAGGTAGTAAATTGAAGGTAATTTAAAAAGTTTACCTTTGAGTCAAAATATTAATAGTAATAGTGTTATCCTTATTCCCTTATTTGAGTATACAAGTAGAAGTGAAGCCTAGAAAGTCTTATTACTGTCATATTCCATTCATTTGTACCTAAGTTTGTTTTCATCAAGCCCGGAAAAGTAGAAAAGTC
>JAAELO010000423.1 GCA_024226555.1 Desulfobacterales bacterium | reverse complement strand
TTTCATCACTGTCTATGTGTTGACGTTGGGCACTGCTCATGGCACTATTCGACAAACAACACCGTCCAATCGTACTAAGTTGTCAGATAAATGTTGTAGTGTTTCAGTGACTTGACCATTGGGACACGATCGTGCCGATGCCTCCAAGTCTTTCAATGAATGTTCGTCATGAGAGTGCAAGGGGTAGTGAAGAGTTCGCGTTTTTTCCAACGAGGTGTTGAAATTCTTGCAACTGTTGATGGAGAAAAAAATGGTAAATTAATCACTGGCGAGCGGAAAAATTTTTCCGCCATACTGTTTGCAACTCTAGCGGAAAAATTTTTCAGCCAGCCGAGTTTTTACACGAACTGCGCCTTCATTTCAAGAATTTGGAGCAGAATAGTAAAAACATACACATTTTGGTTGAAAAAGTTTTACCTACATTCTGGTTGAAAAATGTTTTTGCCTGAGTTTTGATACATTTTGGCTGAAAACCTTTTTCAGGTGCGTACTCCGCTAGCTGTGTTGGCTGAAAATTAAACGTGGGGAAGATCCGGAAGAAGTGATTTAATGAGATCG
>JAAELO010000422.1 GCA_024226555.1 Desulfobacterales bacterium | reverse complement strand
GATATCTTCAGATCTTCTTCCCCTGTTCATCACATGATACCATGCTCCAGGATATTCTATTCTTAGTGGTCTTGTTCTAATTGTTATTTAGATCAGAATAACTGATCTAAGTCAAGAGCAGATTTGACCCCATTGATGTTTCTTATTTATAATGCGGAAGGCTGTTATCCGCGACGTTACGCGTGAGTGGAGGCGGCCAATGATCCAAGCCACAACCAGTCTTGTTTAAAGCCCTTGGCAGGTCGCGAACCCGCTGTAGCGAACGCGTAACGCTTCAGGTCAGGGGCAATTACCGCCGATTGACCTTTAAGTTTAATAAAAAACACATTTTCAATTTGTCACAGTGCTCGAAACAACAAAGTCCGCGGTAATTGTCCCTTGCACCTGATTGTTAGCTAAATAACTATCCGGGAATATCTACATCAGTTAAACCTTCGGTAAATGAACCTGAGACAACAATCGAATGGCCCCAAAATAACCCCCCATCATCGTGCCAAAACTCAAACTCCCCGTCATCGTAGGTTGTTATTAATTGGATTGACATACGAGTAGCGAATTCTTCTTTACTTACCTTGAGTTCACCTTCATCAAGCCAGTTTTCATTTTTAAGGTCAAGAAGCTCATTTACAGCGTAATCGATCACTTTTTTTGTCCATACTGACATGTTTTCAATTAGAGCTTTAGCAGTTTTTATGGCTTCATCTGGATTTCCTGATTCATCGAGAGAAAGCTGTATATCAATCTGAGTTCCATTCCACTCAAATGTTCCTTCGAACCAATCAACTGATTTATCTAATTTCAGATTTCCTAAAACTTCATCTGATATTTCAACGGGTTTGGTATACTCCGACAATATCACAGCTAATTCATTATCTGTGCTTTCACCAACGTAGTTAACAAGCAGAGCTCTCGTGTCACCAAAAGGACTATTAGTACAAATTTTCCCTTGAAAAGTTATAAGTGAATTTGAATCAATTTTACTTTGAAGCTCTTTCAGTTCATCATCATTGACTTGCTTATATATTACGACATCTTCATTACGAACAGCCTTATCTTCCTCACGCCATGCAACAAGACTGAGATTTATTGACCATTTTTCTTCAGGTGGGGCTTTTCCAGCACTTAGGCCACTTGCGTCAACTAAACCATGAATTATTACAACAGGTAGTTCATTAAATCTTTCGAAAAGGCGTTTATAATTTTCTTCAGCACCTGCAAAAATATCTTCTGTCATTGTATTCCTTTGTTAGCATTTTATTGATAACCTTGCCAATATTCTTCAATTGTCCAAAGCCCGTTTTCTTTTGGAATAGTAGCTTTGATTGCATTTATTACTCTTTGATATTGATCGCTATCAAGCTTCGACCACCTTGCCTTTCTTGCTGCTTGCCACTCTTTCTTTTTTCCTGAAACGTTTAATTTATACAATGCATCTAATAAAACACTGTCAATAGGTGGATGTATAACTTTGATCTTTTCATTGTTAGTGTAACTACTGCATACATATATTGATTTTAAATATATATTTATTAGTTTTGCTGCTACGCCATGGGTAAAGTTTAAATTATGTTTATTTGCAGCTTTTATGACTGCGTTTCGCCATTCTTTGTGTTTTCTGTCGAATTCAGAAGGTTGAGGGAGATTTTCAAGGCTATTCGAAACGTCTTTCAAGCCAGCTTCTTCCAAAATGATTTTGCCCTGTTCGACAGTAAAACGACATCCTTTAACATTGGAAGCTCTACCAGCCGCCCATGCTGCAAACCTATGTTTATGTTCTTCGATTGAATAAGACATACAGTTCCTTTGAGATGCTAACGTCTATATAATCAGAAGCGTTATAAACTAATTTCCTTGACAGTTGCTCTGTCTCTGTGAAGATTAACTTGATCCGGTTATTTTTTTATGTTCTGTACTACAATAATTTATTTTGTAACTTTAAATACCATAAGTTCAAATGGGATTGACTCACCATTAACGAAGTTAGGAATACTTTTTTTAAAAATTAAAGGATATTGATTATCATTGTTACTTAATATATTCAATAATCGCTTAGATTCTGATGTTAGCTCCTTTTCACAATATTCGTTTAGACTGAGTTTTATACTTCTATTAATTTTAATACCTTTGCTTTGCATAAGAAGTAGTAGATATTTTTCACCATCTTTTACATGACCAAGTTGATCAAAGTCTTTAAGAATACTTTGAATATCGCCTTTAAATTCATTCATACCAGATAATTTGTCGCTATTTATTTTAAGAACAAGTCTATTTAATTTTAACTCAAGGAAATATTTTTTCCCATTATATTGAAAAAAAATATCACAGCGTCTGATATTTGATTGATTGCAAGTTTTTTCAACTTGCAGATTCTCTATTTGGTTTGAATTCTTAACTTTCTCAAGTAAAATTTCGACAATAGAATGTTTAATTAATGATTCGTCTATTAGGTGTGAAGGTCTGCTTTTCAGCAAATTAGCAATTCCTATTTCAATATCCTTTATTATTTTTTCCATTTATAATCAATAATCTCCAAAATTATTTAATTTCAATTCACAGAGCTTGCTTGTTTAGCAGGGCACTACAGTTCCAGGTAGAAGCATCAGTTACCCAACGCTCCCCCCACAGATCCGTACGTGAAGATTTCCCTCATACGGTTCCTTGGCTCTGATTCTTTTTACCAAACCATCGACCAGTCAGTTGGACATCCGACTGGCGTAAAACTTTGCTACCATGCACTGCGAAGATTAAATATTATGCACTATTTTAGGCTTTGGTAAAGAAAATTTTTTTCTAAGGTCCACCAAAAATACTTTTCCTTTGTGGCTTCTTCTGCTTAACCATCTTCTCCAAGCCTTTTCTGTATGCTCAAAGACTACTTCAAGTGCTTTGTAATTACTTTTAACACCATAATATTGATAAAAGCCACGCAATTTACTGCAAAGAATATCATATTGCTCTTTTATCGCTTCGTGTCGGTTTGTTTTGCACCATCTCCATACCATTTTCATAAATCTGCTCAGCCTTTTACCGGCTGTTTTCTTCTTTATGATCCAATAGCCCTTTAGCGATTTTGCCCAGTAAAAAGTAAATCCGAGAAAATCGAATATCCCATTTACTTTGTCTTTTCGCACAGATGCTGCTGGTTTACTAAATGATATCAAAGTTGTCTTCTTTGGGTGAAGGTTCAGATCATGTTTCTCAAACCTTTTAGGTAGAACCTCCATAATCCGTTCTGCATCCGTTTTACTTTCACAACCAATGATAAAGTCATCGGCCCAACGAATAATAAAACATCGCCCTTTC
>JAAELO010000421.1 GCA_024226555.1 Desulfobacterales bacterium | reverse complement strand
GCGTTATGATCCTGCTGTCGAGTGTTATGTTGGGATTGTGAGCTTATCACAGCTCAACATAACAAGGCGGATCAACCTGTCCGAGGAAATTAGTTGAAGAGTATTGGCTAAATCAATCGGCAGGTTATCCGCGACGTTATACCCGAATAAGGAACAAATCATGTTTTTAATAAAATTTATACCAGAGAAAATACTATCCTTACAATCTCGAAAGCCTTCTGGCTTCATTGGACGCTATCTAATGACCAAAGCATTTAACAACGGAAATGCCGATCTAAATTCCTTTGTGAAGGAGACACTTAATTTACAAGGGAAAGATAGAATCCTTGAAATTGGATTCGGTACAGGGAAACTAATAAATGAGATGGCAGATATTATAACTGAGGGAGTTGTGGAAGGAATTGATTTTTCGGAGACAATGTTAAAACAAGCAACCAAAGTTAATAAAGGACATATTGCAAAAGGCAAAGTAAGGTTGAAAAATGAAGAGTGCAGCATCCTTCCATTTGATAGTGGAACATTCGATAAACTATGCTCAGTAAACACTCTTTATTTCTGGAAAGAGCCAAATAAATACTTTAGTGAATTGTTTCGGGTTATTAATCATGGCGGAAAGATTGTTATTGGTTTTCGAGACCGTAATCAATTGAGTAATCTACCTCTGAATTTAGACATCTTTAGCACATATTCACAAGATGATGTTTTCACAGGAGTTTTATGATGATTAAAAAAAAATATTTCAATCAAAAAAAATTGAACATTCTAATGGTTTTATTTGTACTGATGCTGATCAGCTATCCACTCAGCGTCGAAGTACAGGCAAGTGTCAGTGACGTTACTCCGGCGGTTGATCATGTTAGCTCGAATAAATTAGAAGTAGTTTTAGATGAGTACCTTCCAGAAAAAATGGAAGCTGCCCACGTTCCAGGAGTGGTAGTCGTTGTGGTCAAACAGGGGAAAATTCTTCTGTCAAAAGGCTATGGCTACGCAGATCTTAACAATAAGACCCCCATGACGTCCCAAAAAGCGGTTCGGGCAGGCTCTGTGTCAAAACCGGTTTTAGGTACTGTAGTACTACAACTTGTAGAGCAGGGGCTTATCAAATTAAACGCACCGGTGAGTGAGTACATTGCCGACCTGGATTTTAAAGATGATTTCGGCCCGGCCAGCACAATTGCTCAGTTGCTCAACCACCAGAGTGGGTACCCTGATACTATTGTCAAATCTCATGCTCCTACGATTGAAGGCTGGGAACCTCTAAGCAAGGTGCTGGCAGCAGATATTCCGCAACGTACTATGACACCCGGAACGGTGCTGTCCTATAGCAGTTGGGATTATGCATTATTAGGTTATGTTATTGAGAAAGTGACCGGACTTCCCTATGAGGAGGCGGCCGCAAAATACTTGTTTAGACCTTTAGATATGCAGGATACTACCTTTCTTCAACCGTTACCGACAAAAATTAATGATAACCTTGCGATAAGTTATGGGTATCTTGATGGAAAGTATCAAGTTGTTCCACATGATTTCGTCCGCATGTCTCCAGGAGTTGCTCTGGTTACAAATGGGCAGGATATGAGCAAATATATGATCGCTATGTTGAATGGCGGGATATTGGGTGGAAAACGAATCCTGAAGAAAAAAACAATCCCATTGATTTTTGAACGGCAAGCTTCGGTTCACGCATTCTCAAGAGGTCGAAGCTATATTTTAGCTGAAAAGAACTTTGCCGGGCGTAAGGCTTTTTATCACGATGGCAATGGGATTGGATTTTACAACAGATTAATTTTTATGCCTCAGCATGAAGTTGGTATCTTCTTAAGCATAAATCATCGTCTTTTTGACAGAAGCATGATGCTTACACGAGCAGCCAGGATGATGAGAAGCCTCAGTGTAGAAATCGTTAAGAATCTTTCACCAGAATCAGAAGTAAAAATTCCAGATATTACACCTCTGTCTGACGCAAAAAGAAGAATTGAGCGGTATACTGGTAATTACCATATAGCTCATGTTTCATCACGTGATTTTTTCCAGATCGAAGCTTTAATGAACAAAGTGAGTGTAAAAGACAACGGTGATGGCACATTGAAAATAGGTTCAAATAATTATGTAGAAGTTGAGCCACTCGTATTTCAGAGTAAGAAAACCCCGAGTTTTTTTGCTGTGTTTGTTGAAAATAAGCAGGGAGAAGTCGATTATCTTTCTTTCGGTGGAACAGGAACTTATAAGAAGTCCAATTTGTTTGATGGTATGAATTTTACAATTCTCCTGATCGGCATGATAACCGTGACTTTTCTCTCAATGCTTGTTATCTGGCCAATAAAACGCCAGGGACATTGGATGGTATTTGCAGTCAGTTTGTTAAACCTGGTTTATATTGTAGGTATTGTACTGCTCGCTTTAGGAATATTGGCAGACCTTTTGATCCTTTTTAAAATGATCCCCCTGCAAGTCCAGATCCTGTTTTCAGTACCCTGGATAAGCGGAATAATGACCCTTGGATTAATTGTATTTTTGATAAAACTTTGGAAGAAAGAGAGTGCTCCCATGTGGGGGAAAGTACATTATGCATCTGTGATTGTGACATCCTTTGCTCTCTTCTGGTTTGCCAATTACTGGAATTTTATTCTGTAACAACCACAATGTTGAATTTAATTTTTTACAATCAACTTTAAAATAGAGTCACATAATATTAACATTCACCGGAGCGCAGCCCAAATGTCGCTTTTCAAGAAATGTTGTCATTTGAGAGCGTTTTCTTGCGCCCGTTGATTAAAACGTTATGTGTCTAAATAAAATAGGAGAAAACATGAAAGACAAGAAGGCTTTAACAGCACCATGTGGTTTGGATTGTTTCAATTGTGAAATCTATGAAGATAATTTAACAGAGGATTTTGCTGAAATAATTCATAAAAAAATAGGTGTTTCAAAGGAAGAGATCCCTTGTAAAGGCTGCCGAGAATAAGATGGGAAGCATTACCATCTCCCGGAGGGATGCGCAACTTTAAATTGCGTTAAAGACAAGGGTGTAGAATTCTGTTGTGACTGCAAAGAATTTCCGTGTGCCCTTCTTGCTCCGACAGCTGATGGTGCAGCAATGTATCCACACAACATGAAAGTTTACAATTTATGCAGAATAAGTTGTACAATAAATAGCAGCTTTTTTGCATTACCGTGAAGGAACCCGTAACCTCTAATTCTTCTAAAACCCTTGGGGAGAACATGCTGCATGATAAGGTGCAAAAAATCCTCACTTTTTAAGGTTCGGCATCTTGTTTTATTGGTTTTACTTTCGATATACCTGAAAGTAACAACACCATTTTTATTTGCAATGATATTTTTCTCACTAATAACGCCACGGTATAGATACCTTGAGAGGTATTTAAAGGCTGTTAAACCTCCACCGGCATAGGAGCAATCCACAACCCATTTGAAAGGGATTCTTTTTGGTACAGGCAGTTTAGAGTTGTTCAAAGCAGATAAAAATCTTGCCCGGAACACTTTTGACAGGGCATCCTGATTAAAAAGATATTTGGATTTTTTCTTTTTCCATTGCTTTCTGCCTTTATCAACACCTCCACCTGGAACAATCACATGCATATGGGGATGGTAATCTAAACTTCTGTTATGGGTGTGGAGTACCATTGACATTGCTATATCGGCACCAAGGTTTTTGCGGTTTAAACCAAAATCTCTAAGGGTATTTGAAATACTTTTAAACATGATAGAGTAGATCTTTCTTTGATTACTATATGCTAAAGATCTCAATTCAAAGGGGAGTGTAAAAGTCACCATAAAATATGGAACAGGAAGCAGTTTATTTATTTGACGGTCAATCCATCTGCTGGTTTCATGATTTTGGCATTTAGGACAATTTCTGTGACCACACGATACTGGCTGAACATCCCTGTGATTACATTCACTGCACCTTACATACAATAAACCGGCATCCGGGGTTCTGCAACTTAAGATAGATCTTAAAGCTTTTTTATGGCCGGGGAGAACCCTGTTTTTATATTTTGACATATATAAATATTTGTATTGATCAACAATAGAGGATAGTTCCATGGCTTGCTGAACACTTCCCACATTCATATGGGTTATGGCACTATGAAGTGCATTAGGAGATTTTGCATTGGGAAAGAGAAAGTTTGGATTACGGTGTTTTCTCCACAAGGTTCGAAGTGCATGATAAGTAAAATCCGGCAGAGGAACCATTCTGTCTTTATGACCCTTGCCACGTCGTATATGAACCTGTTTGCGTTCTCCAAAAACATCAATGGGGTCAAATCTGCTCTTGACTTAGATCAGTTATTCTGATCTAAATAACAATTAGAACAAGACCACTAAGAATAGAATATCCTGGAGCATGGTATCATGTGATGAACAGGGGAAGAAGATCTGAAGATATC
>JAAELO010000420.1 GCA_024226555.1 Desulfobacterales bacterium | reverse complement strand
AATCATAACAAAATTGAATAAGACATGTAGATACAGGGTAACAAAGTCAGGAGAAAAAATACTATCAAGAATATTGATGTTCAAGAAATTTGAAATGAAAACTTGCTAAAAAAACAAAATTTTATTGAGTAATAGTATAAACCCAAAAACAAGACAAATTTCGGGAAAATGTTTAAAAAAATCCACTCATCACGAATGTTTTTTCAATCAAGCCTTGTTCTTTTACAAGATTTTAGCTGATACATTACAAGATTTTTGATTTAACTGTCAATTTATTTCCAAGAAGGCATTTCGCTCCCAGCCAACTTTCGTTCGTTGGAAAATCAGGGCAAGTATTATTTGGGGACACGTTGAGGTTAAGATATAGCTAACACCGAAGTACAGAAAATATCTCTAAGCACTTGCATTGTTCAGGCCTATAAGCATAAGATTCAGGAAATTCTATTTTTATTTTTGTCCTCAATTCCTTTGTTTATTTCAATTGAAAAGTGTACTACTATTTGTTGTTCGTGTCATCACAGTCAATAATAATTACTTCTGGTTCTGATTCATATGAGTTAATAAAACAAGATGCAATATGTTCGGCAATGCGATAAAGTTCACTT
>JAAELO010000419.1 GCA_024226555.1 Desulfobacterales bacterium | reverse complement strand
TTGATGAACATTGATTGTGGGGAGATACAAAAGTGTGATCCTTGTCTAGATCTATATCTAGTCACATCCGTCGCGCTCATCATTTCTTGTAGGAAGTCTTGCACAAGCCTTTGAGTTGATGGCTGTGGAACTGTTCCTGATAAGCACATCGTGCCCATCTCGCGCTGGAGTGCAGGCAAAGTTTCTTTAAGATGCTTCAACAATGAAGCGTCGAAGGCCAGTGATATTGGCAGTCTGTTACACTTACACGGCTCTGACATTGTTTCACGTCTTCTCGCTTCAAAAGGCACGTTGACAGCAAAGCAGGTTAAGCCCACATGTTAGTGTATCGTAGAGAGCAGGTCAAGTTACAGGCTTGTATCGTGGACTCTTTCTTCATGAGCAGCCTTCAGTGCGTACGAAAACCTTGGATAACCAGACCGAAAAATCGAAAGTTGAGATAATCGAACATAAGCACTCCAGTCGTATCATTTCGCCAGGGACAAGCACGTGCTCCTTAAAGAAGAGTAATGAATTTATGCAATTTATACCCAAAATTACATACATGTATACTGGGATGGCGAAGCGTTGCCCAAAAGATCAGTACATGTAACTCTCTGTCGAGTGTTAGGTCTTAAACTGAGATTGCAACCTCTGGTGAGTTCTCCTCGCGCAACGTACACCTTTTATATTCTCTTTTGCACCCCCCACACCCCCATCAAAAGTTTGCGCCAACCCGCAGGACTCTCTCTCTCTCTCTCTCTCTCTCTCTC
>JAAELO010000418.1 GCA_024226555.1 Desulfobacterales bacterium | reverse complement strand
GGCGGCAAATACTTGTCTTTTCTGAATTCACTTTAAGATGTAGTTTTTGCTCAATAAATTTCGTTACACTCTTCAATACTCGGTTTGTTGCTTTCTTACTTTTCAAAAAAATGCTACAACCGACCAAAGGGAGCTCATGAACACCTTTTAAAATTAAATTGTAAAAAGTGAATAATCATCTGCGTATCTCACGAAGCGAAGTCCCCTTTTACCTAATTCTTTGTCAAGTTCGTTCAGAATGATATTTGACAATAATGGACTTAATGGTAGGTAATTGCTATCGCAATTAATCCTGAGGTGTCCCTATTTCTCTCTTTTGTTCTACTCCACCGAGCATCATTCCTGTTTTTAAGAACTTGCGAATCAATCTTAGTAGGCGTTCGTCTTTTATCTTGCGATACAAAAGGCTCATCATATAGTCATGATTCACAACATCAAAGAAGCTTTTCAGATTATGTCCTGATAACCAGAATTAACGTAACTTAATGCTTGTGAAATGGCTTTGTGAGCCCCTTTATTAGGACGAAATCCATAACTAAAATATGAAAACTCAAGTTCATAAACAGG
>JAAELO010000417.1 GCA_024226555.1 Desulfobacterales bacterium | reverse complement strand
AGTGAATGCATATTGCCTGCACACGCGTATTTCGATGTGCGGGTCAAGTGAAATGAAATAAAATGAAGTTAGATTATACACAGACCCAGCTGGGTTTGTGTAATCTAACTTCATTTCATTTCATTTCACTTGGCCCGCACATCGAAAAACGCGTGTGCAGGCACATACAAGTGCCAATACTGTTCAAGATGGATTCACTAGACCTATCATGGTCCGTTTGCATTGTTTTCAGTCATCTATAGCTAAAGTGCCCACGCAAGCGTTTTTCGATGTGCGGGTCAAGTGAAATGAAATGAAATGAAGTTAGATTACACAGACCCAGCTGTCAAAATACAGTGTATACTATTTCAGATTTACTAAAAAAACTCACCAAAAAAAAGCCTACACAAACCAATTGCTCATACTAAATAAAAAACTTCCCAATCTAGACGCCACATCACCATGTTTAAAAAAGACAACATCATATGAAATATTCTCCAATGATATGGCGATTTCTCTTTTTCCAGGGACCCTCGCTGCAGAAATTATCCGGAACTCAATGCAACAACATATAGAGGTTCCCGATAATTTCTTGCAGCGAGCATTTCCCGAAAAAGAAAAGTCGCCATATGTCTAATTCTGAATGTAAAACACATGCACTATTAAGGAAAATATCCATTCTCGATTCCGTCAAATCAAATCCAATTCTCTTCAAAGAATCATCCCCAAATGAAACCTTCATATCTATCTTCATAATCTCACCCAATGGTATCCGTACATACTGCAAAAGTAATTTAAAAATGAACGAAATTACGTTTTAACATCTTACGATGCTATCCCACAAACTAAATCATAAACAAAAAAAAATTTCGATCAATTTTTAAATAAACGTTTGCCATATCATATTTCCCACCAGAATATTCAACAACAATACGAATCAATTCTCCACAAAAATCCCCTAAACTAAATAATCGAACATCAAAATGAAATGAATCCTCAAATATACTTAAAAAATTTATGTCAAAAGTGGAACCAGAGCATAAAACCCCGGAAACACTTTCCTCGCCTTTAAAATGCACACCCTCCCCACCTCTCAATTCCCCAGATAAATAGTACAAACCACCTTTCCAAACAATCAATGGCTTCGAACTAGGTAATTCATACTGTTCAAACGCCAATACATCATAGAAACCCAAATTACCACATTTCCTTGGAGGATCACATTTAACATTCCTCAAACTCACCCGGTCAGGAATACTTTCATGAGACAAAAACTCCAACATTGCAGAATTCTCCCGAGACGGCAAAAAATTAAAAGGATAAACATCTTTCAAAAAAAAATCACTGGTCATCAAGGAAAATCGTATAAAAGGAATAACAGGGCTTAAAAAATGTTTTATTTCTAATAACGATTCCGAATAACGTTTCTTTTTCGGTTCCATATGACGGCTGTCATTTTTACAAGGAGAGGCGTGGCAGAAACGGAATCTCTGTCGCTACAGAAATCGCACTGATCGACCATAAGTACAGCTTTTGCCACGCGTCTCCCCGTAAAAATGACAGTCGCCATATTCTCCTTTATCTGTTCCTTTACATCTGAAAAAGATCGTTTGAAACTCCCATCATCCATGTCATCACAACCTACAATACTCCTCCTCATGCCACTAGATCCACTGCCACTAGTACTACTGTAATCGCTGCTAATACTACTACTATTATTTTTACTAAGACAAGAACCACGAGCAACAAAAGAAACCACTCCTTCTTCCACAACAGACCTCCTCTTTACTTGAAACTCGCTCCATTTAATACAAAATTTAAACAACAAATGTTCAGAAACTGGCAAATTATCTTCTTTCAACATAATTATTAAAAGCGGTAACGGCAAAAGGCCATAATTCTTCAAGCCATCATCAAAAACAAAATGCTGCCAATACTTTTTATGCTTCTTAAAACTATGGCACATTCTATTTACCCATACAAAACACCGAAACAAAAAATATAAACTTTAAATTCAAAAACAGAATGTGCCATATTCATTGCTTCATCTTTCAATCCATGGGAAAATAAATCCGATAAACATCGCAATAAAATATCTTGGTCAACAACCTCCAGAACAAACGCAATACAAGATTGATAAACAGCGGTCAATAAATACTTTTTCGCAGTATAAGCCAAATTCCCAATAAATATATTCTCCAAAGAAGGCTTCTTTTGATAAAACAGCAACTTCAAATAATTGAAAGTGCCCGGGGCAACATCTTCCAAACGAATAAACCTCATCGGACGAGGACGAATGTTCTCAAAACTTTCTACTCCAAGTAAATCCCAAATCTTTTTATCGTCAAGAAGATTCCCTTCCACCCTTTGACGATTTTTTTTTATTCGGACTCTTTCATTGCAAGATATCATATTCCGGATATTACGATTGCACATTGAATTCCACATAATACCTTACAACGAAGGACTTAGAATTAAAAAAAAAACACCATTTTACCAAATATCATAGCTTTAAAAACATCACTTTGTGCACCGAATAAAGCACCCAATACGGGAAAATTTTTAGTACAACCTTCATTACCAACGCAAAAAATAGTATCCACCATTCCT
>JAAELO010000416.1 GCA_024226555.1 Desulfobacterales bacterium | reverse complement strand
TGTATTTCATCCAAAATTCTAATTATTAGAGATTCCCATCAGATATCATATTGAACAGTACTTAGAAGTTTTTTTAAACGATCCTGCTTTTCAGCTGGTAATTCAGGACAATTTTCAGGACCTTTAATGCCATCCCTTAGTTTTACTGCAAAAACCATACATGTTTGATCAGAACATTTTTTACAGTTTGTTTTGGGAAGCAATGCTAATATTTGAGGTATTGAAACAGTTTCAGAAGATTTGGTAGATGGAACTATCTCTTTTCGATTTTCCCATGCTTCATTAATTTCCCTAACCATCCAGGATGCAACTTTCTCTGCTTCCTCTTTATCCTTTAGAGCATTAATTGATATCTGGCTCTGGTGTACTGTAATAAGTTTTCCATGGACTTTAAAAGTGACAGAAGGAGGGTCCAAAATATACTTAAAACCTCCAAGGTTGGCATTTAAATAAGGCAACGCATCTTTTATGTTATTGTTAAAATATACATAACAAAAAACGGAAGTAAAGTTATGATTACATTCAGGTCTTACTATATTAAGTTCATAATTAGTGATCATTATTTTTCTCCTTTGGGAGACATACAAAAATATCCCGATTATCTCTCTGGAAAGAACATTCTCTTTGCAATATCTCTTTTAGAGCTTTTCTTGCTCTGTGCAGTCTTGTTTTTGTTGTTTCTACAGATATATCAAGAATCAAGCTAATATCTTTATGTGAAAACTCTTCAATGTCGTAGAGAGAAAGTACTTGTTTTAGCTTTATTGGAAGTTTCTGGATTTTATTTTGTACACAATCCCCCATTTCATCCTGTTCCATTTTAGACTGAATATCTGTTAAGTAAGATGCTACTTTATTTTGATCCAATAAGAATTCAGGCTCTTTTTTGTTCTTTTTAAAAAAATTCAGACAAAGATTCCATGCAATTTTATAAAGCCATGGTTTTGCTTTTGCCTTATCATTCAATGAATCTATATTCTTATGCGCTTTCATAAATGATTCCTGAACTATATCTTCAGCTATCCACTGTTTTTTAACATGAAACTGTACAAATCTTTTTAGTGAATCGTAATATTGATCCTGAAGTTCAATTAATAGCATCTTAAATAAATAACCTTCATTCTTGATATTTTGTAAACAGGTATAGAAAAACTATACCTGCATCTTGTTTAATTGCAACCACATCCACAGGGAGCATCCTTACCAAGATCCTCTTCCGGGATATCTCCTCTTTTAATTGAGTCAACAGTGTCTCGTACAACAACAGCTGCTCCACTTTTTACCTTTTCACCTATTGAAACTGCTTCATCAATTTCAGTTACACTGAGACCTGCTTGCTTTGCTTTCATATAATAATGTTCATAACAGGGAACACAATTACATGCTATCGCTGAACCAATTGAAATTAAGATACTTTCTCTTTCTTCCATTATAACTATCTCCTTTTTAAATGTATATATGTATAAAAAATTTGTAAAAAAGTTAACTCTTACATATGAGACAATAAAGAGAGTAGAAAGGTTACATTTTTTTGAATTTTTTATTAGGGAATCTCTAATAATCGCCTTTTAATCGAACTACTTAAGTTGTTTTAAATGAAATAAAAACAAAACAACGGAGTATTT
>JAAELO010000415.1 GCA_024226555.1 Desulfobacterales bacterium | reverse complement strand
CACTCATCCTTCATCTGTATGATTATGTTTTAATATAATATAAATGTGAGTTAAATAATTATAGTTTTTTTTTTTTTTTTTTTTGTTTTTAAGGGGAGGGGGGAGGGGAGGGGGAGGGGGGGGGGGGGGGGGGGGGCATGGGAGCAAGTCTGCCAATGACCTTTGCAGGTCAAATATTGACTTTTCCCATTTTTTTTACTCTTCAAGCGGTGCGTTTAAAAACCAGAACGCAAAACTCACTCACAAACTTGAAAGTCGTTCAGGCTGAGTGAATAGTTTATACGATACGAGTTCATTTATTTGTTCGGTGTTAAGTGATCCACTTATTATTAATTCAAAAAAAGGTACAAGGTAAACAGCACCCCAATAATAAAATTCCCGCCTCCAAATGCGATCGAAAACGGTAAAGGCATTTTGTGCTTCCTATAGCAGTACATAGCACTTATTCCAATTAAAAATTTTGCAGCAGCAAAAAAAGGCACAAATATCAAATAACCTGTAGGCTGGTAAAAGAAAATCATTACATAAATAGCACAAAGTACGAAAGCCAGAATGGCAATATATTGTGACTCCCACCTGTTACCAATCGGGTAATTCATGTTTTTGGCCTGTTTTTCAGGGGAAAAAAGAAAATTGATTCCTCCCCACAGGTTCCAGATTGCAGCAATTAAAAAAACGTATATCATAAGAATCCCTTTCGTAAATAATTTTTAATGTGAAGAAATGTTTCATTAAACACCGAACAAAAATGTTTTCCACATTATGTAGATTCACCATACAAGCGGAAAACTGAAATATAAAACCATAAAAAAACGTTTAAGTCAAAGTTAAAATATACTCATAAACCTGCTTGTAAAGGTTTTCTATAGTTATTGCTCCATCTCTGAACTAATCTTCACACTATCCAGATATAAATTAAAAGACTTTTCAGAAATCCTTAGCTTAGGGACCTCTTACCATGCTGAATTGCTGTGAGATGTCCATCAGTTACTACGCTCATTATTTTACATACATAGAAAACCCGTAGATTCAACATTCTTAAAATAATGATATCCTTTCTCACCCTTGCTCCAAGCTGCCTTAAGCGCAATAATCTTTGCAGATTGCTTAAGGTTAATGTAATAAACAAGAGTAGGATCATCTTTCCTACCAATTCCCGAACTTGCCTGTTTGCTTTTTTATATGTATTATTAAATTATCAACTAATTTTAAACTTAACACGTCTATAAAGGAAAAAAATGGAAGCGGAATGGGTAAAACAGATGAAAAATCAAGTGAATACACTTGAGAAACTTGCAAAGTATATCAATATCTCTGATGATGAAAAAAAGGCAATTGAGACGTTAAAAACCAAATGGGGTACAACGCCCTATTTTGCCTCATTGATGGATAAGGATGACCCAAATTGTCCGATCCGAAAGCAAGTGATCCCATCCATGAAGGAGCAGGTTAACAAATACGGGATGGATAATTATCTGGTTTGGAAAGAGAATAGAGCAACAGAAGAAATTCGCCCGGATAGTATTGCACGTCAGTATCATGATCGTATCGCTTTTACCGTTGTTCAGAATTGTGGTATTTATTGTCGGCACTGTTTCCGCAAGGAACTGGTGGTTGACCAGGATTTGAAACTCAAATTTGATGTTGAGGAAGGGCTGGCCTGGATTGCAGAACACCCTGAGGTTCGCGACGTATTAATTACCGGTGGTGATCCATTGCTTTTATCCGACGAAAAACTTGAATACCTGATTACTAAACTTCGCGAGTTACCACACATCGAAATGATTCGCATCGGCACAAGGCTTCCTATTGTTCTACCCCATCGTATTACAGAAGGATTAAAAAAAGCTATCGGAGGTTTCCACAAAGTACCAGTCTGGATCAGTACACAGTGTAACCACCCGAAAGAGATCACCGAGGAAACAGCAAAAGCGGTTTACGAACTTATGAATTGCGGTATCAATGTGGGAAACCAGGCAGTATTATTAAAGGGAATAAATGATGATGTGGATACATTTAGAGAACTGCATCAAAAATTATTACGAACTCGTATTCGACCCTACTATGTTTTCTATTGTGAAGCTGCTCCGGGAATTGACCATTTCCGAACTTCAGTGGAAAAAGGCGCTGAATTGATCCGTGATGCATTACGTGGCCATACTACCGGTTTGGCCCAACCAATGTATGTACTTGCAACTAACATTGGTAAAATTCCATTAATGCCGGACTATTGTATTGTTGATAAAAATGAGAAGGAATACACATTGCGAAATCATAAAAATGATACTACCAAAATACCCAACATTCCTGAATAAAGGGATAGTAGTGAGGGACATAAAATGCAGATTCATTTTTAGTCCCTCCCAACAAAATAAATTCAGAGCAAAAAAATATTAATGATAAGGAGATCATACTATGAATACTTTCTCTTATCTTTTATTCTACATTTTTTGAAACACATGTGTACCAGATATTTTAAGATGCTGATACACATGTGCACCAAATCCTTAATATTATTACCAATATCCCTATTCAAAAACATTTTTTCATCTTAAAAAAGCTGTAACAGTTAGCTATCAGCTAAAATTGTACTCTTATATCAACAGGAAAAAATAAACTGGTATGAAATATGCTTTATTAAAACCCAGTTGTTTAACAAACCTTTTAGACTTGTCAAAAACTACATTTTTTAAATGAAAAGATTCCGATAGGGAGATAAATATGAAAACATCTTTTTCAATTCAGTCAAAAATACTGCTGATTGCTGGAATTCCTTTAATTATGGCAGTTGTATTCATGGGTATGAGTATTTACGATAAATATAGTATTCATAATGATATGGACCATATACAGAAATTATCAAAACTTGGTATCAGTATTAGTGAGATGGTTCACGAAATACAGAAAGAAAGGGGAGCTACCAGTATTTTTATGGGAAGTGGTGGTAAAAAATACAGAGAAGAACTTCTCGCCCAGAGAAAACAAACAGATGTAAAAATAACAGGTTTTAAAAGCTATATAATCTCCTTTGATATCACAGGTTTTAGAAATGACATTGATAAGATTATTAAACTAACAGTTGCTCTATATTCATTGCGAGAAAAAGCTGACACTCTATCTGTATCTACAAAAAAAACTATACAGGATTATACTTCTTACAACAAACAGATGCTTCATGTAGTAGAGCTTATTTCAAAGAAAAGCAAGCATGTGGATATTGCAAGAACATACTCTGCCTATGCAAGTTTCCTTCAGGGAAAAGAGCGTGCTGGTGTCGAAAGAGCCGTTATGGCTAAAGCTTTTACCCTGGATAGATTTGAACCCGGAACCCTTGCAAAATTCAGCAAGTTGGTTACACAGCAAGATACCTATTTTGATGTATTTGCCGCCAACGCCTTTGAAAACCAACTTTCATTTTATCATGGAAAAATGCTGGACCCCGCAATTAATGAAGTTAAGAAGATGAGGAAAATTGCATTGAGTTCAACCCTAAGCAATTCAGGTTTTGGTGTAGATCCTGGGATATGGTTTAATATGGCAACCACAAGAATTAATCTTATGAAGGAGACTGAAGACTATCTCTCAAAGGATATAATTACACTGGCAGATGCTCTCAAATCAAATGCCAGAACCACTTTAATGACCACAAGCTTCATAACCCTTGTACTTCTGATAAGTATTTTACTTACAAGTTTTATAGTTGCAAGGGGTATATCAAGAGCATTAAAACATACAACTGAAATGCTAAAGGATATATCCGAAGGGGATGGAGACCTTACAGTCCGTCTGCCTGTTGTAAGCAAGGATGAAGTTGGTCAGTTATCCAGATGGTTTAATGTCTTTATTGAAAAACTACAAAAAATTATTCAGAACATTACTGATAATTCATCAAGCCTGAGAGGTTCTTCCAGTAATCTCTCTGATCTTTCAAAAGGTATGACAAGTAACGCCGAGAGCATGTCTTCAAAATCCGAAACAATCCTGACAGCATCAAAAGAGATGAGTGCCAACATGATCTCCATAGCAGCAGCCATGGAAGAAGCTACAATAAATGTAAATATGGTTGCCACAGCTTCTGAAGAGATGTCAGCAACTGTTAATGAAATTGAAATAAACACAGAAACAGCACGCACGACTACAGAAACAGCAGTGAAAGAAACAAGAAAAGCATCAGGTAATGTGAAAGAACTGGGCATTGAAGTTCAGGATATCGATAAAATAACAGCCATTATTTCTGATATTTCTGATCAAACAAATCTTTTAGCATTAAACGCAACCATTGAAGCTGCAAGAGCTGGTGATGCAGGTAAAGGGTTTGCAGTTGTTGCTGGTGAGATTAAAGAGTTAGCAAATCAAACTGTGGAAGCAACAAAATCTATCCGGGAAAAAATCGATGGAATTGAAAAGAAAACTGAAAACACAGTTTCAATCATTAGTGAGGTTTCCAAAATCATAGAAGAAGTAAATCAAATAGTAAGAACAATTGCTGCTGCTGTATCAGAACAGACCACAGTATCCGATGAAATTGCAAAAAATATATCAGATGCCTCCACCGGTATATCTGAAGTTAATGAAAATGTGGCACTAAGTTCTGTTGCTGCTGAAAAAATAACCCAAAGTATTTTTAAATCAAATGAATCAAGTCAGGAGATATCAAAAAGCAGTTCACTTGTTGACGGTAAAGCCTCAGATTTAACAGGCCTTGCTGTTCAACTGGATAAACTTGTGGGAGCTTTTAACATTTAACAAAGAACCCTAATAATTAGAATTTTGATTGAAATACAAGGCATGAAAAAAATGACGAGCCGATTTTACTACAGTTCTTTTTTTGAAATAACGTAGTAGTTCGATTAAAAGGCAGTTATTAGAGATTCCCTATACTTACTAAAGAGATATTTTCGTTAGCTTTTTGTATTGGAGAGGAACAATAAAAATGAAAATAGACAATATTAAGAAATGGAAAAAACATCTAAGCAAACCTGATAAAATACTGGCAAACATAAAACCCGGTATGAGCATTTTTTTAGGAACAGGTGTTGCTGAACCCAAAACTCTGGTTAGTGCTCTTATGAAATCTGAAGCCCATAATTTGCAGGATCTTGAGCTAATCCAGCTACTAAGTTTCGGAGATATAATACTTAAAGAGAATATGGATAG
Source organism: Desulfobacterales bacterium (assembly GCA_024226555.1). GTDB lineage: Bacteria > Desulfobacterota > Desulfobacteria > Desulfobacterales > JAAELO01 > JAAELO01. Next base: position 2,358 of record JAAELO010000415.1, on the reverse strand, counting down.
TTTGAAATTCCGGCTTAAAACATTTTTTTCAGGTTGGGTTGCTGATGATGCGATTACATCAGGAATTGTTGACCTTATTCCCTGCCATTTTTCAATGATACCTGAACTGTTTAGAGATGGCCAGGTTTCAATAGATATAGCTTTTATCCAGATTACTCCACCTGATATGTCGGGATATTGCAGTCTTGGCCCCTCAGTTGATGTTGCCCGTGAAGCCATGGAAAAGGCAAGCTATGTTGTTGGAGAAATAAATGAAGATACTCCACATACATACGGGGACACATTTGTTCATATATCAGAATTTGATGCTATTATTAAATCCGATGAAAAACCTATATATTTTCAAAGGTGGCCTGAAGATGAAGTTTTTGATAAAGTTGCAGCTAATGTTGCATCTGTAATCGAAGATGGGAATTGCATATCATTCTCAATTGGACCACTTTTTGAATCATTAAGCAAATATCTCCAGGATAAGAAAGATTTAGGTGTTCATTCACCTGTATTTACAGATTCTCTCATGGATCTGATCAAAAGTGGTGCTGTAACAAACAGGCATAAGAAAACCTTTCCGGGAAAGTCTCTTACAACGTACGCTTTAGGGACTGCAGAGCTAATGACATGGCTCGACAGAAATCCTCTTGTAGAGTTCCAGTCTATCAGTAATGTTTTTAATCCTATGGATATTGCAAAAAATGCAAAGTTTGTTGCAATTATTCATACCAGAAAAGTTGATCTTTCCGGGCACATAGCCCTTCATGTTGGACAGGGAAATGTTGCAACCGGTCCTGCTGAAATAGCAGAGATCTTTAATGGTGCTAAGCTTTCAAGAGGTGGGCTTACTGTTTTTGCTTTAGCAAGCAGGAATTTGAAGGGAAAGCCAAATATTCTGATATCTGTTGATTCTTTCCCAAATCAGTTTAGTGTTCGGGAATCTGTTGATCTTGTTATAACTGAATATGGCGTAGCAAGTTTAAAAGGAAAAACAGTTAGAGAAAGAGCCCAGGTTTTAATAGATATTGCCCATCCCGATGATAGGGAAAAGCTTTTAAAAGAAGCAAAAGATAAAAACATAGTATACGGTGACCAGATATTTCTTGCAGATAGCGCTCACCTTTACCCTGAAGCAATTGCCACAAGTCAGGTTTTTAAAAATAATACAAAAATCAGATTCAGGGCAATTCGTCCTTCAGACGATGAGGAGATGAGGCATCTTTTTTACCGGTTTTCAGATGAAGCTGTGTACTACAGATATTTTACACCTATCAAAACCATGCCCCATTCCAGAATGCAAAAATATGTAAATATCGATTATGAGACTACCATGTCTATAGTTGCTTTATCCGGCAGACCTGACCATGGACATATTGTTGGTGAAGCAAGATTTGTTAGGGATAATGCAACTAACTATGCTGATATTGCATTTGTTGTGGATGAAAAATTCCAGTGTATCGGAATAGCAACCTACCTTTATAAAATGCTGATAACTATTGCAAGAGATATGGGAATTGAAGGATTTACGGCTGACGTCCTTTCCTCTAACAAAGAGATGATGCATGTTTTTCAGAAAGCAGAGAATGTTAAAGTAACCGTCAATATGAACCAGAGCGTAAATGAATTGAAGATAGCTTTTACATAAAACAGTAATCTATAAGGGAACCTAATAATTAAAAATTCCCCTTAGTTACTTTGTTAATACGAATGATAGAATGGATATCTACTGAAGAGCTCATAAAGGTTTGGATATTATCTTAATTTAAAGAAGGCAATATCAAAGTGTTAAGAATAAAGTAAAGCATTCTCCTGATTAAAAGAGAATGCTTTAAAGATTAATAAGTTAAATACAACTAAAAAACTAAAAACTTAAAAGGGGAGTAATAAGGTTTAGCTGATTAATTCATTTTTTTTTATAGCACTATAAAGAGCTTTCTAAATCAGATTTATTACTCAAATGATAATAATAAAGTTTTAATGGTAAAAATGCCGGGATGAGATGAGTAGGTAAAATTATGAATAACTATCACAATACAAAAAATAATTTCGTACAAAAATGGATAGGTATAAACTATATCATTTATAATGCATAATCCATCCATTTAATAGCCTGATTGATTATTGCACCCATTGTTTTTGTGGATTATAAATAAACTCGGTTGTCTTAATGAGGCCACCTTTTAAGAATTAAATTTTAAGAGAGAGGTTCCCTTAAGATGGATTATACCCAAGAAAACATTTCAGCTATAGCAGATAATTGCTGAAAAAGTTAAAGATAATTAATAAAAAAGGCAGTCGGGATTTCTCCTTCCTGCCTTTTATTAATACAATTAGGGAATCTCTTCTTCTAAGTAACACTTTTTATAT
>JAAELO010000414.1 GCA_024226555.1 Desulfobacterales bacterium | reverse complement strand
TCATTTTTAAACCCGTGAAAACCCGACTATGAATTTCTCGACTCCTTTTTAACCCGTGAAAATTCGACTACGAATTTCCCAATTCCTCTTTTTAACCCGTGAAAATCGACTAAGAATTTCCCCGCCCGTTAACTTCGAATAACTCCCCGAAATTCATTTTAGAATTTCTCCGTTTACTCCGTAAGCCTCCCGTAAATTCATTTAAGAATTACATGTCTTACTCCGTAAAATACCCGGTAACTTATGTAAGAATCGCCCGTTTCCACATGAAAACCTCGCAAAATCGCATTGATTTTTTGATTTCTCCTCCGTAAAGCGCCGTCAAATCGCCTCCATTCCCCATTTTCTCCGCCTGGCATTCATAAGGACGAAGTCCATGCCTATCCGAGTCTCCTATGTGCGTTAGGTGTGCTTTGTACCCCCTGCACGTCTCCTTCGGTCTCCCCGTGGAGCGCACTCCTTTGTCTCCCGAGGTCCCCTCTGTGGACCGTACTCCGTTGCCCGTTGGGGTTGCCCCCTCTCCCCTGGACCGTACCCGTCTGGTCCTTTCCCGCGTACCCTCGCGCAGTTTGCTTGCGCCACCCCGTTTGCCCGTCCGACGGTGTTTAGCCGCCCAGACAGTCAGCGATAATACTCTCCCACCCTTGTGGTTTGAGCAGAGGGTTTCCACAGGTGGCCCTCACACCTTTTCGTACGTCCACTCGCCCGCCACAAATGTACTGTGCACTCAC
>JAAELO010000413.1 GCA_024226555.1 Desulfobacterales bacterium | reverse complement strand
TTTCAAATTGTATTAATTGCTATAGTTTTCTTTTTTGCATGTAATTCTTCATCAGAAAATAACAATTCTGATGGAAAAGATACTATTTCAAATAATATAATCAAAAATGATAATACTATTGTAGAAGATAATGAAATTTCAGACAACAATGTTGAAGTTTTAAATGAAGAAAACGAAACAGGAACTAATAAAGTTGAAGGAACCATTACAATTGCTGAACAATCTTTTGTAAATATCGTGGATGAAACAGGAACTGAACACAGTTTCTCATTATACGAGATGGTTGTTAATTACGAAGATTTTCAGGAAGGAAGAAAAATTGAAATTTCTTATTCGATTACTGAAACAAAAATTTTGATTGGATATGGAGCAATTGATGCAGACGATTTATCAATTACCTTAATCCGTGAAGCGTCATTACTAAACGGCAGTGTGTCAAGCAAATGAATTGAGCGTAAGAATGGTTCTTAATATATTTAAGTCAAAACATATCATTTTTTAAAATAATTATAATTTTCATGTTAATAATTTGGATTTTATTACTAAAATGTCTAATTTTAAGGAATATACAAATCATCTAACATTTAACAATTATGCCAGAATTTGATATTGAATTTACTGATGAAGCCATAAGCAGCAATGCAGGTTTGTTGCTGATAGGCAGTGTATTATGCTCAAATGAGTTTAAAGAGCAAATAATAACAGTAAGCAATGATGAAAGTAAAGATTATTCAGATTATGATATTATCAAAAGTTATCTTGGTCTTTTATCTTTAGGAAAATCTGATTATGAATCAATAGACGATTATCGTAATGATCGTATCTTTAAGCAATGCCTAGATCTAAAGCTAGTTCCATCAAAAGAAACTTTGCGTCAACGCCTGGAATTCTTATCAAAACCCACAGTAAATAAGGCAATTGAAGCCTTTAATGTACAGGTGGTTAAGCGATATTCTGTATTGCAAACATGTAAGAATACTAATTATATTCCTATTGATTTTGATGTAAGTCCCTTTGATAATTCAAGGACAAAGAAAAAAGGTGTAAGTCGTACATACAAGAAACATGATGGATATGCACCAATGTTGACATATATCGGAGGTACAGGTTTTATGCTTAATAATGAGTTACGTGAAGGAAAGGCTCATTCTAATTGTGTTGGAACAGCTAATTATATTCGTTCAACTTTATCTTATTCAAAAGCATTGACAGACAATCCATGTCTTGCCCGATTTGATTCAGGTAATGATTCTATTGAAAACATTTTTGTTGTTAATGAATTTGAAAATATTAATTATCTGATAAAAGGTAATATGCGAACTACACCAAAAGATGATTTCATACAAATAGCACATTCAGATGGAGCTGAAATAGATAATCCTCGCTTGGGAAAGAAAGTATATTATAATAGTAAACTAATAACATTAGAACAAAAGAATGAGCAGGGAGAAATACAAACTGTTCAAACAAGGAGAATAGTCAGATTAATAGAGCGAACAACTGATAATAAGGGTCAATATTTTTTAGAGCCTAAAATGGAAATAGATTTTTGGAACACTGATTTGTTCTATTTATCAGAAAAAGAAATAATAGCATTATATTCCGATCATGGAACCAGTGAACAATTCCATAGTGAGTTTAAGACAGATATGGATTTAGAACGTTTTCCATCAGGTAAATTTGAAACCAATAGCTTAATTATTACGCTGGGGATGTTAACATTTAATCTTTTACGATTAATAGGTCAGCAAATGTTAACAAGTGGAGAATTAAAACGCAAACGTCCAGTAAAACGTATTAGGATTCGTAAAGTTATCCAAAATGTAATGTATATGTCATGTAAATTCATGATAAGATACAAAAGA
>JAAELO010000412.1 GCA_024226555.1 Desulfobacterales bacterium | reverse complement strand
TCTTTCTAGCTTTCGCGGAGTCTCCCCATTCCTTTTCGACTTTCCCCAGTCCTTTGTCGACTGCTCACAGTACTCGTCGACTTTCCCCAGTCCTTTGTCGACTATTCACAGTACTCGTCGACTTTCCCCAGTCCTTTGTCGACTGTTCACAGTACTCGTCGACTTTTCCCAGTCCTTTGTCGACTGTTCTCAGTACTCGTTGACTTTCCCCAGTCCTTCTCGACTGTTCTTAGTACTCGTCGACTTTTCCCAGTCCTTTGTCGACTGTTCACAGTACTCGTTGACTTTTTCCAGTCCTTTGTCCACTGTTCACAGCTAGTACTCATTGACCTTTTTTAGTCCTTGTGGACCATTCCACGGCGTTCCTACAGTCTGCTTCTCTCCTTCGATATTCCATAGAGTTCCCACGCTCTGTCTCGTTCTTTTTCAACAAATGACAAGAGTTCTTACACTCACACTAGGTCTTGTTGACCGTCCACAGAACTTCTGCACTTTCTCTCGTTCTCTGTCGACTTCCTACAGAGTTCCGACAATATTATCATTATTCTCCTTTGCCTTTCAACAGAGTTCCAACAGCACTCGTTGCCCTTTCTCAGTCCTTTGTCGACTGTTCACGGTAGTCGTTGACTTTAATTCCCAGTCCCTCTAGCTCGACTATTCACAGTACCCGTTGACTTTCCCCAGTAGTTCTCGACTGTTCACAGTACTCGTTGATTTTCGCAGTCCTTCTCAACTGTTCAAAGTACTTGTCAATTTTCCCAATCCTTTGTCGACTGTTCTAGCTCCGGCCTCGTGGACTCCTCCGGTCTCGATCTCCCCGACCATTTCTCCATTCGATTCTCCTTGACATTCCGATTCGAATTCGAGCTCTCCCAGTCTCTCCTTCTTCCAATCCTTCCATCTGAGTCGATCTCCCTTATATCTCCCATCGATTCACAGACCGACTCCTTCACTTTCTCCTTCTTTCTCCACTGTGGATCGACTCTCCTTCTGCATCCCCTATTCGGTCCACACCCTTCGGGAGTCACCTTACCTCCGACAGACACTACTATCACTTGGGCTCATTCCCCTAGCCATTAATTCTCACACATATTCTCCTTCCTCCCAGTAAGTTTTCTCATCCCCTCCACCTCCACCTACCCTCCTTCAACATCCCTATCCCTTCTTCTTCTCAAGTGACCCCGTTGAAGATGATTCTACCCAGCGTTCTTCTCCACAACGGCGTTCTTCTCCTCCCAGACGTCGCTCGAAGAAATTCAATTATGAATGACCTTACGAAATCTGGGGGTCGTACAAGAAATCCTAGTATTCCTCTGAAGAATTCTACTTCATCAGGGGGTCGACCTCCTATTTCCCCCGCCTTAATTATTCAAATTCTCGAATGACTCAGGTCACAAAAGCTGCTCAGCACAACATATCCTCATCTTTCGTTTTAATTCAGTCTGGACTCAACACATCCACTCTCAAGTCTCCAATCACGATGTTCCTCACATTATTGTGTCTTTTCACCAAAGACACGTCAAAGACGTGTTGTGAAATTAAGCTCTCATAAGAAGTGTTCCAAAGCATCCACTGCGCTTTTTCTTTTTCTCGTAAGCTTCTCAAACTTACCCCTTCACCCCTTTTCATCACACTCACAAACCTCCCTATTCCTTCCTTGTAGTCTCTCAAACTTCGCCCTTCCCTTTTATCACATCTCAGACATCCCCATCTCCTCACCAATGACCAAATGCAGCGTCCTATGCCGCAATTACACCACACCCACGCCACAGACACCATCTCTCAGTCTCAGACACCGCATGGTTTCCAAGGAATGCATTCGGAAAGGGCATTACGTATTGGAGTTGGCCACTCCAATGCACCGACACCCCCCGAGCATCCAATACCGACGGTAAGTTCTGACACTCACCACACTCCTCCATATCTATCGCACCCTTTGTTCCATTGCGTCTCCCTCCTAGCAGACGTATGTGATCATTGGAGTTGCAGGACACTCTTCTACCCACGAGCCAAATCCGCCGGCGCCGGTAAACTCTTCTCCACAAGGGCAAAGTGCAGCGTATCCCTCATTAATGGAATTCCTCAACGAACAAGAAGGTGAACTTACGATTTATCACGCCACCGTAGATAAACTAGCACCTTCTCTTCCCATTACACTGGATACCCACTACACCCGATTCTTAATTTGAGTTTGTGGATGTCAAGGGGAGGTCCTTCCGGGCCTCTGTGGACATAGACTCTCGTA
>JAAELO010000411.1 GCA_024226555.1 Desulfobacterales bacterium | reverse complement strand
CCTGAGTGGGGTGGTCAGGGAATGCCTCATTGTGTTTCTATTGCTCCTTCTGAAATGTTTTCCGGTGGAAACATCGCTTTTATGATGTACCCAGGTCTTACACACGGTGCTGCAAAAATCGTTGAAGAATTTGGAACACAGGAACAAAAAGATCTATACCTTAAGAAACTATTTACAGGTGAGTGGGGCGGAACTATGTGCCTTACAGAACCAGAAGCTGGTACTGATGTTGGTAACCTTTCAACAACAGCTAAAGACAATGGAGACGGAACATACACAATCACTGGTAACAAGATCTTCATCTCTGGTGGTGACAGTGATATGGTTAGCAACATTCTTCACCCTGTTCTTGCAAGAATTGAAGGTGCTCCAGCTGGAACAAAAGGTATCTCTCTATTTGCTGTACCAAAATATAAATTAAATGCTGATGGAACTCCTGGAGAATCCAATGATGTAACTATCACTGGTATCGAAGAAAAAATGGGGCTTCACGGTAACTGTACTTGTTCTATCGCTTTCGGATCAAAAGGTAATTGTACTGGTACTCTTCTTGGTGAAGAGAACAAAGGTATGAAAGCTATGTTCGTTATGATGAACGAAGCAAGATTTGGTGTTGGTCTTCAGGGATTTGCTCTAGGTTCAGCTTCTTACATGAACGCAGTTAACTACGCTAAAGAGAGAGTTCAGGGTATTAACCTGATGGATATGTTCGCTGAAAATCCTCAGCCTGTAACTATCATCAACCACCCGGATGTACGTCGTCAGCTTCTTTTCATGAAAGCGTATGTTGATGGTATGAGATCTTTCCTTTACTACTCAGCAAGACTTTTCGATCTTGAGAAACTTTCAGATACTGAGGAAGAGACAGAAAAGTATAAAGGACTTCTTGAGATCATTATTCCAATCCTTAAATCTTACCTTACAGATAAAGGTCATGAAGTCTGTACTCAAGGTATTCAGGTTTTTGGTGGATATGGATTCATTAAGGAATATCCTCAGGAGCAGCTACTAAGAGATTGTAAAATCACATCTATCTATGAAGGAACAAACGGTGTTCAGGCAATGGACCTTCTTGGTAGAAAGCTTGGTATGAAAAAAGGTAAGCCTTTCATGGATCTCCTTGGCGAAATGAACATTGCTATAGCAAATGCCAAAGAAACTGAAGGTTTGACAGAAATGGCTGAATCAGTTGAGAAAGCTGTTAATAAGCTTGGTGAAGTTGCTATGCACATGGGTATGACAGCAATGAGCGAAAAAGCATTGGATGCTTTCGGTTCTGCAACACCATTCCTTGAAGTTTGTGGTGATGTTGTTATGGCATGGATGCACCTATGGAGATCAACTGTTGCTGTAAAAGCTATGGCTGGAAAAGCTAAAAAGAAAGATATGGCTTTCTATCAGGGTCAGGTTGCTACTGCTAAGTACTACATGGAACAACTTCTTCCAAATGCAATGGGTAAAATGGATTCAGTTAAGAACACAACAACTGCAATCATGGAAATGCCTTTAGATGCATTTATCGGATAGTTTTTAGATATTTAATGTAGCCTCTGACTTCAAAAGAAATCAGGGGTTGCATAAAAGATATTTTTTGGGGCCGATTCTGAAAATTTGTAATGACAGCAAATTAACAGAATCGGCACCTCCCTCAATTTCACATACTTCTCTTAATTATATTTTTTTCCTGGCCACTTACTAAAATTAAAGTACATAGCATTAAGGGTTTTAAATATATTAAACTGTTTAGAACAGATCTGTTTCTCATTTCTTTCAAAACTGTTAAGAAATATTAAGCTACCTTAAAAAAATCAGTATTCACTATAGGGAACCTCTAATAATTAGAATTTTGTTTGACATTCAAGGATGAGAAAAAATAACGAGGCGATTTTACACAGTTTTATTTTTTTGAATAACGCTGTAGTTCGACCAAAAGACAGTTATTAGAGATTCCCTATAAAAACTTAAACCGATTACTATTTAAAAACATGGCTTTTCTCAAGAAAAGCAGTCAATCCTCTTTTGACTGGCCTTGTCTTCCATAATACAAAACTCTGCAAAGTGCACAAAACTATATGTATGTTAGTACTAATTATATTTTTAAATGTTCAAACAAAAATGTATTATGAATTCAATAAAGCGAGAATAGTGAAATTGATCCCTTTATCTTCCAATAACTCTGTCACTTCTTTTACAAGAGTTGTTTTTGTTGTATATTATCTCAAAGCAAATTAGATCGAAAATAATCGGCGCACGATATACTGAAACTCAGTTTTGTAGGTCCTTTAGAGCGCAGCGAAAAATGACATATTTTAAAGGTCAGGATTATTGAATTTCGCTTTTGGCTCTATGCAATCTATGGTTTATTTTCTAAGGCTGTAATAATTACACCTAATCCCCTATACAGATCATTGGTTGCATAAAAAGGCATTTTTTTGGGGCGATTCTGAAAATTTGTAATGACAGCAAATTAACAGAATCGGCACCTCCCTCAAAGTTCCATACTTCTATATTTTTTTCTTTTTCCACACTTTACAAGTAGAAGCACAGTCAAATAAGGGTATAAAAGATTTTACAATTTTTAACTGAGGATTATTTTAACTTCTTCAGATCATAACCAAGTAAAAAACTTAATATGCAAGGTATTTGAGATTTATCAGGAGTGAAGATATACAAAATAAGTATCTTGAGCATCTGATTAACCTGTAACGATAACATATTAAGGAATTTTTAAAAAGTTAATTACTCCCCTTTAAAAAGAGGGGGTCTCTTTTCAAGAAAAGCTGTAAATCCTTCTATTGCATCCTTTGTTTCACTCACTTTGTCGGTCATGGAAGCTTCCATATCAAGACCAGCATCCATCCCTTCATAAATACCGGCATCCATAGATTTAAGAACTGCACTAACTGCAATTGGAGGTCTTAAAGAAAGTTTTTCTGCAAATTCAAGTGATTTTTCCATAAGAGTTTCAGGAGTAGCAATTTGATTAACAAGACCAATTTCAAGAGCAACAGGAGCAGTAATACGGTTACCAAAAAGTATCATATCAAGTGCTTTTGCTTTACCAACAATATTCATAAGTCTTTGAGTTCCACCCCAACCCGGAATAATTCCAAGGTTCAATTCTGTTAGCCCGATCTTTGCTTTTTCTGAGTCTACCATGATCCTGAAATGGCAACACATAGCAAGTTCAAGGCCTCCGCCAAGGGCATGTCCATTTAATACAGCTATAAATGGTTTTGTAAAACGATCTATTCGACGCCATAATACTCTACCTTTAGCTGCAATCTCTTTAACATTAGCTGCATCGGATACATCAAAACCTGCAGAGAAGCACTTTTCTCCTGCTCCTGTTAAAATAACAACCCTGATGTTACTGTCATTTTCAACATCATCAAGCACAACCTTTAAATCTTCCATAGCTGCAAGGTTCCATACATTTGCCGGTGGGCGATTGATGGTAATAGTTGCAATATGTCCATCTTTTGAAAGCATCATTGTATCAAGATTCATAATCTCTCCTCAAAGCGTAAGCACCATCTCTGATAAGCTTACTTGGTTTAAAAATTTCCTTACCAAACTTTTCAGCAAGTCCCGACAGCCTATCACATAATTGATCCGAAGGAATAGTTTTTATCATTATAATTACTCATACCGGGCTTCCGATGGCATTTACAATTGCTGTATCAACATCTTCAAATGAATATGCTCCCATCTCAACTATTTTGGCAGTTTCATTTGCATTCACTGCAACCATGTCCATTGGGTCAAATTTACCAGTAGTCCAGGAAACATCTCTCAGAGCACTTAAATTCTTTAAAGGATCTTCTTTAAGAATTACAAGATCTGCACGTTTGCCTGTTTCAACAGTTCCCACCTCACTTTCAATACCCATCATCTCAGCCGGAATTCTTGTTGAAGATGAAATTATATCAATTGGCAACATACCAAGATCATGAAGCAGTTCAATTTCACGTATTGTACTAATTCCATGAAAAAAACTTATAAATAAAGGCCAGTTGGATGTGTCGGTGCCTAAAACTATTGGAATGCCTGCTTTATACATTTTGTATATCGCCTTACTTGCATTTGTTAAATTTGCTTTTAGCTGTTTTTCAAAATTTACATATTTTAATATTTGTTTTAATACTAATGATGGAACCCATTTGGGTGTCGAATTTTTTATAAATTTTTCGTACATATCCTTCCATGCATTCATATCTTTTGCAGTATTTATAATCTCTTCAGAAACAGTTAATTTAAGTAAAGGATCATCTAATCTCTCCTGATCAAACTGAATCAACATCTGTTCAATAGTAGATGCAAGGGTTGTAGTTAAATATGTACCTTGTTTTAGTACCTCATTAATAAATTTATTAGATGGTGATCCTTTCAAAAATCCTGAATGGGCAAAATTTTTAACACCCATTTTTAAACCTATTTTCTGTATTTTCTTTTTATACGCGTGGATATATATGGGTTTATTTCTTTTGTTTGATTCCCTTACAATAGTCTCTCTCATTTCAGGAGAATGCAGAGGCCAGATAGTCGCTTGAAAACCTGGTTCAACCATAGCTTTTACACCAACAATATTATCAAAATTTTCATATTCGTTAAAAAGAGATTTGACATCTTCATCATTCTCAGAAGGTTTTAAGCTGGGTCCCCAATAAGGTGTCAGCATACCATTATCAAGATAACCATTTCTTGGATAGAAAGTTGGTCCCAATGCATAAATATGTGGACCAGTTCCTCCATCAGCAAGAAAATTATTAAACTTTTTTAGCATCTCTGAAGAGATAGCATTATCAAGTACAGTTGTAACACCACATGCTAGGTATGCTCTAAGTTGCTCATATCTGTATTTCTCTAAATCTTTTTCACTATCATCACGATAAACAGAACCTGGAACACTTTGCAAATGGACATGGGCATCAATCAAACCAGGCATTACAGTCGATCCTTTTGCATCTATTTTTCTAATCCCATTTACAGGAGAGCTCTTATCAATGGCTGTTATCAAACCGTTTTCTATAAGTATGGATCTGTTTTTTCTGGTTGAAGCACCAGTTCCATCTATTAAGTCAGCATTTAATATAAGTAAGTCATTCCTCTCAGAGTTAGAACTTGTAGAAATATCACTGGATTCATTCACATTTAACCCTTTCAATTAGTATTTATAAAAATGAGGTATTAAATAATAACTTATTGTAAGGGAATAAATTGGGAATAAATTTGAGGTGTTTTTAACTTTTTTTTCTTTTCATTAGTTTTTTATATAGATCTTTTGTAGTAGTACTTAGTTCGCTATCAATTGATTTTAAAATATTTAACCTGCATTTTTCATACATTTTTGATATCTCTGAGAAATTGTCAGATTTTGAATAGTATAGCATCATTTCTCTATAAAATTTTTCATTACTTTCATCTATTGAAATATATTTTTGTCCAAAATAAATGCATTTTGAGTACTCTTTTCTTATATTAAAACAGGCCATTAATTTTGACAGGATAAGAAGATATTTATTTTGAAGCAAATCCCTTTTCTCTATACACCAGCCAGTGTACATATCTTCTGAAAGAAATACTTCTGTGTAATATGATTCTGCATCGATGTAATATTGAATCGATCTATCTAAATTTTTTTTTTCATATTTTTTTCCGGATTCAAATTTACTCAGAAAATCAAAAATATCAATAGATCCATTTTTACCAATATCCAGTTTAAATGAAAGAGCTTGTTTAATTATGTAAGAAGATGGACAACCTCTTTTTAAATCAGGCTCTAAAATTTTTCTTAGTGCACTTATTGCAACATTAAACCTCTTTGTTGTTTTAAGATAATTCTCATCTGGCCATAAAATTTCAATCAAAACGTCCCTGTGTATAAACCCTTTATTGTAATTTGAGGCAAGGTATTTGAAAATCATAAGTGCCTTTAAACTTTTCCAGTTTGAATCAGGTACCTCAACATCTGATATAAAAACTCTGAATTTACCAAGTAAATTTATTTTTAATCCTTCAGCTTTGATCAAAGGCATATTTTCAATAATTTTATTAATTGCTTTAACAAAAGCTCTTGATCTACCTTTTTTAAGTATAATTAATTCATTCCGGGTGTTTCTATCCATCTGCTTAAAAAGCTTTTGAATATATTTTTTTCTAATTCCCCCATAGAACAGTTTAACAAGAAGGGGAATTATCCATGAAGTTTCATTTAAAATATGTATTTCATAGTTGTATTCATAAGCAATAGAGATTGCTTTAACAAGCATTTCAGACGATTCACCTTCTGAGCCTCTTAAAAGAGAGTGTCTTGAAAGAGAAATATAATTTTTAAATGTATAGAACATAGATGAACTGACTTTTTCCATAGCAGAATTAATAAGTGCCGGAACTTCATCAAACTCTCCTTTTTCTATCAATACCCTTGCAAGATCAGTTTCCAATATTCCTTCAGTATAAGGCAAATTTTGATACCTGATACAATGTATTCCTTTATTGAGGTATTCCTGTGCTTCATTTAACTTCCCTTTTTTTATGTTAATGATATGAAGTAAATGATAAGTATTTGCAATTCCCCATATATTTGAATATTTTTTAAAGATCTTCTGGCTAATTTTTGCGGTTTTTAAGGCTTCTGATACATTACCAAGTCCTTCATTATTAATAGCAAGGGCATAATTAAGCCAACCAACCTGATTGTCATTAATACCTTGTTTCTCTATCAATGCGATACCATTTCTTGCATTTTCACAACCTTCCTCAAAAAGATTCAGATAATAACAGGGCAGGGAAAGATGTAAGTATGCAATTGGTAAAATTATTTCAATTTTGTCCTTTTTATAAAGATTCAGGATTTTCTGACTTATCTTATAAGATTTCTTAAAATCCCCGGAAACGTAATAACGATAACTATATGTAAAGTTAATCCATCTATCCATATTTTTATGTAAGGGATCTGCTAATTTTTTTAATTTATCCGATGCTGTATCATAATAGTAATCAGCTTTTTCAACTTTTCCAAGAATAGAGGAGATTAGAATTAGAAGTCCTGTTATTTCAAAATAACTATTATTGTTTACGGAGTTGGATTTGAAAAGGTTCTCCAAATGAATTTCAGCTTTGTAAATATTACCAGTATAGTAATAGTGGAGGCCAAGCTGTGTTTCACATTTCAAAACCCCTGACATTAAACAAATTTCCCGGTAACTCTCTAGAGATCTTTTAAAAATATCGATAGCATTCTTTAATTTACCTGAAAAAGAATGAACTTTAGCGATAACAAATAGAATGTCGGGAGAGTTATTAATATATTCATCAGGTAACAACCCTATATAATTTCGGAGTGTGTTTAATTTTCCTGTTTGAAACATCACATCTTCAACAGATGAAATTTTTTCTACTGCTTTTTTATAACACTCTCCTTTCAAATAATATTCAATAGCTCCATAGATATCGCCATCTTCTTCAAGAATTTTTGCTAATGAAAGGTTTAAGTTTATAATTTCTGATTTAGACAAGATTGACTTTCGTTTTTTTTCAAGAAAATTCTGAAGAAGATGATGATAATAGTATAAATATCTTTTTTCATACTGAAGAGTAAGTAAATTATTCTTTGCTAATCTCTCAAGGATATCTGATGAATTATCAATTTTCAGTAATTTATTGCAATATTTAATATCAAGGTTATTCAATATTGAAGTTTTAATCATAAAATTAATTATTTCTGATGATTGTTGTTCAAAAATATTTTCTTCAAGATAATCAAAAATAAGATTTTGTGATCCATTTAAATTTTGTAGAATACTCTCGATATTATTATTATCCATTCCTTCAATAGTGTAGTGAAAAAGAACCAGAATTGCAGCCCAACCACAAGATTTTTTGTGTAATATCAATATATTCTTTCTACTGAGTTTTTGATTGAAAAGGTTGCTATATAGTTCTTCTGTTTCTTCTATAGAAAATTGAATATCTTTTGCTTTTATATCAAGAACTTCCTGCATTGCTCTGATTTTTGAAATTCTGATATTTGGTTGAACCCGGGTAATAATAATCATGTGAATTGATGAAGACATATTCGTAAGTAAAAATTCGACCAACTCACATATTTCATCATTTTTATTTACAAAATGAAAGTCATCCAAAACAATTATCAAATCATCTGATCTCTCTTCAGCACCACTTAAAAATCCTGTAATTAATTGCAGTCTCATTTTTCTTGATAATGGTTCTGGTCTTCTCACAAAATCAACTCGTTTAGAATCATATAGATTACTATACCCTTTATAGAGATAGGATAAAAAAGTTTGAAAATCATTATCTGATTCTGAAATTGAATACCAAATTGTGTTCAAAGGTAACTTTCTAACCTTCTCTGCAATAAGAGTTGTTTTTCCATAACCGGCACCCGCTGAAATCAAAGTTAGTTTTTTTTCTTTTATTGATTCAAGTAATTTAAATAACCTGGGTCTGTTTAAATATTTTCGAATTTGAGGAATTAGTAATTTTGATTTTAACATTTTTTAACCTTTGATTTAAAAACGAACTTATTTGTTAATAGCGATAGAAATATAGTTCAGATATTTATTAAAAGTCTACCATAAGTATTTTTTATTATGATTTAGGGGAATTTAGGAATCTCTAATAATTGGTAATGAAAAGTTGAATGTTTTTTGATAAAAAGGGCGTTGATTCTGCGTATAGCACCTGTAGGTTTAAGGCTTTTATATAAGGAATGATTTTTTTGATTAAAAGCCAGGTATTTCTAACAAGAAAAAATGTTCCCTTTATTCTGAGAAAAAATAAAGAGAACATTTTTCTATCAGCTTCTACTGCTTTTTATATAACTCTTCATCTCTTTCCATATGGAAAAGAACAGGGCCACGACCTTTTCTTTTTCCAAACCGCTTATCCAGAGCATATTTGGAATCAGGATCAGACCAGGAAGTTGCTATGGCAACATGCCCTTTTGGAAAAGATGTTGTTTCAACAGGTATGTGATCAAGTGGGGCTAAGGCACTGCTTTTTTCCACAAGATCATCGTTTTCACCATAACAGATCATCCACTTAATATTTTTTTCTGAAATTCTTTTAAAGTTCAGATGTTCACCAAACAATCGAACAGGAAGCTCTCCATTTTGTTCTACTGACTTACTAAAAGAGTCATAACTAAATCTTGTAATCTCAAGAGGGAGGTCTGTTTTTTCATGACTTAACCAATAGTTCAGTGCAGCATACGTAAGATTTACTGAACAATCTTTGTTTCCTTTAAAATCAAACATTGCAACTTTTTTTAAAAGAGAAACAATTGGAGTTTCATTTTCTATACTGTTCAATTTATATATCCAGGACATTATTTCCCCATCGGCAATTTTGTTACCATTTGGAAGAGTTTTAGTGCCGTAGGAAAGATTATTATAAACCGTAGGAAGATTATTCAAAAATCCTTTCAACCCTTTATTTTTTGTACCGTCCATTGGAGCGACATTTGTTATTAAAGTGTCCACAAGGCCATCAAGTTTTCCAGAAAGAATATTGCAAACAGCAAAGAAACCACCTTGACAATAACCATTTAAGGTTACCTGTTTTCCATGTATTTTTTTAATTTTCTCACAGAACACAACTGTATCATTTGTATCATCTTCAGGGGTCATCAGCTGTACAGGCTCATTATCAATGATATCCTTTTGAATTCTTATGTATGTTGGAATCCCTTTATTTGCAAAACTATGCACATAACTTTTGTTTTGATTTGGCAAAAATGCCAAAATATTGGCACCTAAAACATAAGGGGGAATAATAAGAACCGGTTTTTTAGTTGGATCAGTTTTAACACCTTTATCTGTGGGTGTGATTCTGTATAGTTTAAACCTTACTGTTTCGGCTATTTTTTTATTGTTACACCTCTCAAAATGAAACCCAAACTCCTTTTCAGAATCAAGAACTGCCTGTGGTAGAGCCTGTGTTAAAAGTTCAAAGGTTTTAAATTTTCGATATATGAGAGCCTGGAATGTTTCAACATCTTTACTGTTGTTAAATTGAAAAGTGTTTATTAAGCCATGAATCATATCTGTCATATCTTTTCTGAAATAATCACCTACATTTTGGAATGTACTGAATAAACCCCTCCTTAAAAGATCAGTATTCATACCAAAAAGCTGTGATAGAGAGATGAATCTCTCGAAAGGGTTTGAGTTGATACTTCTCCAATATTCAACACTGTTAAAGTACCTTGAGGCAGTAAAAAATGGTTTTGAGAAATCTTTATAATGAGTGAGGTTATTGAAAATTTCAAGTCCAAGAACACCCGGACTTCTAACAAGAGAAAAAGGCTTCCCATGGCTCAATTTCAAGGACTTTCTTCTCTTTTTATTTACTTTTTTCATCTCCCGGCTCCTTTCCTGATAAGCTGTCATTATCGAGTACTGAATAATAGAAATGCAAATTGTATACCGTAAACCAAGAAATAGATAACATATTGATATCTAATTACATTATAAGGGCAAATCATCATTTTTTCAATCTTAAAAACAATAGAAAGAGAAGTAATTATAGGTTAAATATTTTGATGCTTTGCCTTTTAATATAAATGCAGCGTTCTTCTCTTTTTTACGGAATCTAATAACAGGGAATCTCTAATAACTGCTCTTTTTGCGAAATACTTCGTTATTACCAAAAAAACTGTCATAAAATCAGCTCGTTATTTTTGATCATGCCTTGTATTTCATCAAAAAAATCTAATTATTAGAGTTTCCCAACAGTCTATTAACTGAACTACTGTGATTATAGTTGATCTACTTTTATGTACAGTGAAAGTTTCACATTACATTGGTTTTTTCGAAAAAAATAACCTGTAAAACGTATTCTTTTCTCATGCAAAGTTTTTATAATCTGTATTTCGATCGAAATTCAAATTATTAGAAATTCCTATATGGAACTCTTTTATTCATTTAATGCAAATACAGCCTGACCTTTTCATTATTAAATTTTAGTTTTTAAAAAGATGCCGTAGGAATATGTAGATTTGTTCAAATAGTGACTATCATAAAAAACAGTCATTCCCACCTTTTCATAAATTCCACTAATCCTACAATACACATCAGGTGATATTTATGATATGAAACGCGCCACATCGTATTGAAATGATTGCATAAATAAACATTCCTAAATTATAGATACTTATTTTTAAAAAATTAAAGATAGGAAACAAATCGAATATCAATAAATAATACTAATAGATCAAAGATTTCTCCTATACTGAAACTACATTTCTAAATGAAGCTTCTCAGATATCATGGTCTCTGGTATTATAAATATACTTTTAACATAATTATTTTGCATCAGATTTATTAAACTAGTTTTTATGCTTTTTTTTACGAATATTCCTTTGATTGTGTATTGACAAATTATCTGTTTAACCTATTAGTCGAAATTCAAATCAAAAAACCTACAACTTGTAAAACCTTCGTAAATATTCAAGCGAATCACTTAGTATCAGCCCCAATTACTAAGATTTCGCTTAATCCAACATTGTTAACACCACTGTGAATAAGATATTTAACCCAAAAAATTCCTTCCCTATTAATGTTGATTAGCTTTCTGCCGTGGGTTTTTATTGTACCAACATAAAATATGGATCCATCACTTAAAATCAATTCGCTACTATTTATAGGATCAAATACCCCAGTTTGACGATTTATAAGTTTTATAAACGAAATATTAATAGGATATGGCCAATTTAGAAGAATCCATTTATTTCTGGCCCCTCTTGCCGCCCAATCTGATTGCCTTTGCCTGTCGATAGCGTTATAACCACTATAATCATAATTATACTCATCAGATACTGTTACATCAGCATAACCAGCTAAATTGTCTGGAAATGACTGGCTACATATTATTGAAGGCGTACACAACAGTGATATTAATAAAATTATTGGTATTAATATTTTTTTCCCCATTGTAGTCCTCTAATGTTAAATTAAAAAGAGGTGACTAAATCTAATTAAAAGAGATTCAGAAGAAAACATGTATCTTTATTATTTGTCCCTTATTAAACAAAGAATTTTGATCATTTTTTAATCTATTTCTTAACTTATAAGGTTGAGAGATATTTAAAATTTTAACACATTGATAAAACAGAACAAAGAAGTTTTTTACTTTTGAAACTACTATAAAAATATAATCTAACAATAAAATATAGAACCTCTAATAATTAGATTTTTTGAAGAAATACAAGGCATGACAAAAAATAACGAGCTGACTTTACAACAGTATTTCTATAGAAAAGATAAATCATGATTATAAAGTTAGCTTTACCTGTGTATTGAGGTGGTCAAGAACGTAAATTTTAATATCAAAAATCTATTACAAATTATATTAGAGATTCCCATAAGGGAACCAGATCTAAATTTACAAAATATATCGAAAAAACATTAAAGGATTATTGCTATTGGAGGAACCATGGAAAACGAAAAATGGAATCCTGGTTTATTGTTACAAACATCAGGAGCTTATTGGAAAAGTTGTACAATACATGCTGGAGTAAAGCTTGATCTTTTTACAATAATTGGTGATGAAAAACTTACATCCATAGATATCGCTTCAAAATCATCAACTGATGAAAGGGGTGTTAACACACTGCTTAATGCACTTGTAGGCTTAAAGCTCTTAGAAAAGGAGAATGAATTATATTTGAACACACCTGAAAGTAAGGCTTTTCTATCAAGGGACTCAGAAAAAAACATAATTGATATGCTTATGCACCACCACCACCTTGTTGAAGGATGGGGAAAATTAGACAAAGCTGTAAAAGAGGGAAAACCAGTTCGCCAAAGAACATCTTTTTCAGATGAAACAGTAAGAGAAAGTTTTCTCATGGGGATGTTCAACATTGCCATGGGTACAGCGCCATTAATAGTACCTTTTGTTGATCTTTCCGGAAAGAAAAGTCTTCTAGACCTTGGAGGTGGTCCTGGAACCTATGCTATTCACTTTTGTATGGTGAACCCAAATCTTTCCGCAACTATTTTTGACCTCCCAACTACAAAACCATTTGCCGAAAAAATTATAAATAAATTTGGCCTTGAAGAAAAAGTTAAATTTCAATCTGGAGATTTTATATTAAATGAGATTAAAGGAAAATATGATGCTATATGGCTTTCACATATTCTCCATGGTGAAGGACCGGATGATTGTCAAAACATTATAAACAAGGCTGTTAAATCCCTCGAACCAAATGGAAAGATAATAATACATGAGTTTATACTTAATAATGAAAAAGAAAGTCCTGAATTTCCAACCCTATTCTCCTTAAATATGCTTATAGGCACAGAAAACGGAAGGTCTTATTCAGAAAATGAACTTTCACAAATGTTAAAAAAAGCTGGTGTAAAAGATGTTAAGAGAGTAAGGATGAAAGTTCCCAATGATTCGGGATTGATGATCGGAAACATATAAAAAGGTTTTACTTTAGGACCTCTAATAATTAATATTTTGGATGAAATGCAAGGCAATTTTCCAAAAGTAACGAGCCGATTTTATTACAGTTATTTTTGGAAATAACAAAGTGTTACGCCAAAAGAGGAGTTATTAGAGATTCCCTTTATAAAGTTTACATTTCTTTTTTTACAATAACGCTGTAGTTCGGTTAAATGGTGTTTATTAAAGGTTCTATATATATAAATTAGGATTACAATGAAAAGTAATTTTACGATTGAAGAGATTAGTAAAGAACAAGATGAAGCTGTCTGTCAAATAATAAAAAAAGTTGGCGCGGAACATGGAGCTGTCGGTGAAGGATTTGGACCCTCAGATCCTGAAGTTTTATGTATGAGTGAGTATTATGGCAACAAAAAAAGTATCTATCTTGTTGCTGTTAAGGATGGACATATTCTTGGTGGTAGTGGAATCGCCGAATTTAACAATAGCAACAGCATTTGTGAACTAAAAAAACTATTCCTTCTCAAAGAAGGACGTGGATTAGGGATTGGTAAAAAGTTAACTGAAAAATGCTTAGCTTTTGCAATATCTGAAGGTTACAAACAGTGTTATCTGGATACATTGTCAGGGATGAAGTCTGCTATCGCACTCTATGAAAAATTTGGTTTTCATCATCTGGAACAACCTCTAATTGGTACAATTCATAACGGTTGTGATGTTTGGATGCTTAAAAAGTTTTAATTTAAATATTAAATTTATAACATTACTTTGACCGAACTACTGTTATTTTCGTTGATCAACTTGTATGAACGCTCTGCATTACAATGTTTTTTCTCCGACAAGCTTTTATATAATCAGAGTTTTAATCAAAATCCTAATTATTAGAGGTTTCCGATATACAACTCTTAACTGATTCAATAAAGTCTTTCATCAAATCAAAGTCCTTTACCCCATCTGTTTCAACTCCACTTGAGACATCAACACCAAATGGTCTTATCTCTTTTATAGTGGAGCAAACATTATTATTATTTAAACCACCAGCTAAAATAAGTTTTTGATCAATATTTTTTATCCATGATGGAAACTTTTTAAATTCTCCACTACCTATGCTCGCATCATAAACAAAATATTTACATTTAGTCTTGCCAGGATGGTCTTTTGAGGAATAAGCAAAGTTATCAATATCAATTTTTTCATATATCTGGATATAGTCAAAATAATCTGCCACATCTTTAACTTCATCAAATGTAAGACTTACTACAAAAGTTTTAATTTTTCCTTTTGCATAGTTTGCAAGCTCTATTGCTTTTTCAGAAGTACAATATCGTATGCTCTTTTTATATACTACAACACCTATAGCGTCATAACCAAGCTCTATTGCTTTATCAATCTGTTCAAATGTTTTTAAACCACAAACTTTAATAAACAACTATATTATCTCCCTAAATGAAATTGAAACAATTTATAACACTTTTTGTATAAAGGGAACCTCTAATAACTATATGAAAATTATTCATAGAATAAATACAGGGAATCTCTAATAATTAGAATTTCTGATGAAAAACAAGGCATAACAAAAAACAACGGGTTGATTTTACTATAGTTTTATTTTTGTTATATCTGTGTTTCGCAAAAAGATCAGTTATTAGAGATTCCCTACATTAGAAAAACAAATTACATACGCACTGTGAAAAATTTTAATAACATTATTTTTTTGTTTAAGTAATTTTTAACATCATTAATTGATTAATTCATAAAATATATATTAATAAAAATGAATTCTTTAAAATTAGGACCTAAAAGTAGAATTGCTAAGCATTTAAAATATATAGTATTTGTATTTTAAACTTGAAAGTTTCTATAAATCACTATAAAACTTAAAGTTTATTAAGGGAACCTCTAATAATTAAAATTTTG
>JAAELO010000410.1 GCA_024226555.1 Desulfobacterales bacterium | reverse complement strand
GGAAGTTTTACGTTTGTTACGAAATACAAAAACATACCCGGAAAATGGATCAGATTTTAAAACTGTACGACATATTTTTGATAATCCGTCTATTCCGCATCTGAAATCAACAGGCTCAACGGCAACAAGTATTCGCATTTGCGGTGTGATTTGTATCATCGGTTTTTATTCCAGAATGATTTGCCAAGTTCAAGAAGATCAAAATTTGTTTCACCCCGAAAACACATTTTCATCCGGCTACCGCTTTTATCTTCCATTTCAATTATGCATTCCGACTGGGTAAATAGCTTTTCAGAGGGAAGTTCTATAAATGATGGAGGCTTTTTAGATACAGTTTGGTAATCGTCACCCAACATCCTTTTTTTCAAATCTGTATAATTCAGGCGAAGACATTTTGATACCTCGTTTATAGAATACTTATTGGCAAGCTCTTTGGCAGCTTCCCATAATTCTTCAGGGATGGCTTCCCTGCGGCTTTTCTTATTTGCCCGCCATATCTCAAATTGATATCTAACGGCTTCAAGGTCTGCGCTTATTACACTCTTGCTCTCTTCCATCGATTCCCCTCCTTTTTAGTTTCTGAAAATCGATGGTAACAGATATAATTTTAATTTTCATGCAGGCTTACCGGAAGGGTACAAATATTCTTTTACAGGGACTTTTTCCGATATTACCGAGTAATAGCAACTACCCTCTTTAATAAATTTTTTTGTTACATTAGTATCTAAGATTTCATCAAAATAAGAAACAACAAAATAATCTTCAGTTTCT
>JAAELO010000409.1 GCA_024226555.1 Desulfobacterales bacterium | reverse complement strand
TGCGACGGCTTCTCGGCGTAGGTCCTTTTCGATGTTCCGTCGGAACACACGTCGAGCGCGGTCGGACATTTCATCGTTGGGGTCGGAGGATTTGAGTTCGTCGATCTGTTTCTCAACATCGGTTAGACCGGGTTCGACGACGCGGTAGTCTTCGAACAGAGCATTGCGCATGGCTGGGGGAAACCATTTTTTAATCTTCGTCATGTTGGCGTTGTCTCGAGAGGCGTCGTCAAGACGTTGTAGAGAGACGTTATTCCCACGGATACGCGTAATGCGGTATGGTCCATACCACTTCGGACCGAATTTACTGGGATTGCCTACTTTGCCTTCGACTTTACGGAGTACGACATCGTCCACTTTCCATGTGGGTGCATGTCGGCCTCGGTTCGCAATGAGCATACGTCGAGCGTTATAGCGGGCACGGTGTACTTCAATTTGACCATGTTTCATGTCGAGATACTCTTTAAGACGGAGAAGCCAGGCTTTCATGTCTTCCTTTGGTTTTTTCTGGAGCGGGCGGTTGAGTTCGAGTTGGAGTTTGGCGTCTTCGGGGAAACGAAAAATATCTCCGAACATGGCTTCGAAAGGGGATACTTTAAGGGCGGCATGTTTCGTGGCGTTGTAGCCGGCGACGACTAGTGGAACGACGAGGTCCCATCGAGCGCCCGATTCCAAAACTTCT
>JAAELO010000408.1 GCA_024226555.1 Desulfobacterales bacterium | reverse complement strand
GAAAAGAAAATAGTAATATTTAAAATCGTTATTTTTGCTTCATAGAACTTATCCGGCGATTCTAATTTTCATATCGTTCTGATATATAATTGAGTTTTTTCAGGCATTAGTTTGCCAAGTTTTCATCTGTAACTTGTTCAGTATTGGGCTTGTAAATATCTATAAAATTCTTTTCATCTAAACTATCAATATCGCCCTTAACAAATAACGTGTTGTTTTCTTCGCCCTCTATATTGTAATTACACAAATCATATTTTGGATAAAATGTATTTGAAAATCTTTGTTCGCTTCGTAGGAATTAGAAAGATCATTCCATAATAAATAGCAAAGTGGACATAGTTTCTTAGGGTATAGACTCAAAGAAAGGTCCCTACGGCCCATAATACGATTAAATAAAGAGATAACCCTTGCCCTTTTTAGGTTATGCACGGGGACGGGGAGAAAAGGGTGGGTCAGTTGGGAAGGGGCATGGGTGGTATTTTGCCGAGAGAGATTTCTCAGGGTAGCGAGGCATTGGTGGAGCATACTAAGAGTTCGAATGGCGCAAAGGAGTTCTAAAGGGGAGTTTTGGAAGAGGGATTCGTACTCAAAGTACAAACTTTCCCTGTTCCGACAAAGATTGAAATAAGCAATGTTAACATTGTTTTTTACAATGTTGAACATTGTTTTTACAACCTTTTCCAAGTTCGTAATTTCATCATAACTTTTATTATTATTAATTTCCGATGGGATCCATGGCTCGAATCGAAGGAATAATAGTCTCCTAACTCCTTCCTAAATGGATTTGATGAGAGAAAAAAATCAGAATATATGTCTTATAAATATAAAACTGAACATTATGAGATGGTTTTAAAGTCTGGAGACATGGAAAGATGTTTACCCCGTTTTGCATGGCATTTGGAAGAACCAAGAGTTGGCCAGAGTTATCCCAATTATTATGCGTCCAAGCTGTCTGGGAATTTT
>JAAELO010000407.1 GCA_024226555.1 Desulfobacterales bacterium | reverse complement strand
ATGGTTTCCCTTATTTATAGTGCGGAAGGCTGTGATCCGCGACGTTATGCGTGAGCGGAAGCGGCCAATGATCCAGACCATTACCATCTCTATTTTAACGCCCTTGGCAGGTCGCGAACCCGCTGTAGCGAACGCATAACAATTATAATAAGTGGAAAGTTTTCCATAAATTAACCTTAGGGAATCTCTAATAACTGATCTTTTTGCGAAACACAGCGTTATAACAAAAATAAAACTGTAGTAAAGTCAACCCGTTGTTTTTTGTTATGCCTTGTTTTTCATCAAAAATTCTAATTATTAGAGATTCTCCTTATATAATGGAAATATTTTCACTTATTGATTTTTTAGAAATTTATAATCATTATTTTCCACTTAATTATTATATTAAACCTTATAAAGAAGGAAAACATTATTACTAAAATTAATAATTAATTATTGTAAAAATTTAATAAATACAAGAACAAATAAATGAGTTGTCTGGTTTTTTTATATCCCTTAGATATTTTAACAATGTCCCTGTAAGCAGGGCTATAAAAACCATCCTCTAAAAAACCGAAATAAAATTTAAATATTTTTTATCTAATTGTAAATATAATAGATAATGTAATTACCAATAAATATTCAACACATTAAAAATGTAAAATATTAATTAATGTATAATTATAAATTAGAGGTCAAAAAACATCTGTATCTTGGTTGATTCTTGTTATTCATGCGTTCATCGAATTGAATCTATTTCAATTTAATTTTACTTGTAAAAATATTGATTTGATTTAAAAAAAAGAGAATAGATTTAAATTTATGTTAAAAATAATTAATTATTTTCTTGAACCATCGTTATGAAAACGATAGGATTTTTTAGAAGCACAAAGACAAGATGTTTTTTTACCCAGAGCGAGCCGGAAAGGAGCTGGTACTCCAATCCGACTCTAACATTAACTCTTCACACTTTAAGGAAAAAGAGCCATGTCTAATATCTCTTTTATCGAAAGACAGAAGTTCCGTCAACGCCTCTTTCACACTGGGCAGATTTTACACCAAAACCTAACTAAATGGATAGGACTGAGCCTAAACTGCTGCATGAGTTTTTATTGTGCAGGTCTCAGGCTTTTTAGATTTGTTTAATCTATCTGTTTTTAGATGGTTGCTAACCTCTAAGAATTACTGATTAGCGTTTTCTTCGAAAAAAGAAACTAAAAACAAAGCTAAACCTTTTTTGTTTTATAGTTCTTTTTCTCAAGCATATTTCTAATTAGTTTAATAATCTTAGAGGTTACCATGTGTAACTTGGAATCGGTAAAAACCTAAAGATTTAATTTTTTTAGTAGGGAAATTATTAGTTGAAGATTTTTTTCAGGTATAACACTGATTCTGCGTGATTGAGGCGGTATATTATATTTCTTGTTAATTGCAGTAAAAAAAAGAGGTTGCATTACCTGCCCTGCAACCTCTTTTATCGTATTAATTATTTGACAATGGGCGCAAGCAACGCCCCTACAAAACCGAATTAAAAATCAGGAAATTTATTAAAATAAATTTAAAAACGAGGAAAATTTAAAATGGAACTGAAATCTGTTATTCCTGTTTTATCGATAAGCATAAGCAGTGAAACTTTAAGAATAAATGCATTGGAACTATACAACTATTTGCAGTGTAAAAATCCTTTTAATGAATGGATTGAGTGTCTGATTGATGAATATAAGGGATTTCATAATTTTATTGTTATAAAAGAACCGGCAATTGGAAGGAAAGATAATCCAACCCTAGTTTATTATATCAGTCTTAAGATTGCAAAGATAGCCTCACTGAAAGCAGGTTCAGAGCAGGGAGAGAAAGCTTATGACTATTTTAAGAAATATAAAGCTGCGGGTTTTCTGAATATTATTAAATAATGAATTTATAATAACTGTGTTCTCAGAAGGTATCGCTTTTTAGGAAATTCCCGAATCGGGTTTGGAAAAAAGCACCCAAACCTTCTCGTGAATGACGTTTCGTTTGTTTCCTATTAATGTTTTTAAACCATAAATTTTTGGTTGAACATTTCACAAAAAGTTTACTGGCAGAGGCTTCTGCCGATTTAGGGACAATTTAAAAGATGCTTGTTGTAATTCATCTTTTATAAAAATGATCATTTTTGATAGCATCTGATAAATGAGGAGTTTGGATTGGAAGAGTGATTTTATTAAAACAGATATCACTCTTCCATTACTTTATATTTACGATCTTGTTTAAACTGCTTCAATAGCTTCTTTATTCTCTGCTACCTCTTTAGCAGGTTCGATCTCTTCAAACTTAATAAGTGGACAGGCTTTGCAGACATCAAGCCCTGGCCATGATTTTGAACCTTTACCAACAAGGGATGCTCCGTCACCTTTCTCAGTTCTCATCTTCTGTTGTTCAGCCATGGCATCTATATGAACGCCTGGGATAAAAAGATTTACATAGTTCATTTCAGTTTTTCCTGAAGTTTTTGAACCTGCGCACATGGTAGTCATATTTGCTGTTTCATTCACATAGGAATAGACACTTCCTGAGCAAACTGCTGAGTTTGGTGTATGAAAAAAGTTAAGATTTGGTTTTTTCATAGCTCCCATATAATCGTTAAGCAGGTGATATGCCTGATATGGAGTAAGTACGAAATATACCACACTTGGTTCAAGATCCATTTTATCAAACAAATCAAGGGGTGCCATATAGATACCGATGCATCCTTTTTCAAGTTTTGCTTTTTCCTGAGGAGCTGCCCATGATAGTTTTTCATCCTGAAGGTATTTCATGTGACGCTTTGTGTCTTCTACCTTATCAAGCTCCCTGAATCCAAAAACAGGATATGCATTCTGGCATAAAAGTTTTTTGGGTTCCATATAAACTGCACTACGCTGCTGACGAGCTGCTGCAAGATACTGGCAATAGGTAATTTTATTTTTCGACCTGTGAGTGAGAGGGAGTTGTTCTATCTCTTTCTCATCATAAATATATCTGATTCCTACGGGGTCAAAATCAAGTCTGACGTTCCAAATAAATTGTCTATGCATATCTGTGTAATTCATTAATTCTCCTTTAATTTTAGAATTTCAAAATCAAAACTCTTATCAAAAATCATAATTATTAAAAAAGTTACCTGAAATTATCAGGATTAATACCAAACCGTTTCATTATCTGTTGCAGCGCCTGCCTATCCATACTGGATTGCTTCGCTGCATGGGTGATATTACCATCATTGATGGAAAGTTTAGCACCTATATAATCATGATTAAATTCATGTAGTATTATCTCTTTTGCTTCTTTATAAGGTAATTTTCCTATTTCACCATTGAGCTTTTTACTTCCTACTCTCTTTTTGCTGTTTCCATTCAAGGGGATGTCCACAAGCTCAATAACATTACTTTTTGAGTAAAGAATTCCCTGTACAAGAATGTTTTCAAGCTCTCTTATGTTACCTGGCCAGGAGTGTTTCATAAGCAGATCCATAACATCTTCAGAAATCACTTTATGCTCTTTCTTAAGCTTGTCGCAATGTTTGTGAATAAGATGTTCTGCAAGAAACGGAATGTCTGTGACTCTATCCCTTAGAGGTGGGAGCTCAATTGGTAAAACATTGAGCCTGTAAAAAAAATCTTCCCTGAACTCATTATCAGCAATTTTTTGTTCAAGATCTCTATTTGTTGAAGCAATAATTCTAACATCAACTTTTAATATTTTAGTATCTCCAAGGGGCTTTATCTCTTTCTCCTGGAGAACTCTTAAAAGTTTTGTCTGGATTGAGGGACCAATATCTCCTATTTCATCAAGAAAAATTGTGCCTTTATCTGCTTCCTGGAAAATTCCTTCCTTATCAGCAGATGCATTTGTAAATGCTCCTTTTTTATATCCAAACAGCTCACTTTCAAGAATATTTTCCGGTATTGTCGGGCAATTAACAGGAATGAAAGAGTTACCTTTCCTTGGGCTTAAAGCATGGATTGATCTTGCTACTATATCCTTACCAGTTCCTGATTCACCTGTAATAAGAACTGTTACATCACTTGAGGCTACCAGATTAATCTGATCAAAAACCTTTAACATTGGTTCACTTTTACCGATCAGTTTTTGACCTGTTCGATTCTCTTTGATAAGGCGCTTGTTCTCTTTAATGAGAAGACTTCTTTCAAGTGCTTTCCGGATTTTAAAGACTATTTCATCCAGTTCAAAGGGTTTCGGTACAAAATCGTAGGCTCCTTTTTTTATTGCCTTAACAGCAGATTCAATATTTCCATACGCTGTGAGCATAATAACAGTTAACTCCGGGAAGTTTTTGTTTATATACTCTAACAATTCAAATCCATCCATGCCCGGCATTTTGATATCGCAGATAATAAGATCAAATTGCTCCTGTTCAAGTATAGATTGTGCCATCTTTCCAGAAAACGCCATGGAAACCCTGCAATCGATTTCAGGCTCAAGAGTTCTTTGTAAAAGCCTGGTCATATCTTTCTCATCATCAACCACAAGAATTTTTGTTTTCATTTTGTACCTCAAATTAACCTAAATAACCATTTTCCATAGCAGGAAGATTAACAGTAAAAGTTGTTCCTATTCCTTCTCTGCTTTTAATACGAATATCACCCTGATGTCTTTTTATTATGCCATAGCCAACTGAGAGCCCAAGTCCTGTTCCTTCTCCAACAGGTTTTGTAGTAAAAAAAGGATCGAAGATTCTGGATAAATTCTTTTTTTCTATCCCTTTCCCATTGTCACTTACTGTTATTAGTATTCTCTCATCTTCTGCTCTTGATGTTTCAATATCAATTATTCCATTTTTATCTACTGCATGGCAGGCATTGATTACAAGGTTTAAAACAACCTGTACTAACTCCTGCATATTTCCTTGTGTTTCTACACTCTCGTTTGAAGGATTGAAATTGATTTCAATATTTTTGAAATCAGGGTGTTTGTTAAGAAATTTAAAAACTCCATTTACTACTTTATTAACATCTACAAGGCTCATTTTAGTGGAACCCTTTCTGGAAAAAACAAGAAGGTCTGAAACAACCCTCCTGCAATTCTGAACATGCTTTTCTATTATCTTTAGGTCAGCATGGTATGTGAGTTTATTTTTTAACAGAAGCTGGGTATATCCAAGAATAATTCCCAGTGGATTATTAATTTCATGTGCCACACATGCAGATAATTCGCCCAATGCTGCAAGTTTGTCCGCTTGAGCTATTTGTCGTTCCATCTGTTTCTTCTCATTCACATTTTTAATAATGAAATGGTATGTCCTGGCAAATCCAAAAGCTCCATAATCCACTCCTCCTGTAATCATAACCATTAATGTTTCGTTATCCGGCCTTAAAAAACAGGTCTCCTCATTTAAAAGATACTCTTTTGATTCTATTTTATCGTTAATTCTATTCCACTCTGAATCATCACCAAAAAAACTTCCAATGATCATATTTTTCATGATTATTTCATCACGGGAATATCCAGTTAACTCAATACCGGCAGGGTTTATCTCCAGAACTTTATAATCGCTGTCTGTTACAATTATAGTGTCCAAAGATTGTTCAAAAATCCTTCGGCATTTGTGTTCGCTGCTTGTAAGTTTTTCTGTTCTCTCCACAACCTTCTGTTCAAGAGTGTGGTTCATATCCCTAAGCTTAATATGAGCTTCCTCTGTCTTTGCCCGGCTGGAAAGAATTTTAACATTGATGTTCCAGATCTGATTAAAAAAGAGCGTAATCAGACCCACCAACATAAAAGTTACTGTATTTATACTTCCTGAATAAGGACTTATTTCCTTCCAGATATCTGTATTCCCAGTCAAAATGAGAACCTGTCTTAAAATATGGCCAAATGATCTGGATATAGAAAAAATTGTGATACCTGTACATATCCATAAAAGATAAAGAAATACTGCATTATCAGGATCAAGATCCCGAAGTCTCTTTGATTTATGAAGTGCAAATATGGCAATAATCACCATGGCAACAGAGCCTAAAATATCAACTGAAAGTATTGGAATGGAGGAGAATGTCATATCTCCACCCCTTTAGCCATCTTCCTCTGTTCACTAAGTAGATTTGATAGCCCTTTGTACAGGAATATCATGGCTGGAATGCTAAGAAGATGATCAAGTTTCATAAGATAGTATAACCAGGTGAGAAGAGGAGATCCCGTTTTAGTGAAAACCTTGAGTGTTCCAAAGGAAATTGTTTCTAATTTTACCGCATAAATCTGATTATCAAGAAAATGAGTTGTTATAACATTGAGGTTCCAAAGTATAAAAAAGAAGGCAGAATATTGGATAGATTGCCAACCCCTTTGGGTATTTAACTTCTTTCCTTTGATTGTGAAGATCAAAGTTAGCATTGAAAAAAGGAAAAAGATATGTCCTATCTGGTGAGTTATTATACCTTCTGAACTTGAGTGCATCTGTGTAGCTAACAGATCAAAAGGGCACAAAAGGATTAAAATCACTGCTAAAACAACTCTGTATTTTTTCTTAAATATCAGCATATTTCATCTTAAAAACCATTTTATAAACTATAAATATTGTATATGACAAAATAATTGAAATAATAAACCATAAAAGAGAACTTACATTAATCTGAAATGCTGAACCAAGGGAGAATGAAAACACCCACTTCTCATTAAATCTTTCTGTCAGCGTTTCCGGAGTATAGATTGTTGTTACATAAGAAACCATAAGCAATATGGGTATTAGGTTCGTAGCAAAATGCTTTAACATTCCCTCAAAAAAATAATCATAGTAGGCTTTGTTTAATTTTGCCTGATCCACATTTTTTGCAAGTGCTTTGCCCTTATCCTCATCTGGGTGTTTCAAAGCTTCCATGCGGAGACTCTTCCAATGTTCAAAATCCTCTTTTAATGTTACTAATCTCTTTGTCACATATATTCTTTTAAGAATTTTAGATAAACAGACGACTAAAAAAGCAAGAATGAATATTACAAATACCGGGCCCAGAAATTCCAGGTGTGAAAAGATTCTATCCATAAAATTCACAGAACAAGTTAGAAATTGATAACTTAATTCCCATGCTGTATCTAAAAAGTCGTCCATTTTTTTCCCTTCATTAAACTTTATAATCTAATCGATATAATAAATAAAAATCGATGTTTCAAGGTTGATTGATCGTTAATATTTAACTATATCCAAATCTCCAACTTAAAAAACCTGAAGAACAGGAAGAACAAGGTTGCTGCAAGAATAATCTTCAGAGTCATTTCTGAAAATAGTTTCTGACATCTGCTACCAAGCATACCACCCACAAAACCACCAATAATAATGCTGATTGCAAGGGTCATATCCGGAAGATATCCTGTCATAAGATATCCAATGAAAGCACCAATACTTGAGAAACATGTTCCGATCAAAGATATAGGGACTGCTACATACATGGGAAGGGCTCCAAGTGTCGTCATAGCCGGAACCAGAAGAAATCCTCCACCTATACCAAAAGATCTGGATACCATACCAATAACAAGACCCAAAATCGCAAAAAGTAATGGATTTATTTTAAATTCTTCACCCCAGAACTTAAATCTGTAGTCCATAAGGCCTGTTTTTACAGGTTCAATACTACCCATTTCTGCTGATCTACCTTCAGATTTAGCCCTTGCAATCTCATCATTGAACTTTTTGGTCATCGCCTGAATGTTTTTTCTTTTTTTCATGGCAGATGGTCGCATCTCCATGAGTGTCTTGATACCCATAAGAACGACAAGAACAGCTAACCACTCTTTATACTCCTTCATGGGAAGAACAGCTGATACATATTTTCCAAGCCAGATGGAACCTATAAAAATACCCACACCAAATGATATACCAACAGGCCATGCAACCCTTTTTTCAACTATTGCATATCTGTAAAACGATCCTAATGGAGAGAACAGTGTAAGAGCCATATTGGATGGTTTCAGCACGTTTGCTGCGTTAATACCAACTGGTCCCATTGTATTGACCACAAGTACCTGGAAAGCAGCCATAAGAAGACCACCGGCAGCACCAATCATAGAAAAATATGTTCCCACAAGGATTGCTCCAATAATGATCCATAGAGGATTCATATATCTGTAACCCTTATCAAGCCAGAACCCATTTTTTTCTATTTTGTAATTCCCAACTTTTGAACCATTCAGATAAACATCAAACTTTGTACCTGGGGGAGTGTGACGGAAAGATTTAAAAGATGCTGTAAATTCCCCGGTTGTTTTATCTAATTTTATGGATGTTCCTTTATCCCAGTATTTATCACTGCTTTGGTCAGTTATTACACTTCTTGAAAAGATAACAATTTTACCTTTTCTGTTACCCTCTTTCACAATGGTATTAATCCCGTATGAACTTTCATTAGCCCATCTGAAAAAATTCCACTGGTCTTCTGTTTTAATAGGACCAAGCATTCCACGTGAGACTGGATCTATCTCTGAAAACTTTTTTTTCAGATAAAACATGCTGGTTGTGAAAATTCCGTTTCCCTTAGACATAAGGACTGAAGGACCACCAAATTTTTTCGTATCTGTTTTACCAAATTTTTCAGGAGTATTGGTTATAACATAGTATAGTGGAGGAATTTTTGTATCTTTGGAAAAGCCGTTTTTCTTAGCTGCTTTTTTGAACTTAATTACCTCATGAACACCATCTGTATCTTTTGGAGCAAACATTTTCTGTTGGGCTACAGTTATGTACAGATCCTTACCTGGTACGATCTTACCTTTGATCTCAACCAGATCCCCTGCTTTGTAGGACGCTGAAATAATGTTACCAGCATACACTGTTGTAGCTATCAACATAAAAAGCGCTAAAAAAATCAAACGCTTAAAAACCTCTCTCATTTTTTTCTCCTTTTGTTATTTAATTATCATTAAAATATCTGACAGCCAGTTTAGCCCCCAGATAGGTTGAAATTCCTGAAACAACAATATATTTAGATAAATCGTAAATATTGAGAATAATTGTATTATCGACAAAAAATATCATGAAATTCACTGCGGCAAAGGTAAGAGCCCCTCCCGCAACCCCAAAGATGAAGGTCAGTAAATGAAGTTTTCCAACCTGGCTATTTAAATTTTCAACAATCCTGTATCCCGTTATTGCACTGTTAAAAGCAATGAATAGAGGCATTATTGCAATTATCTTATCTGTAATCATAAATGTTGAGCAGAAGATTCCAAGGACTAATGAACCTCCAACTCCGCTAAATAAAGGGCTTAAAACGTTTCTAATCATTTCCAGTCTGCTTTCTAAATCAATTTTTGTTTATATTTGACATATAATAGCCATAACCATGCCATTGGTTGCAAAAAAGCAATGCACGAGTATCCTTGCTGAAGATAAGGCTTTATAATTGTTACTAATTAAATTTATTATAGTTCAGTTGTTTTAAGGGGTGCCGGGATAAGACAGATCTCAAATTAAATATATGATTAATAATGTTAAATAATGTATCTGACTGATATTATTAATTAACAATTTCATTTTTATTGTAAAATAACAGGCCATAAAATGATTGCACCTGCATAGATTTTATTGCGGTAATTTATATCTGAATTGTGGATGAATAAACTGAATATTCATAAAATAAAGGCTAATTAACTAAAGGAACCTCTAATAATTAGAATTTTGGATAAAATACAAGGCATTTCATCCAAAATTTTAATTATTAGAGGTTCCCTTGATGAATTTAAATTCTTTGAAATTCAAATAACTTGCAATCCTAAAGCATTCGTTATAAATTGTTTTGTAACTATTGCAAAATAGTCAATTCTGTTGTGGCTTTAAAGACAATTAATTCATTGATGGGATCTAAATTCAATATTCACAGGGGGCAGTATTGGTAACTGCTTTTAAGAATTCAATTCAAAAACTACCTATCAGGCATAAATTTTTTCTGACGTTTACATTCACTGTATTGTTAGCCCTTGCTTTTGGAAGCGTCATTATCTATTCCGTAGTTCGTGAAACCGTTGAAAACAGTATTGAAAGTGAATTGGGAAATACTACCCGACAAATATTAAACATGGTTGAATCTGCCACTGATATTTCCATTAAAAATAACCTGCGTGCTGTAGCTGAAAAAAATCGTGATATTGTTTCTTATTTTTATAAGGAGTTTGAAAAGGGAAAATTTACCGAGAAAGAAGCAAAAAACAGGGCGATAAAGGTTCTTCTAAGTCAGGTAATTGGAAAAAATGGTTATATTTATTGTCTCAACAGCAAGGGTACAGTAAAGGTTCATCCCAGTAAAAAACTTATTGGACAAAATCTGGTTGGATATCCATTTATCATTAAACAGATAGAAAAAAAAGAGGGTTATCTGGAGTACGATTGGGCAAATCCTGATGAGCTTAAACAGAGATCCAAGGCTCTTTATATGACATATTTTGAGAAATGGGACTGGATAATATCAGCATCATCTTATAGAGAAGAATTTAAAGAACTAGTAAACATAGATGATTTTAGTCCATACATAAGATCACTCACTTTTGGAGAAACTGGTTATACATATGTTATTAACAGTAAGGGTACACTCATAATCCATCCAAAACTACAAGGGGAAAATATTTACAACACAACGGATGAAAATGGTAGAAAGTTTATAAAAGAGATTTGTGATAAGAAAAACGGTAAAATTACTTATCCATGGAAAAACCCTGATGAAGAAATAATTAGACAAAAACTGGTTATATTCAATTATATTCCGGACCTTGACTGGATTGTTGCTTCTTCCAGCTATCTGGATGAGATGTATAGCCCTTTGGATATTATACGTATAACAATTTTCATAACTGCTTTAGTAATGTTGGGGTTTGTTTTTCTAATAACCTGGGGTTTAAGTTCTGCCATATCAAAACCGGTAAATAAATTAATAAAAGCGCTTGAAGCAGGTGCTGGTGATTATACAACCCGGATGGACTATTCAGGATCTGGTGAATTTAAAAAAGTTATAAATTATTTCAATGCATTTATGGAAAAATTACAAACCACACGTTTACAACTTGAAAATTCTGAAGAAAAATATCGCAGTATATTCGAAAATGCGGTTGAAGGGATATTTCAGATGTCCCCAAAGGGAAATTTCATTTCAGCAAATCCTGTAATAGCTAAAATACTGGGATATAACTCGACTGAAGATCTGATTACGAATGTAACTAATATACCAGAGCAACTTTTTACTGATAAAAAGGATCGTCATGCTGTTAATGATATATTGAAAAAAAATGATATATTTACAGGATTTGAAGCTCAGTTTTACAAAAAAGACAAAACAAAATTCTGGTGCAGTCTCAATGTTAAAGCATATAAAGATAAGGACGGGCAAATAGAATATCTTGAAGGCTTTTTTTCAGATATAACTGAACGAAAAAAATCTGAAACATCTTTAAAAGAATCCAGACAACAAATAAAAGAGCAGGCTCAGAAACTTTCTTCACAGGTTGCTGAACTTAAAAATCGGAACAGAGAAAGTGCTTTATTAAGAGAGATGAGCGAGATGATTCAGGCCTGTAACACAAAAGAGGAAGCTTACAATGTAATTGGCCAATATATGATACGTTTTTTTCCTGATGAATCAGGACAGTTTTTATTATTAAAAAGGAAAAATGATTTTTTTGAATCTGTTGTTGAGTGGGGTCATGAACAACCAAATTGTAAGAGGTTAGAAATTGATGAATGCTGGGCACTGAGAAGGGGCAAACCTTTTTCATCCAACAATGCTGATAAAGAGATCAGTTGTAAGCACAACGAAGATAGACATTCAGGATGCACTTTATGTATGCCAATGATTGCACAGGGTAAAGCAATAGGTCTTTTTGTGCAACAATACAATGGTGAGGATTGTACCTCGAACGAGAATAGTGCAGAAAATCAAATTCATGAGATTCTGGTGATTATTGTTGAGCACCTCTCACTTGCGCTTACAAACATCACACTTAGGGACACACTGAGGCTACAAACTATTGTTGATCCTCTGACAGGCCTGTATAACAGACGTTTTTTGGATAATAGAATTAAAGAGGAATCTGGAAGGATCGACAGACATAAATTCCCGGTGGGAGTTCTGATGCTTGATGTGGATCATTTTAAAAAATTTAATGATACTTTCGGCCATGAATGCGGAGATATAGTTTTAAGAGAGCTTGGCACACTCTTAAAAAAGAATGTGAGAATAGAAGATATTTTATGTCGTTATGGTGGAGAGGAATTTACTGTAATACTTATTCAGAGTCCTTATGAAGCGACATGCAAAAAAGCAGAAGAGCTATGTGCCAAAATCAGAAATGATCTGAAAATAGTTCATCAGGGAAGAGATCTTAAAGTAACTATCTCAATTGGAGTTGCATCTTGTCCGGAACATGGGCGGGATATTGAAAAAATTATCCATAAGGCTGATAAAATGCTGTATAAGGCTAAAGAGGAAGGTCGGGATAGAGTGGTAGCTTTGCAGGTTGATTAATAGCCTCTGTTATGTAATTATTGGGAAGCTTTAATATTTTTTTTGAATTCAACTACATTAATGTGTTATGGTGTAAAAATAAATTCTTCTAAATTCCTTAGATAAAGTCCAGTGCAAAAAAAAGGAAGAAATATGATAAAAGATGAATATAATGAAGCTATAAAAATAGTAAAATCAATTAAACTTCCCACACACCCGGAAATTCTGCTTGAGCTAAATAAAGAGATGTCAAAGAAAGATCCAAGTAGAGATACAATTATAAATATTGCAAGTAAAGATGTATCTATTGCAGCTAAAATTATTAAATTTGCAAATTCCCCTTTTTTTGGTTTACGGGTAAAAGCTGATACAATTGATGAGGCTTTTAATTTTCTTGGAATGGATAATTTCAAAAATGTCATTCTTGCTTCCGCCATGAAGGATTCACTTCGTGACAAAGCAATACCAACCAATGAACTCGAATCTTATTTTGATCACTCTATATTAATTGCACAGATAGCAAACTATATTACCGATTATTTACCATACGAAATAGGTAGTACAATAAACAGAAAAATAGCATATGTTTACGGATTATTTCATGATTGCGGAATTATGATACTTGCAAGAAAATATTCAGATTATTTTAAGCAAACAAAAGCTGAACTTGAAGAAAACAGAAGTTTAAAAGATATAGAATTGGAATTATATAAAACACACCATGCCCATGTTGGATCTCTCCTTGCAAAATCCTGGTTGTTAAATAAAGAGATAGTTAATTGCATATTAGCACACCATGTTAAGGATATAAATCTGATTAAAGATCCCATAATAAAAAAACATGTATCCATTCTTATTCTATCTGAAATCATATATAACAAGACTTTTCCTAAAGATAGTGAACTCTCGCTTTATCAGGCTAATGAAAATGAACATATGCTTGAATCAGTTTTATCAGAACTAAATATGACTTTAGAAGATTATGACTCTCTTGAAAGATCAGTTTTTTCTCTTTTAAATTGAATAAAACCTTGTACCAATGAGTTTACTGAAAAACAGATCACGATTTGAATGGGTTTTCAAGAGCTGCTTCCTCAACCTGCAATTTTAGGTATTAGGTCCTTTTACAACCATTTTAATAGTTGAAAACAATTCATTTTACAACATACTGTATATAATATTTAAAGTGTCAAAATGAAGGGGAACATATTGACTCAAGATCTGAACCGAATTTCAAACTATCTCCCTTAGTGATTCCCAAACCAGGCAACAAATTCGAATTATTTTGTTGTTGATAGTTTAGAACGCCATCTTTACCAAACATTAATACAGGTTCAACAATCTCAGTAGACAGTAGTATTGTACCAAATCCCCCCTCCTGTGCTAAAAGATTTTCACCAGAGGCTTTTGCCAATGAAAGCGCTAATCTGGTCAAAATAGATGTTTCACCAACCTGAGCTCCTATGATTATCTTCCAGTTAAGTGCTTTAGCTTTCTCAACAATTTCTAATCCCCTTAGTAAACCACCTGATTTTGAGACTTTGATATTAGCTATAAACTCACCTTCTACAGATGAAAATAAGTTTACATCATCCAAATTACATAAACTTTCATCAAGTATAATTGGTTTCTTCAATTTTTCACATAAGAGTGAAAGTTTTTCTGGTTCCCTTGGTGATAACGGTTCTTCTATGCCTATAAAAGGATAATCCAGCGCCTTTAAATACGATAAAGCTTTATCGTTATCACTCCCCCACAGATTATTTGCATCTATTCTTAATCTTGCCTTTTTTGGGAATATGCATAAAACTTTTTCTCTGAACAGATCTATCTTTCTTCTATCCATATTCAAATCACCACATATTTTAATTTTGAAATCCCAGAATCCAAATTGTGAATAGAGATCAAAATAACAGTTCAGCGTTCCCTGGTTTCCATCACCAATTACGGCAGTATATTGATATTCTCCCTGAATACCACTTGTTCCTATTAGCTCCTCAAGAGTTTTATTTTCTTCTTTGGCAAACAGATCTAAAAGAGCTGTTTCAATTGCACACCATGCTGATGGGTTTTTATCAATAATCCCTTTATGATTTTTTAAAAACAATAGTAGATCATCCAAAGTAGTACATTCTACTTCAACTATTGATTTAATACTTTTTATCCAGCAAATAGCGGAATTTTCACTCTCATTTGTTACATATGGCCTTGGACAACCTTCACCCAAACCATATAGATTAGCCCTGACAGCTTGTACAAGAACAGTTGCAGTTTCACTTCTGGAACTTGAAGCTTGATCAAAAGATATATTAAAAGGAATTTTTAATGGTACAACCTGTATGGACAAAGAACTCATTTTTTCTCTTATTATCTGCCTTTTGTTTTAATTCAAATGTGATTTCACGTAACTTTTCAAACGAAAGTATAGGAATTCACTAAAATATAGCCACATAACGCATATGCAAACGATAAGTTAATTTATTCATTACATTTCAATACAATAGAAATGTGAAAGTCACAATGAAATATTAAAGATAAACATAAAGCCTTTTATAAACCTTCAGTAAATAATTTTTATTCATTCAATTATTGAAATTATGGGGATAATAAAAATTTAATATTAGAAAAAAATGAAATGAAGTGTTCTATTGTCAAATAATAGTGACACAATTGTATTTGTTGGTATTTGAAATTATTCTATATTGATTATATTTTTTTAGTTTAAATAATCCCTCACTTCTATTTAAAATATTTCTTTGTTTATTTACAAAAAAATATTTTTCCTGATAGTATAACCCAACAAAATTGCAGTGCGTATAATCAAATGACCGTTTTTTATTATTAATCGGAATTATTCAAAAAAATGGTTTGACCCACAAATACAAATTTTTTTTACAATTTTTAAATAGTTTCATTTGTTCATTTTGTGTTCAGAAAATTTTAAACTGACTTTGTTACAAATTAAAAACATGAAGGGAATTGTGATGATCTTAACAGAAGAGGAAAAGAGAATGCTTGGCGGTGAAGAAGGGCCTGGTGTTCAAAAAGCTATGGAGTTTCTTGTTGAATATGGAGAAGCTTTTGATGCCCAAAGGATGATAGAAGTTAATAGTTCGCATATTTTACCCGATCCTGTGGAATGGCTCACAAATCTGACTGAAGGAGTGGACGATTTCAAAATCATGACAACACTGCACTCAGGATCTCCCTACAATACAGATATGGTTGATGATTTAGGATTACTTGAGGGTGAAGGTGGTTATGCTGTGGAGCAGAACGGTATAGCTATAGATATGTATAAACAGAAAGGTGCTTTTCTTACTTTAAGTTGTGCTCCTTATTTAATGGGAAACATAATTAAATATGGTAATGTTTTTACATGGGCAGGGTCATCAGGAATCATTATTAATAACTCAGTATATGGTGGTCGGGGAAATCGTGAATCTGGTGTATCTATGACTTGTAGTGCAATCACAGGACGTACTCCTGATATGTTGTTGACACGAGACGAAAAGAGAAAAGCTGAAATCGTATTTAATCCTCGTGGACTTGATCTCGATCAAATGGATGAAGCTGACTATGGGGCAATGGGTTATTATATTGGAGAAACAGCAAATAATAAAAATGTAGCAATAGATACTCTACCAAAATCAATACAATTTGAAAAGCTTAAGTACCTACTATCACCAATGCCGGTATCAGGGGCTGTATCCATGTGCCATATAACAGGAATTACACCGGAAGCATCAAACCTTGAACAGGCAATTGGTGCTAACAAGCCTGAATATTTATCTCTTGAGCTAAAGGATATTAAAAATGCTGTTCAACAATTAACTACTGCTGATAGTGACTCTGTGGATGTTGTTATGCTGGGTTGCCCACATATGACTATAAGAGAAATTAAGGACGCCACCGCACTTCTTGAGGGAAAAAAGATCTCAGAAAACGTTAAGCTTTGGCTCAATACCAATGAGGCTGTTTATGTACTTGCTAAGAAAATGGGATATATTGATATTCTTGAGAATGCAGGAGCTGTCATACTTAGAGAAATTTGCATTGCTATGTTTCCCTTCGGAAAATTAAAAGATCAGGTTAAGAATGTGGCAACTAATTCAGCAAGATGTGCACATTATATGGTTCGAGGTGGTATGGGTGAATTGGTTGGGCAAAAAGTTATGGGTTCCATGTATGGATCTTCTGAAAAATGTATAAATGCTGCAATCAGTGGAAAGTGGGGTGAATAATGATTATAAAAGGACATTGTGTTAAAAAAGGGACCGCTGAAGGAGAAGCAGTAGTAATTTCAACCCCTTTTTCATTTGTAGGTGATTTGGATATTGCAACAGGAGATGGTAATTTTTTGCATGAACTGGCGGGTCAGAATATTGCAGGTAAAATTCTTGTTTTTCCTAATGGGAGAGGAACTACATCAGCAGCTCTTGCGGGCTACTATGTTAAGCTTTTGGGCAAACTCCCTGCTGGAATGATATGTAGAACAACTGATCCGGTGGTTGCACTTAATGCAATTATGAACGACTTTCCTGTTATAGACAGAACAGACGTTGATCCGGTAACTGCTATAAAAACGGGTGATTATATAAAAATGAATGCTAATGATGGAGTAATTGAAGTTATTCCTAAAGTATAGAGTATTCTTTTAAATGTTGTTTTATTTTGTAGAAGGAGGGATTTTATCTGTAAATCCCTCTTTTTGTGAGTACTGTAGTAATGTTTATAAATTAAGGGAATCTCTAATAATTAAAATTTTGGATGAAATACAAGGCATTTCAAAAAATAACGAGCCGATTTTATTACAGTTTTTTTTGGAAATAACAATGTATT
>JAAELO010000406.1 GCA_024226555.1 Desulfobacterales bacterium | reverse complement strand
TACCCAAAAAAAACTGTAGGGAATCTCTAATAACTGTCTTTTGACCGAACTACAGCGTTGTTCGAAATAAAAAACTGTTGTAAAATCGCCTCGTTATTTTTTGCCTTGTCTTTTATCCAAAATTTCTAATTATTAGAAATTCCCTAGACTAATTTATAATGGTGACAACCCTATGTCATTAAGTGAAAAAATTTGTAATTTCTTTAGAAGCTATAATTGCGATACAGCCTCAATCTGGAATTACAACCAAATCCTTATTTTGCACAAAATGTGGTTTTCAGTTGTAATATTTTTCTATAATTTTTTTTTGAGATTGTTTCTAATATTAAAGGAATGGTGATTATCTGAAAAAAATAGTTGTTAGATTTGGATAAAATAGTTTTTAATTTTGAGGATTATCAAGTTGGGAATGACTAGTTTGTCAAGAATTTGAGTTTTAAATGAAGTTCTGTTTTAAACGAAGTTGATAACCAGAGGAATATGTTTTTAATATTTGGAGGGCTATTAACTGAATTTAAAAGCAGAAATTCGGTAAAAACCGAACTTCTTACTAATTGTTTAAATATGTTTCAAAAGGTGGAAGTTGTTCATAGGCAATAACAATAAGTTTATCACCGACTGATAATTTCATATCTTTGCCTAACTTTTTCGGGTTTATTACAAATGTATTTGTTATCATATTCTGATGGCAATCTTCATGTGAAAAGAAATTTTTGTTGATAACAAATCCAATAATAATGAATGGAGCATCCCCTAAAATACACATTCTGGATATTTCACGATAACTTT
Source organism: Desulfobacterales bacterium (assembly GCA_024226555.1). Classification (GTDB taxonomy): domain Bacteria; phylum Desulfobacterota; class Desulfobacteria; order Desulfobacterales; family JAAELO01; genus JAAELO01. The sequence continues at coordinate 30,588 of JAAELO010000406.1, read as the reverse complement.
TACCAGAAATTTCTTCAGTTATTTCAGGAAGTAGTATTTGAGGTGTACCTACTCCGGTTGATAATAGATTCTCAAAAATATTTTTTACCCCAGGAGTTATGCAGCTTTGTGCGATAAGCTTTTCAGCCATCTCCCCAATACAGACAACCTCATCAACATTCAGTGCTTTGAGGTGTTCTCTGTTTATTGAAAGTATTAACTCCTGAACAGTATGAACCTGTGGATTTTGCTTCTCAATAGCAACAGCTGTGAGTGTGGAGTGAGCATCTGCTAAATCACCCTGCTTAGGATCTGCTAAAATAATGGCAGCTTTTGCTTTTTTTATGTTTGCATTAAAAAGAAGTTCATCATCAAAAGGACTGCCGTAAAGAACAATGAACATCAGGCCCCTTTTCTCTTCAGGGTGCCATGTTGGGTTTTTTTCCCAGAGATGTCTGTCCTGAACTAAAAGTACAATATCAAGAGGTTTATGAGAGGTTCCAGCTTGAAGCTCCCCAACTATTGATCGCACTTTCTCATTGCAGTTACAAATTACAACATGCCCCTCTAAGTTCTCGAGAAGACTTTGCCCTTCCATAGATCCTCCGTATCAATATCAGCAAATTCAGGGAGTTCAAAAGCTACCAGAATTAATTTATCATCTTTTCCAAGTATCATATCTTCTTTTTCAGCGCCACTTATGGGTGACACCGGGCTTAATATAAAATCAGTATTTGGCTCGCTATCAGGAGATCTGTCAATCCCGACCAGAATAAGAGCTTCATCTTCATAATCAAGGAAATAAAGCTGAGCCTCTTTGAATTCCTTCCCAATTAGTTCCGGTAAAATCGGGACAGTATAGAATTCACTTGAATTATCTGAAAATGTCATTAAGGAATCATAGATCTCAGTCACACCAGGATTTAGTACTGCCTGACTGGCTAACTTTTCTCCAAATAATCTGCTGACAACAAATTCAACACCTTCTAATGAAGATGCACTTTTTAAAAGAGCTTCCTCTTTTAATTCAGCCACAATTGGAACTTTAGATTGACGACCAACAAGAGCCAGGGTTTTCATCATGGTTCTGTTGTCTATTTCAAAATCTTTATCAAATTTTCTGCTCTGGGAAGCAAGAACAATAATCCTTGATGCCTGTTTAAGCTTAATTTCATTAAGAATATTCTGATTCAGAGCATCTCCATTAAGAGCAAACACTTTTTTGTATTCATTTCTTGTTGTCATGTTAATTTGATCTGCTGTTCGGGAGACAAGTAAAATATAGTGTCTCCAACCCAAAGCCGAATTAATTTGCCTTATAACATTATCAAGGTGAGTATTTTGTCCTATTATTACGATATGTTGTTCAAGATTACTTTTTTTAGGAAGAATTGTAACTTTACCAGCTCGTTGGATCTTTTTCACAAGAATTGAAACAATTTCACCTGTTATTATACCCGCAAAACAAATACCAGCAAGAAGAAGTATAGAAATCTCAAATCTTCCAAGTAAAGACATTGGTTCTTTATCTTCAATACCTGAAAAAAGAACTATTATTATATGCCAGTATGATTGCCAGTAGTTAGCATATGCGCCTTGCCCTCCTGCAAAATAATTTTCAGTCAAAAACAGTGAGTTTGCACCAATAACCCATGCAACAAAACCGAATATAAAAACCCTTTCAAGCTGGCCAAGGCGGTTCTGTTCACGCATTGTATTAAACCAGATTTTGATATCAACCATACTTTTGTAAAGAAGAAAGCCATATCTTATAAATTTGAGAAGTCTTAACAGTCTTAATAATCTTAAAAGCCGTAATAGACGAATTCCTCTAAAGGCGCTTGAAAGTATTATATCACCGAAAATCATGATGATAGTTGGAAGGATTGCTAAAAGATCTATAATTGAAAAGAATTTAAATGGAAATCCGAATCTGTTATCTGAAACATACCATCTGGCTATATATTCAATCGTAAAAATTGCTGTAAAAACAATTTCGCAATTCCAGAAAAAATCCTCATATTGAGGCCATATATTTTCTGCAGGAATTAAAAGACATGAAACAATAATGCAGGATATAATGAAAAAATCCATAAATATACTTGTGCTGGTTGACTCTTTATTAAATTGAAATGGTTCAATAATTTCTCTGATTTCATATTTTTTATTACGAAAAGATTTTAACATTTGAAATATCAAGTTAACTCCAAATTTGATTTGACCATTAGTTAGGTAAAGATTTGATTATTGAGTCCGATATTATTAAAAGTTCTTAAAATTTTATCATAAAAAATAGTGGACTTCAACATAACTTGTAATTCAAGGTATCAAAGATCTATTATTATTTAAATAATTTGATTTAAACACCATTTTTTATTAGAATTGTTATAGACACTAAAAAAAATTCAGGAAGTTCTATGCAGAAACAGGATGAAAAAATTGATACGAAAATCTTCAAAGTAGAAACCCAGACTGATTCATTAATGTCATCTGTTTTCAAACATGCCCGGGAATGCATACTGATAGTCGATAACAAAGGTAATATTAAAGATCTGAATATCGCTGCACAGAAAACATTTGAGTATGATATCAGTGATATTACAGGGATAAAGATCTTTGATCTTATTCATTCAGATAGAAAAGAGAATCATAATTCTGCAGATAAAGAAGATGCCAGCTTTAAGTTTGTAACCAGAATGAGAAAAAAAAGAGGTACTCTTTTCCCGGTAGAGTACACAAGAACAAGGCTTAATACAGATTTATTTGCAATTTATGTATCAGATATATCAGACACTATTTTCGCAGATAAAGAGCTTAAAAACGCCTTGGATACCCTGTCCAGCATATTAAACTCCTCAACTGAATATTCAATTGTCGCAACAGATCTTACCCAGAAAATTGTGCATTTTAATCCTGCTGCAGAGATGCTTTTCAATAAAACAAAAGATGAAGTTTTAGGTTTGAAATTTTTTGATCTGTATCCCGAGGAAAATATCGAAAAGATTGTCGAAACTGTAAAGCGAAAAGGAAAATTTGAATTTGATATTGAAGTTCCTGGTTTAAGCAGGAAAAGATATATAACTGCAACAGTTATGCTGATGAAGTCGATCAATAAAGAAAATACCGGTTTTTTGATATTTTGTCGTGATATTTCTGAGGTTAAAATGATGGAAAAACAACTTCATCAATCACAAAAAATGGAAGCGATTGGTACACTTGCCGGAGGAATATCTCACGATTTTAACAACATTTTAAGCGCTATTTTTGGTTATATACAACTCTCTATTAACAATCTTGACAATAAGAGTAAATTAACAGGTTATCTTGAAAATATGCAGAAAGCCGGAATAAGGGCAAAGGATTTAATACAACAGATCCTTACATTCAGCAGGCACGAAAATCCTGATAAGGAACCACTTGATTTAGCTGTAATTATTTCTGAAGTTCTTGGTCTTATTAGAGCTGCAATCCCCTCAAATATTACAATAACCTCAGAAATTAATAAGAAAATTAAACTTATAGATGGTAATCAAACCCAAATTCACCAGGTTCTTTTCAATCTATGTACAAATGCAGTCCATGCAATTGGCAGGAAAAAGGGTGAAATAAAAATAAAACTAAACCATTTCACCTTACCGGACTTTCAAAAAAAAGTTATAGATCCTGCAACTTTTATTAAGCTTATCATATCGGATAATGGGTGTGGTATGGATACCAAAACCCAGTCCAGAATGTTTGATCCCTATTATACAACCAGAGGAACAGGTGAAGGCTCCGGAATGGGACTTGCAACCGTTCATGGGATAATTGAAAATCATAAAGGTATCATATCTATAAAGAGTGGGATTGGAGTTGGAACTGATTTTGAAATAATGTTTCCCATGAGCCACAGTTCTGAAATGTTTGTAAATATAAATTCCCAAAGTGTTAAAAGGGGTGATGAACATATACTACTTGTTGATGATGAGGAAACAATAATAGAGTCTGTAAAAGAACTGATTGAGGAGTTGGGATATAAAGTCACTGCCATGCAAAACCCTCAGGATGCTTTAGAAGTATTCAAAAAGAACCCTAATGATTTTGATCTGATTATTACTGACAAAACAATGCCTGAAATTTCCGGAGATCAATTAGCTTATGAGATGCTGAATGTCAGGAAAATACCAATAATAATATGCAGTGGTTTTATGAATCAGCAATTTATTAATACATGCAAAGATATAGGCGTTAGTGGTTTTTTAAAAAAACCATTCCTTTTAGGTGATATGTCCAAAATGATAAGATCAAGTATTGGATAAGGTTAGGAAACTTGAATTTTGACTGAAATACAAATTATAAAAGCTTTCAGTTTTATAAAATCCTGGCATAAAAAAACAAAATAAATTCAGAAAAACTTTTGTGCAATAGAGTTTTGGGAGAGAAAAAAAACGAGCTGATTCGTTTATAAAAAGTTTTTATTTTATAAAGTTTACAGTTCTTTTTTTTTGAATAATTCTGTTGTTTTGCTTTTTTAAACAACTTAAGCAGTTCAGTCAAATATAATAAAACTAAAGCCTTTTGTTTTATATGCAGTTATTTGAGATCCCCTGCAAAAATATACAATACAAATTTTCAATTATGTCCTATTTTATTAATTTTATAATTACAAAAATTGAGACGATTAAATGAATTTTACATTTAAAGGTATAATTGATGGTTTTGTTAAGGCTCTTCCAATAGCTGTTGGAGTGGCTTCATACGGTCTTGTATTTGGGGTTTTAAGCAAACAGGCTGGACTTAGCTTATTTCACTCAATTCTTATGAGTAGTTCTGTTTTTGCAGGAGCAAGCCAGTTTGTGGTTCTTGAGATGTGGAACTTTCCATTGCCGATATTTACAATATGGATAGCGACTCTGGTTGTTAATCTCAGGCATATGCTAATGGGTATTTCACTTAGAAAACATTTTACCGGGCTTTCAAAGCTCAAATCTTACCTTTCTCTGTTTTTTCTTGTTGATGAAAACTGGGCATACTCAATGACAGAATGGAAAAATGGAGGAACAAATGCAGCATTGCTACTTGGATCTGGTATCTGTTTGTTTTGTTCCTGGGTAATTTCAACACTGATAGGCTTTATCATAGGCTCAGGTATCTCTAATCCAGAAAAATGGGGGATGGATTTTGCCTTCACAGCAATCTTCATCTTTTTGGCCAAAGGTATGTGGAGTGACAAGTCAGATCTGTTTCCATGGGTTGTAGCTGCAGGAGTTTCTGTTTTAACCAGTAAGCTTATTCCTGGTCATTGGTATATTATATTTGGTGCAATAGCTGGTAGCCTGACAGGTGGTATTTTGAGTAGTTTCACAAGATCCAAGGAGCTCAATTATGGAAAAAATTAGCATTGAATGGGTCATAATTGGAATGGCTCTGATTACATATTTCACAAGAGTATCAGGATTCTGGCTTGCAGAAAAAACAGGGAAACTGCCTGAAAAAGTGGAAAATACACTTAAATATATTCCAGGAACAATCATTATTTCAATAATCGCTCCTGCTGTATTTGCACAGGGAACCATAAACGCAATGGCATCCTTTGCGTGCTTTCTAATTTCACTTAAATCTGATAACATTGTTATCGTTATGGTAACAGGAGTCGCTATAGTTGCATTGATGAGAAATTATATACCATTATAAAAAGAAAAAAAATGTTGAAAGAGTGGAAAAAATTTATATATATAAAATCACTTGGTGGACTTGAAGTTCTACACGCACGGTTTTATAAACATTCTTTCGGAAAACATTTTCACGATGGATATGCATTTGGTGCAATTTTAGATGGATCAGAAACCTATTTTTATAACAAAAACAAACATATCGCAAAAACCGGTAGTATTGTAGTCGTAAATCCCGGAGAGATCCATACAGGCCATGCATCTAATGTAAAAGATGGCTGGTACTACTTTATGTTTTACCCAACACCTGCTTTAATCAAAAAAGCACTCGGGGATCTTGAATACCCTGATAAATTACCCTTTTTTAAAGAATCAGTTTTACAGGACAATCAGTTATTCTGGAAAATTGTCGAATTTAAGAGATCCTTACATATTAGCAGTGGTGATCTTGCGGTGGAATCTTGTTTTCTTGAGATAATTGACCACTTCATAAAAAAATATGCTGACTTTTCATATTCAGGTAGGGATTTAGGAAATGTATGCAAGAAAATGGATTATATCAGGGAAAAAATAGATTCCGATTTTACAGAAAACCTATCACTTGAACAGCTCTCCCATGATATTAATATTAGTCCATATGCGCTTATGCGACAGTTTAAGAAAAAGACAGGGATTTCTCCATACCTTTATCAATCAAACCTAAGAATACGAAATGCAAAGAATCTTCTTGTTAAAGGGTACCCTCTTGTAGAAGCTGCTCTGGAATCAGGCTTTCACGATCAAAGTCATCTTACTAAACACTTCAAAAAGTGGATAGGGGTTACTCCAGGAGATTATATAAAGGGTTTGGCATAGTAATAATAAATTGTTGAACCTCTGAATTAGTATTTTGATTCCCCAATTAGAAGGATTTTATAATGAGTGAATTAATAACATTAGACAATAAGCAGAAAAAAGCTTTAATTGAGGTTGCAAGGGAGGCAATAAAGGGAAACCTTGGTTATGAATCCCATATTCCGGTTCTCAAAGATGATATTTTTAAGGAGGAATGCGGACTTTTTGTAACTCTGTATAAAAAAGAGAACCTAAGAGGCTGTATAGGGCAAATTACTTCAAATACCCCTCTTGCAGCATTAACTGAAGAGATGGCACTTCACGCAGCCTTTCATGATTCCCGTTTTTCACCATTAAGTAAGAATGAATACGAGGATCTTGTGATAAAAATATCTGTCCTGACACCACCAAAAAATGTTGAATTTGATGAGATTGAGGTTGGAAGAGATGGTGTTGTTTTAAGGAAAGATGGGAAATCTTCTGTATTTCTTCCTAATGTAGCAGTTGAACAAGGTTGGAACAAGTTAGATATGATGGAAAGGCTTTGTCAGAAAGCCGGTTTGGATAAAGATGCATGGACCGAAGGAGCAAAATTTGAAGCATTTCAATCCATTGAGTTTGGAGAGAAATAAGCATTTAATAACACTGTCCCTTAATATTGGTTCGATTATGATCTAAACTATTTTTTAATTAAAAATGAGTTAAGATGTGATTTTTGAAGAGATTATTTAAACTGTTTCAGGAGTAAAAATGATAGCAAGAGAGTGGAAAGCAAGATGTCCTAAAGAACAAAAAAAAGATTTTATAAAATATTTATACCAGACCGGAGTAAAAGATACATCATCAACCAAAGGGTTCAAAGATGCTCAGATTCTATCAAGAGATTTGGAAGATAAAGTAGAGATAACTTTAATAACTTATTGGGACTGTCTTGAATCAATAAAAACATATGCTGGTGATGATATTGAGGTCGCAAGACTCTATCCTGAAGATTTCAGGTATGAATTGGAACCAGATGATTTTGTTATCCACTATGAAGTTATAAATAGCATATTTTAAGCATATGGGAACCTCTAATAATTAGAATTTTGGATAAAATACAAGGCATTTCAAAAAATAACGAGTAGATTTTATTACAGTTTTTTTGGAAATAACAAAGTATTTTGCCAAAAGAACAGTTATTAGAGATTCCCTTAATAAATAAAATATTCTTATACAGCCTTTCAGATCAAAAAACAGTTTTTGCTCCTAATACTTACTTTTACATCAAAAAAGTGCTTTTAAGAATTTATTTTGATAGTATGTCAATGAAATAAAATATATTAGTTTAAATCATTATTTTAGTGACAATTAAAACGTCAAGGGATAGGATTTAAAGGATGGTTATGATCTCAACAGAAGAAAAAATCAAATTTTATTTTCAGAAGATTTCAAATATATCTTCATTCAAAAAAGGTAATGCATTGCGCACAAAGCAATAGAGAAAATATTTGCAAAATACCGTTAATAAACGATTTACTATGTAGCTTCATTGGTTAAACTTAACCTTCAGTACTATTTAACAAATTGGGGAACTGTCCTTTGACCGAACTACAGCTATTATTAGAAGTTCACTTGGGGCAATTCAAAATGAAGATCACTCTCATCTAACTGATCCGGCAGTAGCTTCCACCCTTCATCATATTTCTTCATATAGAAATAGGATAAACTTTCTTGTTCAGGAGAATCAGAACCCTGATCAATTGAGATGGAAACCTCAATTATATAGATATTCTCTCTTGATGTTTCCCTTGAACTACTAAATTTGAACCCGGGAGCAAAAGGATGTTTATATCGCCAGAATCCTGCAGGATGACAAATTTCAGGTGGTTTACTTCTAATAAAAAAAACCCCGGATTCAAGTTGTGATATTTTGATCTCTGAATCTGAGAGGTCATAGTACTTAGCAAGACTTTTGTAATCTTCTTTTTTCAGTAATTCAGTGATGATCTCAATTGCTTCAGATGGTAAATAGAAAAAATGTTCTTCAGACTGAATATTCCCGTTTTTCTCGCTCATTACTATACTCCTATCATGTCATTATACTTTTGTTAAAAGGTACCTCTAATATACTGATACTCTATTTTTTCCGCTTTTCTTGGATCTGTACATGGCTTTATCTGCCTTTTTATAAATAGATTCTATTGTATCTTTACTACCACATTGATGAATTCCAAGACTTATAGTGACAGAATTAACTGTATCAAACCTGTGTTCTTCAATTTTTTCTCTTATAATTTCAGCAAGTTTTGATGCCTGTTGTCCTGATGTATAGGGTGTTATAATCACAAATTCTTCTCCACCAATACGAAAAACAGAATCAATTTGCCTTATCAGCCCTCTCACTGTTTTAGCTAATTCAATGAGCACAAGGTCTCCAATATCATGTCCGTAGGTATCGTTTATCTTTTTAAAATTATCAATATCAAACATAATAAGAGAAAGATCTTTGTCGCTTCGATTTGCTCGATTATACTCATATTCAATAAATTCGTTGTAACTGTGCCTGTTTGATAATCCTGTTAAAGTATCTGTTGTTGCAACTTTTTTCATATGCTTTAACAAAGCATCTCTTTTTTTTATATCCTTTGAAAAACTGTTTATCATTGAAGATAATTGTGAAGCCACTTCACCAATTTCATCATCATCTTCAACATCTATTGTTTTTGAAGGAATTATCTTATTTTTAACAAGCGCGTCATTCACTTCACGAATTTTGCTTGAAATCTTAAAAAGTTTGTTTTTAATACTCAGAATGATGATAAAGCTAAAAAATATCCCAAGCACAATTGCTGAGAATCCTATAATTATCTCAACATAGAAAAAGAGTTTTTCATGTTTTTCTGCAAGTTCCAATTCCCGCTCAGTTAATTCTTCAATAGCCTTAATTAGTTTCATCGCCTGTGTGTCAAACCTGACTTGCAGACTAAGTAGTTTAAGTACTGTGTCTTCCGAAGGTTTTTTATTTTGGTCAATTACTTTTAAAATTTTCAGCAGGAAATCATGTAGTTGTATCGAGTCTTTCTTAAGAGTTACGATTGATGAATGCACCGGTTCGAAACGCTCTGAATGGTCTGTGAAAGACGTAGCCTCTTTGCTGAGAGGTATCCCTTTTTCAAATTGCCCCTCCAGTTTTTTGGAGTTTTTGAAGAATTTGGCCTTTAAAAATTCCTTTTTAGCTTCATTCTTTTCAGATTTTTTATAATGGGATAATTCAAGAAGTTCATCTATTGAAATTTCCTGTTCAAGCATATGTATCTCAATAAAATTCGCAATCCTGACCAAAGGAACATCAAATTTATCAAGTTCCCTCAAATCATCCTGAATTTTACTAAGTGAAAATATAGAAAAAATCAATAATACTACTATGAAAAAAATCAGTATTGAGGTTAACCCAACTATTTTTTGAGTAATTGTCCATTTGATTTTTCTTTTTTTATTCTTTTTATGGGTCATTTCTGTTTTTCCCTTAAATTTTATAAGCACTCTCTGTAATGTACTAATACTCAATTTTAATTGTAATAAAGTCAAGGGACACCACGCTATTTACTCATAGACTTAAGATGCTTTTCCATAGTTTTAAAATGACAAGGTTTGATCTCAACGGGAACCTGATGAGTTTTAATTATCCTCTGTACCACAGGTGAATTTAATTCAAGAGATGTTAGTACAAGGGTTTTTATATGTTGATATATGGGATTGGTGCTTATAAAATCAATTAAAGCTTCACCATCCATTCTCGGCATGACAATATTTGTAATTACAATATCGGGAAAAAAACTTCCAAGCATTGTTAATCCTTCAATACCATTATGAGCCACATTAATTTTCCAGGCTGGAAAGTATTTCTGTACATTGCGTCTGATTATATTTCTAACAAAACCTGAATTTTCAACGATTAGTAATCTGATCTCTTTTTCTTTTTCAGAATAATTATAATCGCAGTGTTTTATAATTTTTGATCTTATTTCGTTACGTTTTATAGGTTTTCCAATAAAATCGTTCATACCGGCATCAAAACAGGCTGTCTTATCTGATTCAAATACATTTGCTGTCATTGCTATAATTGGTGTTTTTACTCCTTTATTTCTTATCTCAATAGTTGCATCTAACCCATTCATATTAGGCATCTGTATATCCATAAAAATAAGGTCATAATTGTTATGTTCAGACATCTCAACAGCCTGTAAACCGTCTTCTGCAATAGAAACTGTATTACCCATTTTAGTAAGAATTGTATTTGCAAGAGCCTGATTAACTTTGTTATCTTCAGTCAGTAATATATTAAAACTGACTTGTTTTGCAGACGTAACTACAGATTCCAGCAAGGTAACGGGTTTTTTTCCTGTCAATTCAATCTCAAGACATTGTGAAATCATTTGTATCAGAGATGTTCTTTTAACTGGTTTAGTCAAATACCCAGAAAATCCTTCTTTGTTGATTTTCTCTTTTGTATTGGCGCGAATATCAGATGTAACTGCTATTACAGGTATCTTATCTGTTATTTTTCTGCTTTTTAATTCATTAAAAAACATAAAACCATCCATCTCAGGCATCAGAATATCAGCTATAATAATATCAGCTTCGTTAATATTAGCTTCAAGAGCATCTATATTAGATGAAAAAGTGAAAGGAGTTAAACCAATATAACTAACAATTTCTGTCAGGATGGTTCGTGCATTATCATTATCATCAATTATAAAACATTTTTTATTTTTAAAAAGATTTATATAATTCTTTACAACTTCATTATGAATTTCTGACAAATGAGTTTTTTCAAAATCTGCCGAAAAATAGAATTCAGTCCCTTTATCAGGCTCTGAGTTAAGTTGTAATTCGCCACCCATCAGTGAGGTCAACTTACTTGATATTGTTAATCCAAGACCAGTACCACCATATTTTCGGGTTGTACTCCCATCAGCCTGAATGAATGGATCAAATATTCTTTTTTGCTGCGCCTGATCCATTCCGATACCTGAATCTGTTACTGAAAATTTAATTCTTATTTTTTCTTCAGTTTCATTTTCAACAGTGGCTGCAAGTATTATTTGACCTTCACTGGTGAATTTAGCAGCATTACTCATTAAATTTAATAACACCTGTTTTAATCTGGTGGGATCACCCTTCACTGTGGCATGAATCTCATTATCTATTGCAGTTAAAAGTTCGATTTTACCAATTTTAACTTTTGTTTTTATCATGTCACAAACAACATGAATCATATCATCAATATTAAATATAACTGATTCAAGATCAATTCTATCAGCTTCAATTTTGGTAAGATCAAGAATATCATTTATCAGGGATAATAACGATTCTGAGCAGTTATTAACGGTGTTAAGATATTCACGCAATTCAAAATCAATTTTCATATCCAGAGCAAGAGTTGTAAAACCAATTATGCCATTTATCGGGGTTCTGATTTCGTGACTCATATTCGCAAGAAACTGACTCTTTGCTTTAACAGATGATTCAGCAACAATTTTTGCTTCAATAAGATCCTCTGTCTGCATTTTTAGTTTGTAGCCATTATCAAAACTTTCAACATACCATCTGTGATGATTTCTGTTAAAAATAGACATAAACAGGAGAAATGATGCAGATAATAAACTCACAGCTTTTATTTCCGGTGAGCTATCTATCATAAACCATAATGTAAATGGGAAAATAAGAATGCATATAACAAAATAAGACAGGTATTTAGTAGGACAAAGTGATGAAGTCGCAATAGCAGCTACTCCAGCTGATGTTAATAATAGAAGAAGTGATACCCAGGATACACTATACATTATACTCAGTTTGTAAGCTCCGACTCCCCATGAAGCACTCAAACCTATTACAGAACAATTCAATAAAATTCTCCAGATTTTATCGGATATTTTTTTTCTAAGTTGTAAGTGGAAAATTGAGAATAAAGACCTTAAAACTGAAAAAAATAAAATAAGCCCCCCCCAGATAATCACTGACTCTCTATGATCATTAAAAACCGGAGTGAAAAACACAAAAATCAGATAGTTTGGGATATAAGCAATGGTAGATGGTCTCCCTCTCTCTGAAAGATCATCATTTACATGTTTATTAAATGCTTCTCTATATTTATCATCTTTATAATTTTCTAAATCCATGTGGGCCTTATGAATTTTGATTCCAAAAACTCAGAATCACATTATTAGTAAACCTATCCCATTGAGGTCAGGTAGCTGTTTAACTTTACAAATGCTTATATTGAAAGACAAGGTCTTAAAATTCTCTTGCTAAGGTCAACAAAAGGTTCGGCTATCCTTGTTACAAACCCGTTACAATTTAATTAAAGGGAACCTCTAATAATTAGAATTTTTGATGAAAAACAAGGCATAACAAAAAATAACGGGTTGATTTTACTACAGTTTTATTTTTGTTATATCTGTGTTTTGCAAAAAGATCAGTTATTAGAGATTCCCTAAAAACAGTTTGCAGAATCAACTCCATCTTTATCCATAATAATCCTTGTTACCAGAGCGTATGAAAACGAAAAGACTTCTAAACTAACTATTTCCTTTTGATTTTACCTTCATCCAACACTTTTCGAACCATTTGAGCCATTTCAGATTTCACGACTGGTTTCATAAGAAAGCCATTCACTCCAATAGTATCAGCATGTTCCTTATTTATCCGTTCACTGAATCCGGTACAAATGATGACTGGCATATCAGATCTTACAGTAAAAATTTCTTTAGCAAGTTTATCTCCAGTCAAGTTTGGCATTGTCATATCTGAGATAACAAGATCATACCCGTCTGGATTAGAATTGAAAGTTTCCAGGGCTTCTAAGCTGTTTGACATAGCAGACACATTATAACCAAGACGCTCAAGCATCTCTTTTTCAAGTCTAACAACTGATTCTTCATCATCAACCAATAATAAGTTTTCAGTTCCGGTAGGTAGAGCTAACACACGATCATTTGTAAAGGTTTCAGTAGGCTTTTTTATCAGAGGTAGATAAACATCGAAAGTACTACCCTTTCCCTCTTTACTGGAAATTTTTATATCACCTTCAAACTCTTTCACAATTCCAAAAACAACTGCAAGTCCGAGACCTGTCCCTTTTCCTTGCTCTTTGGTGGTGAAATATGGTTCAAAAATATTACTCATAACATTGTGGTTGATTCCAATTCCGTTGTCAGAGACAGACATCATAACATATTGCCCTGATTTTAAAGAGCTGTCTTTTAACTCTCCAGCACCCAACATGATTTCTTTTAATTGTACCGAAATTTTCCCACCTGTTTTTTCCACCGCATGATATGCATTTGTTATTAGATTCATTCCAATCTGGTGTAATTGAGTTGGCTCTGCCATGACCAAACCACAATCCTGTTGAATATTGTGATGAATTTCAATATCGGTTGGAATTGACGAACGAGTCAGCTTAAGAACTTCTTTTAATATCTTTTGAACACGAATAGGACGCAATTTATGGTCAGCCTGTCGACTGAAAGCAAGTATTTGTTTGACAAGTTCACCACCCCTTTTCCCGGCATTAAAAATTTCCTGTGCACTCTCATACTCAGAGCAATTCGGGGAGAGATCTTCTATGAGCATCTCGGCAAATCCTATGATTGGAAATAAAATATTATTAAAATCATGGGCAATACCACCTGCTAATGTGCCAATTGATTCCATTTTTTGAGATTGCTGAAGTCGAGCCTCAAGAATATTCCTTTCTTCTTTAGCTTTTTTCTTTTCAGTGATATCAATCATGAACCCATCCCAGATTATACTTTCATCTTTCATCTTTTTCGGAGTTGAGCGTGCTTCAATCCACCGCATTTCTCCCTCCTTCAAATACCGAATAGTCTCATGGTATAATTGAAAGGATTTAGCAGATTTTTTAATACTTTCAAGATACATTTTCTGATCCCCTGGATGCACCATTGCAAGAAATTCTGAGGGATCGAGCATTATCTCTTCAGCGGGAATACCCATAACGGATTTCACTTCATCATTTATAAAGGGAAAAGTAAACTCACCGTCAGGACTCATCTTTAACTGGTAAACAATAGCGGGGGTATTTTCAGAAAGCCTTTTATATTTCAGTTCACTTTTCCGAAGTGCTTCCTCTGCTTGTTTGCGTAAAGTAACATCCCAGACAGTTGATATCATATATTGTTTATCTGGAAGAGGTGTATTGCCCGCATTTATGAAAGTAGTTTCTTCCCCCTTTCGGGTAATAGCCACATCTTCCCAGACCATACGTTTAGGATCTCCACTGGCACAATCATCCAAAATTCTTTTTTTCATTTTCTCACGGTAAACCGGGTCTTCATACACAGATTCCCAGAAAGTATCCGGATCTGCCAGCGCTTCTCGTGTTGTCCGGTAAAGCCTGGAGAAATTGTTGTTCATATAATTAAATTTCACATCAGGATTGACAGAATTCACAGCCACCCCTATGGGGAGATTGTCCATAACTGTTCTAATAAATAATTCATTCTCTTGTAGCGCACTCTCTGCTTTTTTACGGTCTGCAATTTCCTTTTCAAATAACTCTATAGATGTGGTTGTCTGCATGAGCTTGTCAGCCATTTGGCTGAATGATTGAGCTAAATCACCTAATTCATCATTTTGTGATATATCAATTGTGCATTCAAAATCCCCTTTTCCGATCTTTTTTGTAGCCTTGTTAAGAACAGTAAGGGGCCGGGCAATTTTTATACCAAAAAGGTAAGAAATAATCAGTAAAACAGCTAATATTGTAACACCTATTAATAAAATGGATTTGATTGACGCAATAACAGGTGCCTGGACTACGCTCATTTGTTGATAACAAAGAATATACCATGATTCTCCCTTGTTACCTTTTTTATGATCAATAGATTCATATGTACCACCAAAACCATATTCATCTTCACCTTTTGTTAGTTTTATTTCTGAAAAACCAACAAGATATTTTCCTTTGGAATCATTAATAATGATTGATCCATTATCATTATCATTTAATTTTTCAATTATATTGTTATGAATCTTTGTGCTTAATGGATCAAAACCATCCTCAAAGACAACCATTCCGCCGGAACGTGTCAATTTGAATTTTCCATTCAATTTGCTTTGTTTATCAGGTATCATTTCACTGATACTGCCAATGATATTAAAATTACATTTTAATATCCCGATTATTTTAGTACCTTTTTTGATGGGCACAACAAGCCCTATGACATATCCATCTACGCTGTTATCATATCCCCGGTCATCAAAAAACACTTTTCCTTTTTCGTTGTTAAAAGATCCCTGCCACCAATATTTATGCCCATGTGCGAAAGTTGACAGCTTTGAAGTTGATGCAACCAAAGCACCAAATTTATCAGTAAGGAAAATTTCTCCATATTCACCTTTGAGAAGTTTTTGCTGCTTTTTTAGAAATTGTGCAGTTTTATTATCTGTATATTCAAGAATAAACTTGTCATAAGGATCTTTAGTCGATTTCCATTTTTCATTTAATTGTTTTATTGATTCTTTTCTTTTTTGAACCGGTATATCAGCATATGAAATACTCTCATCCAAAGCTTGTATTATAACATTGGAATTGGCAAGGGTAAGGGCTAATTTAACTTTTTCAGAAATCATATAATCAATATTTTCTGAAATTTCATTGGCAACAAATTCTGCAAACTTTGACTGTGTTTTTATTACAGAGTTATAGTTGAATAGGTATGTCGCAAATGACAATAGTATCAGAACACACAGGCCTGTTGTAAAAATTGTAAAGGAGAGTTTATATGAAAATTTCATTTAGATATCCTTCATTTATGCATAAATTGAACCCTCGGCCCTTGAGTAACGATATCTTTTTTTATTCTGGGGTAAATCAAATGTCTTTCCTGGGAAAGATCGTAAAGAAATATGTGGAGTAACTTTGAAAACTATCAGTTATTATCACATGTAAAAATGGAACTGTAAATATTTTTTATTTGAAATTATAATCTGAATTTTTTACTACTTTTTATGAACTGACACCTTCTAACAAAACACTGGCCGCGCAGGCTTTACATGTGCCAGACCTTGCTTTGGCAGCATCTGATAAAGATATTACACCAATAATATTATCGGTATGATCACTAACAAAAAGACGCTGAACATCATGAATAAACATTTTTTGTACAGCTTCTGATAAAAGTATATCTGATGAGCAGCTTAAAACTGGCATAGTAATAATATTTGATGCATTGACCTCCTTGCTTTGATTATGGGCATAGGATATTATCAGATCAGTTTTGGAAATAACACCAACAGCATCAACACCATTTTTAACAAGTACTGCGCCTAATCTTCTTTCAAAGAGAGTTTCAATCACATCAATAATTCTATCATTAACATCACAGAAAATTAGTCCGGATGTCATTACATCATTTACAATAAGACGTGGTAAATTTTGGTTATCAAGATCCTCAGGCTTTCGTCTGCTTTTTTCACATTTACGACAGTATCTGTATAACAATCCAACAATATCTGAATAGGAAAGAGTTCCAATTACATCATCATTTTTCTCCCTGATATAAATCCTGTGATTTTTTTTTTTAATCATAAGATCAAGTGCCATATCAAGTTTATCTGAGGGGTTACAGAAATATGGTGATTTGGAAAGAATATCACTAACAGGAGTATGCACAGGAAGTGCTGCATAATAAGCATTAATTATATCTGTTTTAGAGACAACACCAACGGGTTTACCATCATCTGTTTCAGCAAGGACAGCATTGCTTTTTTGTCGTATCATTTTCTGAATACAGGATTCTATCGAACTGTATACATTAATACGGTTAACAACACATCGCATAGCTTCCTGTACAACCATGCCACTGATGACACTCCTCCCTTTGTATGTAGGCATGACATCCTCCTCTATTCAGTTATTTTTCCCATCAGGTGAAAAAAGAGATCTGAGCGATAGACGATTCCCACAACCTTATTATTTTCTACGACAGGTATTCTTCTAATATGTTTATTTATCATGATGTCAGATACAACCATCAGGTTTGTTTCCGGTGTTATAATCAGTAGATCTGTAGACATCAAATCCTCAACACGAATTTTTTTTAATCGGTTCATCATGCCGGTAAGAACTGTTTCAAAAGAGATATCCTCCATTTCACCCAAAATCCTGATATGTTTTGGCTGAATAAAAAGCAGAATGTCAAACATAGATAACATTCCTACAAGTTGATTCTCTTTATCTGTGACCATCATTCCAAATATCTTTTTTTCCTCATCCTCACTTGATTTTTTTAACAGTTCAACAGCTTCAAAGATCGAATGATCTGGTGACAATGTATGAAAGCTGGTATCCATGATCTCTCTTGTTATCATTCTAACTACATTCCTTGTTTTTCAAAATAGAGTGTTGTTTTATCTGTCTGTATTTATTAATTAATCATGCTAATATATAGGATTTCATAATAAATATAAATAATCAACTACATTGAAGTAATATTTTGCTTCTTTTATTTTCTTAATCGTGATATTTTGTGTTGATAGTTCGATTGTTCATATCTTTAAAATTATTTCATTTAGCAATTTAGATTATATTACCATTATGTTGAAATTAAATTTAGTTGTTTTGAATTATAACTAATACAAATAACACAATATTTAATGAAATAAAGCAACTTCAATACTGTAAAATTATTTACAAAAAATAAGGAGGAACATTTGAAGAAATTTTTAGTCATTTTGTCAATTATTGTATTCACATCAACAGCTTATGGCGGAAAAAAGCTTGTACTTTCAACACTTGACTGGGCTCCTTACATAGGAAAATCCATGGAAAAGAATGGGTATGTTGCTGTTCTTGTCAAAGAAGCATTTAAAAGAGGTGGTTACGATACCCAATTTAAGTTCTATCAATGGAGCAGGGTTGTTGGTCTTGCAAAATCCGGAAAGGTTGATGGATATTTTCCTGAATACTACTCAAAAGGTGTCAAATCATATGCGATCTTTTCAGACCCTTTTCCTGGCGGCCCTCTTGGTTTTTTCAAATTAAAGAAAAGCAAAATATCCTACAAAAAACTTAAAGATTTAAAGAAGTATAAAATAGGAACCGTTTTTGGATATGTTAATACAAAAGAGTTTGACAGTGCTTCATACCTAAAAAAAATTCCGGTTAAAGACGATTTAACTAACTTTAAGAAGCTTTTTGCAGGTAGACTTGATCTCCTTGTGGCAGATAAATTTGTGGGCCTTAAGTTGATAGCAGAAAATTTACCAACAAAAGCAAAATATTTTGAATTTATGTCCAAATCCCTTGAAGAGAAAGACCTTTATGTTTGTATCTCTAAAAAACATAAAGATGCGAATAAAATTATTAATGCATTCAATAACGGTTTAAAGAAGATGGAAGCAGATGGATCTATTAAGAAAATACTAAATCGCTATGGTTTTTAGCATTCAAAAGAATAAAAATTAAAGAAATAAAAAAGAAACACCTTTCTGAAGGTGTTTCTTTATTTGAAGCATTCTTAAACTCTTTCCTTAAGTCGTATACATTTAAAAATTCCACAACCTGATACAGTAACCTTTTTAACTTTCCCTATCAAATTGTACTTTATGAAATGTGCTGATAGAGACCTATATTGTCATTGACAAGGAATTAAATATTAGTTAGCATGCAAGTTATTTTTTACTCATTTTTAAATCTGTTCAAAAAATATTTTAACAGGCAACTTTTAGCCTGAGTTTTTTTGTTTTTCAGGTTCTTATTTGCCATAAAGACCCGGAGGAATAATGAAAAAACTTATTAAATTATTGCTGTGTCTATTAATGTTTTTGTTAGTTGGATGTATTGAAAAAGAAACCGTTGTAGATGAAGTTCCTGATGCTGAAAATAGTGTTTTTACAGAAAAGGGCAGGTTGTTTGTAACAAGTGGTGAGAATGTTTATGAAATAAAGAAAAGCAGTGACTCATTTTATAAAGATGAGATATATGAATATGAAGAGAATGAAAAGAGAGTTGTATTTGCGGGAATAACCCAGGTAAAAGATAAATTATTTGTGGTTGGGGGTAGTTTTAATCCTGATTGCAGTGAACCACCTTCATTTTCTGATCTGCTATCCGGTAATATTGATAGATTTTATCAGATGTTAAGTAACATGTTTCTTGACATTAAAATATTTGAAGCTGATTTGACTTTTACAAACACAGTTTTAAAACCTGTATATACATTAAATTCTGTAATTATGCCCAATGGAATGACCAGTGATAATGAAGGAAATATCTATGTTGTTGATATGGCACCTTCTCCTTTGGGTAAAATAGTAAAACTTAACTCTGATTGTTTAAGTTGCAGCGAGGAAATCTTTGCGAATTACAACCAGAATATTGTGTTGGCAAATGGACTAACAATATATGATAATACTATGTATTTTACAGATAATGACGCCAGAAATCCTTTAAATATAAAACGTTATGTTAAGAAACTACCTCTCGATTATAAAAATGGTGAAATCGCTGAAACTATTTTTGATAAAACAGGTCCTTCAATATTTGATGACCTTACAAATGGCGAACTCTTCGGTTTAAAAGGTATTCTTGTAACAGATTACTTTAAAGGGCAGTTGCATTTTATTCCTTTTAACAAAAAATTCCGTTCTCGTTCCACTCCGGTAGGTTCTTTTAAAGGACCTTCTTCAGTATCTTTCGGAAAAGGGAATTTTGATCCTGACGAACTGATTGTAACTGAAAAAGGAATTCCTTTTGAATTAAGAAGTTCTGTAGGAAACAAAGTAACTAAAGCCTATTTTTCAAAATAATAAATCATAAATCGTAAAATTCCTACTTTGGCTCTTACTTAATAAGAGTCAAAGTTAGGTTTTTGTATAGTTACTATATTTCTTATGGGAACCTCTAATAAATATTCGCCAAGAGCAGTTAATAGAGATTTTCTTAATAATAACTTTTAAAGGGAGTATACTTATGAAAATGTGTGCAGGTAACAATACATATGATTGGGGTTTTGATTCAATATTTGAAATAGAATGTCCTAAATGCGGTTATTTAGTTGAATTTTTTCAAGATGAAATAACCAGAAGATGTTCTAAGTGCAACGATTTAGTTAAAAACAACAGAGGTTCTTATGGATGTAGTCAATTTTGCTCATCGAATTCATTACACAGAAGAAATCTTTGTCCTAAATTTAAAAGGTCAAAATCCAGATTTATAGGACATCTTATTTAAAATTTGATTGTTTAAAAGTTATATCTATTAAATATGGATCAGATAATATGAAAAATAACAAACATGGATTATTCATGTTTATTTCAATATTCGAACTGAAGTTTATTCTTCTTTAAATAATCATTAAAACCAACAACTCTTTTATCGCTATATTCCATATGTACAGCCTGATAATCACAATTATTTACACATCCAAGACAAAGAACGCATGTATTGGTATTTACTGTATAGTTATCAGGGTTAATAGATTTAGTAGGACAAATTTCTTCACATTTCCCACATCCTACACACCTTTCTCTGATAATAGAGTGATTATCAACAAACTTTTTTGTCCACCAGGTTAGACCAAAAAAAGTTGAAAACTCTCTTAAGGTTAAAGATTTTTTATAAGTTGAGTTTTTTCCATTCTCCACTTCTATTTTTATAAAATCGGCAAATTTTTTAACCTTTTTATAAGTATTCCTGTCTGGTAGAATAGTATTATCTTTTGTTCTTAAATCTTTTTCTTTGTCATATGTCATTGAAAAAGAGCTTATTGATTGAAAAGAGGAAAGTCCCACCGGCACTCCTTTTTTTGAGACAAGCTCTTCAAGGATGGAACAAGCTGCGTTATACTGGTTTCCTTCAGGACCGCCAAATGTAACATAAGCTGCAACAGGAACTCCCTTAAGATTTGGAAGTGATTTAATAAATTTTTTTACATATTCAGGAACATCATAATAAAAAACAGGGGCTCCAATAACAAGTAGATCAATATCTTTTATTGATGCAGCATCAAAATCACGGATATCTCCAGAGACTACTTCAATTTCATTTTCTTTGAGTTTTTTTGCAAGTACCTTTCCACATCGCATTGTATTTCCAGTCTGGCTGTACCATAATACAGCAGCTTTTTTTATACTCTTTGTTTTCATTGGTACAGTTGCATGTATAGAGCTATAACATGATGGTAATGTGGGTATAGCAGCAGCTGTTCCAATTAACACACTTTTCTTTAAAAAAGATCTTCTGGTTTCCATAAATTCTACCTTTATCTAATTATTGAGTAATGAAAGCTAATATAATCAATCCTATTTTGCTACTATTTTTCTTTATTATTAAGAATTGTTAAGATGTCGGAATTTTGACAAAAGCAATGTAGATAATAAAATTTACAGGTATTTATAAAGGGAATCTCTAATAACTCCTCTTTTGGCATAATACTTTGTTATTTTCATAAAAAAACTGTAATAAAATCGGTTCGTTACTTTTGGAAATGCAGAAATTTTATAAAACTAAAGCTTTTATAAACGCTATATTTCATCCAAAATATTAATTATTAGAGGTTCCCTAAAATCAATTTCAACATGTTGAATTTAGCAGATTAAATACTATAGAATTCCCGTTCTAATAATAATTAGTATTTAGTATTCATTATCTAAAAAGAGGCTATGAATTAATAAAATACAATTGATATTAAAACCACTACATGGAATACCAAATGCTTAAAGAACCATTGTGCAATCTTTTAGGTGATTAATAATTTATTAAGAATCTTAGGGATATTGTTGTTTATGCACCATAGTTTTAACAGGCTCTCTGGATAATTACCTTCCTCAGAAAATTTTAAATCAAAATAATTTTTAGTTTTAAACACTTCTCTTGACTTAGCTGGAGACTTCCTATTTATTAGTGACTATTGAAATAAATAATAGCTTCAAATAAAGTCGGAACACGACTTCATGCGCTTGTTAAACAAATATTTGAAGTTAGATCGAAATAGGATTTAGTATATGATACGATCAATGATCAAGAGTACAGGTAGATACCTCCCGGAAAATAAGGTTACAAATCAAAACTTAGCTGAATTAATGGACACTACTGATGAATGGATTGTCCAAAGAACAGGCATTGAATCAAGATATTGGGTCAAAGAAGGTGATGATATTGGAACTTCTGATTTAGCCTATGAAGCAGCTAAAATTGCTCTTGAACGAGCAGGCTGGGACCCAAATGAGTTAGATCTGATAGTCATTGCAACCATGACACCAGATGTGAATGTTCCTGGTTCAGGAGTGTTTTTACAGGACAAATTAGGTGCAAAAAATGTTCCAGCGCTGGATATTCGCCAGCAATGTACAGGCTTTTTATATGGACTTGAGATATGCGATGCATATATCAAAAGCGAAAAGGCTAAGAAAATATTACTTGTTGGTGCTGAATACCAGAGCAGGTATCTGGAAGTTAACACAGAATACCGTGATACAGCAGTAATATTTGCAGATGGAGCAGGAGCATCATGTATTGAAGCTATTGAAACAGACGATGATGCCGGATTTATAACATCAATCATGCATTCTGATGGAAAGTATTCCCAGGCTTTAAGAGCAGGACTACCCGCCAGAAAATCGGGTTATGCTATCGACCCAACGGTTATAGAGAACAAGGAACATTTTCCTTTTATGGATGGTAAAACTGTTTACAAGTTAGCAGTAACCCGCCTGCCTAGAATAACAGAAGAGTTACTGGAAAAAGCAAATATGTCCATAGATGATATCGATTTGTTTATACCACACCAGGCCAACTTAAGAATAAACGAAGCTTTCAGGGAACGGATGAAAATTCCAAAAGAGAAGATATACAACAATATTGAAAGATATGGAAATACAACAGCTGCAACTATCCCTATAGCTTTGGATGAACTACTTGAAAACAAGATAGTAAAAAATGGTGATACAATCATGTTTTTCGGATTGGGCGCTGGTTTGAACTGGGGTGGTGTAATTTATAAAATGATTTAATGAAAATAAAACTAAGTTCTTAATAAAGTATTGATTTTATTTTTTTCTAACATTTTTAGAAAGGTGCGTATGTATTACATTTACGCACCTTCACCAGATTGTTTCTAACTCTCTTCAAGAACCACATCAATATCAAGAATACCGACAAGTTGTTCTTCTGTTTTTAAAACACCTTTAAAGAATTTACCTTTTACACCCCCCATATTTGAAGGAGCAGGTTCTATGTCATTTCTATTTGCTTTAACAACATCGCAGATTTCATCAATCAGAAATCCAATGTGTTCATCACCAGAATTAACAATAATGTTTTTACTATTCTTTCCTATCCTGGCAGTATTCAAACCCAGTCTTTTCCCAAGATCAAAAATAGTAACAATTTTTCCCCTTAGATTTAAAATTCCTTTTATATCATCAGATGAATGGGGAACTGATGTAAATTCCAGATGTTTATTGATCTCCTGAATATTAAGTATATCTATACCACAAATAGTGTCACCAATATAAAATGTTGATAGCTCAACATCTTTTGAATTATCAATTAATGTATGTGTCATATCTTTCTCCCTCACTAAATCAGATTTAATCTTTTGCTTATAGTATTAGTAAGCTCTTTTAGATCATACTTTATTTTATAATCAAAATCACTTTCATCAACATTATTATTTGTTTTGTCATGGGTAAGAGCAATTACACTTAAGTGTGAGTATTCCGGATCTAATTTGATTTTCTTTGTTAGTTGAAATCCATCCATGTTAGGCATTCCAAGACTCGTTATAACAAGGTCAATTTGATCAGACATATCTTTCAAAATCTCCCAGGCTATAAAACCATCTTCTGCAACAACTACTTTAAAACCTTCCTCATTCAGGAATGTTGCAACTTCATCTCTTATTAATTGGGAACCTTCTGCAAAAAGTATTGTTTTATCACTCTTCGGTGTCTTTTTATTAACCAATAAGTCTTTGCCCTGAAGCCGTTCTGTATCCAGTTTCTTAGCCATATCCTGAATATCCACAAACAGTACTGTGTTTCCATTAACAATCATAGATCCATTAATTGCTGTTTGCTTAAAAGTACTTTCATCCAGTTTTACTACAATTTCATGAGCATCAAGAGGTGGTTTTACCATTAAGCCTACTTCAAAATCTTTGACCTTGAATACAATTACTTCCTGTAGTTTATCTTGTGAAAGTTCTTTAAAATTACCAATTTGCGAAAGCTCATAAAGAGGTAATGCTCCTCCTCTATATTGCATCACTTTTGCTCCACCTACCAGTTCAATATCAGATGCTTCTATTCGTTCAATACGTTGAACCATAGAAAGTGGGGCTGCAAAAAATTCTGATTCTGAATTTTTAAATGTTAGTATGGCGCTTTTGTCTGTAACTTTATTTGTATCTTCTATGGCTTTCGCCATCTTCCTCTCTTCAACAAGTTCTGACAGATCGGCCATTTGAGCAATATTTGAGATGTCCAGAATCAATCCTACTTTTCCATCCCCCATAATAGTTGCACCTGAGAAAGCTTTACAATTTTTCAGGTGTTTCCCCAAAGGTTTAACAACAATCTCTTCAGAATCAAACAAATCATCAACGATAAGCCCATACTTAAAACTACCTGCTGAAACAACAGCAATGTTTGTTGCACTACTCTCACTTACTCTTCTGTCATTTGATCTATTTTTAAAGGGTATAGTTTCAGAAGTATCTGCTTCATGGATATCTTTTTCATTTATAACCAAATGCCTTTTGGATCTTCTGTCGGCAATATTTTCACGTCTGTCAGGAGATTCAATACCTTTTTCAGTATCTATATACTTCTTTTCAATACCAAGTATTTTGTACAGATCAATCAGAGGTAGAAGTTCTCCTCTTAAACGAAAAACGTCTGAATTACCAACTTTTTCAATCCTGTTTTTAACATCACAAGCCGGAACCCTTAGCAGTTCCCTGAGGTTTATCTGGGGCAGAGCATATCTTTCACTACCTAATGATATAATCTGGCTTGGAATAATTGCAAGGGTTAAAGGTAGTTTAATATGGATAACAGTTTCTGCACCAGGTACTGAATTTATTTCAATCACTCCACCCAGATTCTCAATGCTTTTGGCAATAATATCCATACCTATGTCTGGATATGAATGATCCTTTACTTTGTCAGAACTCGAAAATCCTGGGAGGAAAACAATCTCAGTCTTTTGTTTTTCAGACATCTTTATGATCTGATCCTCTGTAATAAATCCTTTAGAAAGTGCAGATTCAGCAATTTTTTGAGGATCTATTCCTTTACCATCATCAGAAATTACAATATTAACCAGTCCTGCATCATGGAAAGCTTTTATCGAAATTTTACCTGTGGATTTTTTACCGGAAGTAACTCTTTGATCCGGCATCTCTATTCCATGATTCACTGAATTAATTATTAGATGTGTTAAAGGATCTTTAATTGATTCAAGAATATTTTTATCGAGTTCAACATCTTTTCCCTCAATTATAATATCTATAGATTTATTAAGTTGCTCGCAAAGGTCTTTGACAACACGTGTAAATTTACTAAATACAGTATTGATGGGTTGCATTCTGGTTTTCATGATCGCTTCCTGAAGTTCTGTAGTGATCATATCTATTCTCTGGCTGGAAATATCTGTAGCTTTTGAATTATCGCTATAGACACCCTGTAATAGCTGATTACGGCCTAAAACAAGTTCTCCGGCAAGGTTCATCAAAGTATCAAGAAGACTCACATTGACTCTTAATGAGTCACTTGATGGGGTGTTTTTATCATTAATTGTATTTAAACTATTTTCAATCATATCTCTTATCTTTCTCTTTTAACGTACTGATAATTTAGTTCAGATTTTTTGACAGATCTGTAAACTGTTTTTTTGAAAAAATTAAACCTTAAACTGATCCACTGCTTTTTTGAGACCTTCTGATAATTTATTTAAACCACTTGCATTGGTACTAACCTCAGCCCCATTGCCTGACATAATATTTGCTTCATTATTTACATCTGCAATATCTATTGCGATCTCTTTTGCTGCTGAAGAACTCAGGGATACATTTTCACTTACCTCAAAAATTCCCTGAGCTGCCTGGTTAACATTTGAGGCAATCTCTTTTGCTGTATTTGATTGCTCTTCAACTGCTGCCGCAACAGTATCTATCATATCATTAACATTGTTAATTTCCACAGCTACCTCTTCAATTTCAGAAACAGTATTTTTTGTTGAGCTCTGTATACTCGTAATTTTTCCCTTTATTTCTAAAGTCGCTTCAGCAGTTTGTTTTGCAAGATCCTTAATTTCATTGGCAACAACCGCAAACCCTTTTCCGGCATCTCCAGCCCTGGCAGCTTCAATTGTTGCATTAAGTGCAAGGAGGTTGGTTTGTTCAGATATCTCATTGATTGTTTCAACCACCTGACCTATCTCCTGTGCTGATTTACCTAAATTCCCTATATTATCAGATGCTGTTTTAGCTCTGGAAGCAGCATGATGACTATTTATTTTTGTTTTTTCAGTATTTTGTGCTATTTCGTTGATGGTTGATGTCATCTCCTCTGCTGCTTTGGATACAGAACCAATATTTATTGATGATTGTTCTACAGCAGCTGCAATGGAAGACATATTTGAGCTCATCTGTTCAGCAGAGGCTGCAACTGTGGTGGATTTTTCTGACATCTTAACAACACCATCAGCCATCTCTTCAGAAATTTTTAAAAGTCCATTTGATGAGCCATTTAATTTTCCTGAATTTCCGGAAATCTCTGTCATTGTGCCCTGAAGAGTTTGAACAAATGTATTAAAAGATTTAACAAGATTTCCAACCTCATCTTTAGGTATTTTTTTCATCTCGATTCTTTTACTAAGATCACCTTTTCCAACAACCTGAATCAGAGATATTACATTTAATAAAGGCCCTGTTATTTTCCCTGAAATAAAAACCGATGCTGCAATTATAAAAACACATAAAATTCCAATAATTGATATTATGTTAATAATTTGATTATTCAGTTTATGTTTAATCTCAGATTCTTTTTCCGCCATAATTGTATCAACATCATCGGTGTAAATTCCTGTTCCGATAACCCAGCCCCATTTTATAACAGGTTGAACATAGGTAAGTTTTGCAATAAGTTTTTTTCCCTGACCGGGCTTTGGCCATAAATATGGTACATATCCACCACCTTTTTTTTCTGAGATATCCACCATTGCATTGAAGAGATTTATTCCTTTACCCATAGCACAGTTAAATTTTGGATTATCTAACGTTTTCCCATTTAATGCCGGACTCGTTGAATGCATAATCATTTTGGAATATGGTTTATCCATAGTGTTTATCCACAGATAATTCATATCATTTTTACCATAGCGAATAGCTTTCACAATACTTATAGCGTCATCCTTTGAATCAGTCTTTTCAACAATTGAAACAACACTCTCAATAATATTTTTAAGCTGTTCTTTTTTTTGTTTCATAAGCAGTTGTCTGGTTTCAATCAATTCCTGCTTTCCATTTGCTTTGAATGTATAAATGGATATAATGCTAATACTTATACTCAATGTCATTATAATAATTATACTAAAACTGATTATTTTACCTTTGAGTTTCACTTTCTTGTCTCCTAAAAATTAAAAATTTGCTGACAGTTTTTGATGTTTGCTTTGGATCTATCCAAATGATTGAGAATCTCTCTTAACTGATCTAAAGGAACAGGTTTCCCAAAATAGAAAGATACACCGCACTGTCTGACTTTTGTTTCAAGTGTAGGTGAATTATTTTCGGTCATAGTCATGATATGAATTCCAGGATTATAAAGTTTTAGATCCGGAATGATCTCATACCCCTTTTTGTCTGGGAGGGATAGTTCCATCAGAGCAACGTCAAACGACAGTTTTTTAGAAAGAGCAACAGCTTCTCTGGCCGAACTGGCATGTTTAGTTATTACATGCCATTCGGACAAGGTGTTGATCAGCTCATCTGACTTCTTTTGGTCTGAATCAATTATTAATATTCTTAATATATTTAACACTTTAAAAACTTTCTATCTAAAGATTGAAATACCGGAGGGCTCTTTTGCAACTGTTATGCCATTCGAATATTTAAAGAAACTAAAATGTATAATAGTTTGTATTTACGGTTAATCTATCGATATTGGGAGGTGCACTTATTGGAAAAACGCATCCTTGAAAACGGGGCAAACTGACTCACCAAATTTTCCGTTTTGATGTTTGATTAGACTTAACTTATTTGATCAATGTTTAAATGGGGCATAATGACCCGGGTGGGACAATGTGTCACTTTGAAACAATGTTTAATCGCATGATCTTGCGCTGCAATGATTTTCTGTCAATTGCAAGAAGCCTTGCTGCTTTTGATTTGTTACCATCTGTTTTGGAAAGGATCTTCTGAATCACATTTTTTTCATAATTATCAAGAAGGTTCTTTAAACTCATTTTTTCCTGAAGCTCTTCTTCAAAAAGTATTGTTTTATCAGAATTAGAAAGTGAATCTTTAATTTTTCCTGTATACTCCACTTTATCGAAAGCAAGATAGCGTGATATGGTATTTTGAAGTTCTCGTACATTACCAGGCCAGTCATGCTCCTGTAATTTCTCTATTATATGATCAGGTATCACTCTTTTTTCTTTAGCCCCCATCTTTTGAGTAAAATGGTAGACTAACAGAGGGATATCCTCTTTTCTTTCCTTTAATGATGGTAGCTGGATAGGGATGATGTGTATTCTGTAGAAAAAATCTTCTCTAATGATACCATCTTTGACAAGTTGCTTAAGATCACGATTTGTTGCAGCAATAATGCGAACATCTGAAGTTTTGATTATTGTATCCCCAACGGGAGTAAATCCGTTTCCTTCAATAACTCTAAGCAGTTTTATTTGCTGATTTATAGGTATCTCACCGATTTCATCTAAAAAAAGTGTTCCTTTATCAGCACTTTCAAAGAAACCAATTTTATCCAGATTTGCACCGGTAAAAGCACCTTTCTTATGACCAAAAAACTCACTTTCAAAAAGAGTTTCCGGTATAGCACCGCAATTTACAGCAATAAAAGGATTTTTATTGCGTTTACTCAATTCATGGATTGATTTTGCAACAAGTTCTTTACCTGTTCCTGACTCACCATATATAACAACATTATCGTCAATGGAAACAGTTCTTATCATTTTATCATATACTTCCTGCATTTTATCACTGGTTCCTATCAGGTGGGCAAGACCGTATTTATGCATTGTTTTAGATTTTAAAAGCTGATTCTCTTCAAGTAGCTGGTGTGTTACTTTTTCAGCCAATAGTTCCTTTTGCTTATTTTCGGTAATATCCCTAAAGGTTGCAATCAGACCAGTTTCACCCTGCCATTCAATGGGCCTGTTATATGATCGAATCCAGATTTCATTACCATCGCCCCTTTGACAAATTCCAGTGAATATTTCAACCGGGCTCCCTTTTTCAATGCAATTAATCATATTAACATAATCTTCAACATGATCCTTGTGAATAATCTTACGGGGTTTCAAATTAATGAATTCCTCTTTTTCTATTTTGAGTATCTTTAAAAGTGCCGGGTTTACATAAATCCATTTCCCACCACATCCAAAGGCTACTCCTTCAGTTAAATTTTCAGCAAGGGTTCTATAAATTGTATCACTTTCTATCAGAGCCTGTTCAGTTTTACTGAGGAGTTCAACTTCCTTAAGCAGTTCTTTATTCTCAGAGATTAAACGTACATTTGAATTTTCGAGGGATTCAATTTTTTTCTTTAGCAGGATAACTTCTTTTGTAAGTTCTTCAACATCTTTACCGTGTGTCATGTTTGAACCTTAATATAAAATTTCTTCTTTTATGTTGAATAGAAGCTGGATAAAATGACTTATTTACTGATTATTCCAAATAGGTGTATTTATTGCAATATAATTATTATGATTGTTTTTAATGTTTAATTTTGTTTTTTAGCTAAAGGGAACCTCTAATAATTAGAATTTTTGATGAAAAACAAGGCATAACAAAAAATAACGGGTTGATTCGTTTATAAAAAAGGTTTTATTTTATAAAGTTTACAGTTTTATTTTTGTTATATC
>JAAELO010000405.1 GCA_024226555.1 Desulfobacterales bacterium | reverse complement strand
GGATTATTATTGATTCTTTCTTTAACAGGTAGCGTATAAAGAGACTGGCACCCGGATGAAAATTCTAATATGACGTTGTCATTAGTTTCCCTGTCATAGTTTGCAAGTGTATTAAGATGTGATAAATTTTTTCCATCAACAAAAAGGTTAATAACTTCTATTTCTCTTTTGTTTTCTATGGTATCAATTTTTTCCCAGAATAAATATTTCTCTTTAGAAGGAAGAGGCTGAACAGCATCATAAAAAGCATTTCCCAACTTTTCATTTTTTTTAAGTCCTTCACCTTCTGATAAAAACAAACCAGGATTTCCTTTCACAGGACCATTGAAACCGCAATAAAATCCTGGTCCTCCGCAACCTGTTTTCCCCTTGGAAAAACATACCCGAGTGCTTTTCTTTATAACTCTTTTTAAATGCATAACCATGCAAATCCATTTTTCCTTTTCAAAAGTAATGGAATCCTTTATTTCCTGTGATGAAAAATACCAGCCAGTTGCTGGAAATTTAAAAGATATAACTTCTGAAAGTATTTCAAGGCTTTCTTTTATTTTTTCTGAGTTCATTTTTTTCCTCTTTATATTTTTTTTACTTATTAGTTCTGTATCCCCGTAATATTTAAGCAATATATATCAAACAAAGTTGAATTTTCAATGGAAAAGTTACCGAAGAGGTAAACATTTCAAATGGTATTTGAAATATTTTTATTTATCAGTTGATAAATTTAAATCTTGACATGTCAATTGAATAAAATTATATATTTATCAACTGATAAATTTATATGAGGATAATAATGGGTAGAAAAAGTATTGCGCCACAACGTCAGAAAGAGATTCTGGACGCCTTTGAGCGTTGTATTAATAAATACGGTTTTAACAATGCTTCCACCCGGCGTATTGCTGAAGAAGCGGAAATTAACCAACCGATGATTGCACATTATTTCGGAAATAAAGAAGCTCTTGTTGATGCTCTGGCTCACCGGTTCATGAATGATTATGTTTCAAGAATGAATAAAAAGCTGGGAAATTCTACAGGTAAACGCAGGATTCAAAAACTTCTTGATTTTCTTTTCGGTTCTGGCCTGAAGGTGAGTAAGGAAAAAAGAAAGATACTTGTAGAGTTGCTGGCAGCTTCTGTCCATGATTCAAAATTGGGTTTGAAGATTAAGGCAATGTATCGGTCATTTGGTGAAGTGGGCAGGCATGAATTGCAAAAGGCATTTCCAGATATTTCCGCTGAAAAGCGGGAAAAATGTGTATACGGGATTCTTTGTCTTGCAGTTGGAAATGACTCTGTTTTATCAACCGCTTTACCTGATAAAAACCGAAAGTATGCTCTAAAATGTGCAGAATCACTGATTTCCGAGCTAACCCCTTAGTTATGGTATAACATTTTATAGGAGAAACCTCATGCCGGATAATAAAAAGATCAGCAGACGGGAATTTCTTGAAAAAACAACCAGATATTCTACAGCTGCCGCATTATCAGGAGTTATTCCATTCGTGGGATCTTCCTGTTCAGGTTCCAAAGATAACAGTGAATATGATGTTATTATTAAAAACGGAATGGTTTATGATGGTACACTCAACCCTCCCTTTGTAGCCGACATTGGAATAAAAGGTGATAGAATTCTTACCATGGGAACAGTTAACGGCACTGCCTCAAAAACAATAGATGCAAACGGAAAAATCATAACTCCCGGATTTATAGATGTCCATACACATTGTGACCTTACATTTAAACGGTCTGGTTTAAAGCGTTATCTTGCCTATGTGATGTCAAGTTTTAAAGGAAATTACAACTATCTCTACCAGGGAGTAACAACGGTGATCACTGGTAACTGCGGCTATGGATACACTGATACAGAAAAGTGGTTTGATATTGCCAATTCCGTAAACTTTGGTTCAAATATATGCCATCTGGCACCCCATGGCATGATACGAATGGAGTTATTTGGTAGTAAACAACCTGGAGAGTTAAGTCAAACCCAGCTTGAAGCTATGAAAAAAAAGGTTGCAGAGGAGATGGAAAAGGGTGCTTTCGGATTCTCAACAGGTCTTGAATATGCTCCAGGCTTGCTTTCAACAACAGATGAACTTATCGAAATCAATAAGGTTGTAAACTCCTATGGAGGGATATATACAACACATATCCGAGATTTAACCGGAAGTATTCGCAAAAGCGGAAACAACGGCATTATAGAAACATTGAATGAAGCCATTACCATATCAAAGAAGGCTGAAATCCCCCTTCAATTATCCCATCTGGGGCTAAAGGCACCGTTCAATGGTGTTAAATCAGAACAGATTCTTGAAATAATAGACAAAGCCCGCCTTAATGGTTTTCCCATTCATGCAGATCAGTTTCCATATCCCTCAGGATCTACACTGCTATCAGCCAGGCTTTCTCAAAAATTCAAATCGGATACAGGTGTTTTAGACAGGTATAAAAACAAAGAAGGACGACAACAACTTAAAAAAGCTGTTGAATACAGGTTTACAATAAGTGGCCCTGAAAAAGTTCTAATTACCATATGCCCTGAAAATAAGGATTATGAAGGACGGACCTTAAAAGAGATCGCAGATGAAACAGGAAGGAAACCAGTGGATGTATATGTTGATCTTGTCTGTGAAGATCCGGCACCAATTGCAATATTTTTTGATCATAATGAAAGTGTATTGAGAGATATCATGAAACGGGATTACATCATAACAGCTTCCGACAGCTGGACTATTCCCAAGGATTTTTCAAAAATCCATCCACAGGCTTATGGAACATTTCCCAAAAAAATCAGAAAATATGCCATGGATGAACCACTGGTCAATTTTCAACAGGCAATTCGTTCAATGACATCGCTTCCGGCAGAAGTATTTAAGATTAAAAAAAGAGGGATAATCAGATCAGGCTATTTTGCTGATATTGCTGTGATTGACCTAAAAAAACTGACTGATCATGCAACTTACAGAGACCCACACCAGTATTGCGAAGGTATTGAGCATCTGTTTGTAAACGGAACTCATTCCATCGAAAACGGAATAGCCACAGGAAAAAGAAACGGAAAAACCCTTAAGAGAAGCTGAATTATTTAAATTAGTCATCGTAGTTCACAATATACTATTTTCATATCGTATTATGAACAGTATTTGATGAACGCTACAGGAAACTTTTTTTTTGGAGCATCAGGTCGTTTATAAAATATCTGCATGAGAAAAAAATTATCGTTACGAGGTATCAGGAAAAAGATTTGGCATAAATTGCTTGTTTAATGTCATTATGACAAACATGGAATTAATGTATTTTTTTTACAAACGATGCACATAATTATTGAAAATATTCGTGAAGGAATAAATAAAAACATCTCCTTTCTGGATAGATGGTCAGATAGTATTTACTGTTCCAGATGTTGATGATAATGATGAAAAAATTAAGAAATAGTATTTGTAGGTGTTTTTGCTCTTCAAAACGCACTGGTAACTTTACAAATCAGATAAAGAGAACAAACCACCTTGATGCCTTGTTGTCAGCCCTAAACTTGTATAACTTCTTATATTTTACATTAAGGGAATCTATAATAACCGCCTTTTAACCGAACTACAGCGTTATTACGAAAAAAACTGTTGTAATGTTTATAAAGTTAAAGCGTTTTTATAAACGAATCAGCGCATTTTTTTTCTAATGCAGAGGTTTTATAAAACTGAAAGCTTTTATAATCTATATTTCAATCAAAATTATAGTTATTAGAGGTTCCCTTAAACCCAATAAAACAAACAAAAGCAGAGTGTCATTCCTGAGAATAAATTTTAGAAACGCTTTTCTTGTAAAATTATGAGTCAGGAATCTCAGGTTTAAGGAAATTGCCAATTAAGAGACTGGTCGTCATTCCCGAGAATATTTTTTCTAATTGCTTTTAGAAAAATATGAGTCGGGAATCCATGGGTTTTAATCTTTCAATTTCTCCCCACAAGAAATAGATAATCTGCAGACAAAAGAAACTAAAACCTCCTGCCGGAAGCTAAACTTTTGAAAAGTTTAATAAACTGGTCTTGAAATGAATTTGAACCCGGTTTTTAATAACTTCACCAACCCTGTTATTCCATTTTCAAATGTCCCTATAAAAATGAAGGAATAATTTGCGATCAAAAATATTTTTATTTTTTTTCGGTAGTATTTATATATCTGTAAATACATCCAATATTAAATCAAATTAGATTTTACGATTCATATATTTTGATTTTTTCAGTCATATAAATTTACGAGAATTACTTTGGTAAGATTGATAATGAATAAATTTAAAACCATGTAAAAGGCAGTTTATAATGTGTTTGAAGTGATTCAAATGAGAAACATCAAATTTAAGATAATTATACTATGAAATAAATTCTATAAATTTTTAAAAAATGAATGGAGGATAAAAAAATTATAAAAAAAAGATTATTTTATACTTGAATTATAACTATGCAGGTATTAGACTTTTTTTGAAAGTTAGTAAAACATCAGATTTTACTACAAAGCGAGCCGGTAAGGAGCTCTGAACCTCCGTTACCGACTCTGAACATTACTCTTATCCTACAGGAGAAAAGAGCATGTCTAAGACATCTTTTATCGAAAGACAGAAGTTCCGTCAATGCCTCATTCACACCGGGCAGATTTTACACCAAAAACAAATAGAATGTTTTAAATGGATTAAAACATGTATAAAATGCTGCATGAGCATTAATAATGCAGAATCTTCCACTTTTTATACTGATTTTATCGATCTGGTTTAGTT
>JAAELO010000404.1 GCA_024226555.1 Desulfobacterales bacterium | reverse complement strand
TTCACGCCAAAGATTCTTGACCAAGTAAATAATATTGCAATAGAGTACGGACATAATTTTTTTTCGAATTCTGATACCAAAGAATTAAAAGTAAGTTGTGATTCCTTTGTCACCGAAACGGATGTACATTTTCCGACAGATATAAACCTCTTGCTGGACAGTTTGCGCAAGGTTATAACCCTGATAATGTCTTTATGCATTGATTTGGGAATAACTGAATGGCGGCAAGGAAAATATAACTTTAAAAAAATAAAGCAACTTTTCCGAAAAGCCCAACAGACAAAACGTTCAACTTCTAAAGATCCGGATAAGAAGGCTAAACGCGAACAACTTATTATTGATGCACATGATGAATACTTGACAGTTGCAAAAACTATTATTGAGAAGGCTGAACAAGCTTTATACTTCATCGATACAGATGATATTTGTTTGCAGATAAAAATTGATGAAATTTTAAAGTATGTTGGCTATGCTGAAAAATTTATTGATCAAATCAATAGAAGGGTAATTGATGGCGAAACTATTCCCCACAATGAAAAAATATTTTCAATTTTTGAAGAACATACTGAATGGATAAGCAAGGGGAAAGCTGGTGTGCCCCAGCAATTAGGCATACGAGTTTGTATAGTACGTGATCAGTTCGGTTTTATTCTTCAGCATAAAGTCATGGAAAATACAACGGATGACAAGGTAGCCGTTTCCATTATTTTTGATGCCAAACAGAAATTTAAAAATATTAAAAGCTGCTCTTTTGATAAAGGCTTTCATAGCCCTACAAATCAAAAAGAACTGGCAGAAATATTAGATACGGTAATACTCCCTTTTAAAGGTAAGCTTTCTGAAAAAAGAAAGGCAATTGAATATTCTGAAGAATTTTTAGAGTCCAGAAAAAAGCATTCAGCAGTAGAATCATCAATAGGGGCATTGCAAAACCATGGATTAAAAAAATGTCCGGATCATGGTATTCACGGTTTTAAGAGATACGTTAGCATGGGGATGCTGGCAATGAACCTTCAAATTCTTGGTCATGCAATTCAGCAGAAAGAGCTAAAACGACAAAAGAAAAAATGCAAGGGATGAAAATATCCTAGCACAGTTTTTACTGCAAAGAAAAGTGGTTTAAAATAAAGATTAGGGAGCACTATGTCCAAATTTTAAAGAAAATAGAATTTATTTTATGAATACCATTCATGCCATATTTTTCCCGATAAAACACCGCCACAAATTTAAGAAGGTT
>JAAELO010000403.1 GCA_024226555.1 Desulfobacterales bacterium | reverse complement strand
CGGTAAAAGGGGGAAGGCGCTCTTTTTTTTTCTTTTCCCTCTTTTTTTTTGCGCAATTGCGAACCAAATCGCACCCAAATTACTTTGAATTGTCCTTAACAATCCCATACATAGGCATGGCTACATATGGGGATTTTCTTTATGAGTGCCCGTGGTGTTTTATGAAGAAATCTACCCTCCACACGGCCATATGTAAGCAAATAAAAAGTGGAATTTTATTAATTGAACGGCTGAGAAAAAAACAAAAGAAAACGGAAAAAAATGAATACGGGGGGTTTGGAACATTCTATGATTATTTTCAAAGGGGAAATGTTTGAAACAAACAAGTTTTGGAGCCAAAACTCAAGCACAAACCTTGGCAAACATGGATAATCCCTTTTCGTCCTCTTTTTGGCACTTTTCTGGGATCGCCCGTCATACTTTTCGCTTTTTTTTCACCTTTTCCCTCCACCTTTTGACATCTTCGATTAAATGACCTTAAGGTTGCTTGAAATTGTTGTTTTCAATGATTATCTTCGGCAATATAGTCTCCGAAAGCAAGTTGAAACAATAGACACTCGAATAACGGAAGCTCAATGTTTTACAAAAGCATTCTATCCATATGTGCGGTGTGCAATTCCTATTTCCTTTATTCATTTATGAATACTTTAATTAATTACGAAATGCAATCCGAACTTTGTTCTTTTCGAGAAAATATCAATTCGTACATGGTTT
>JAAELO010000402.1 GCA_024226555.1 Desulfobacterales bacterium | reverse complement strand
TTGGAGAGAGGTGGGGTTATCGTGTAATCTAGGGATGGAATGGTTGTTACGGAGGTGGCGGGAGGCCAGAGTTCTGTGTTGGGAAATAAGTGGAGTTCCAATCGCTATCCGGGGTCTGATTGTACATGTAAGTATGATGTGACAGTGCAAAGAAAGCAATCCCTAAAAGAGCACTGAAACGTTTGTGTTTAATTTGCTCTAGGCTTGTCGCTTGTGCAGTTGATGCTTGCAGTTTTGCAGTTGTTTTTTTACAGTAAATCATCAGTTTTTACTGCAAGCTTTTTTGTCACCGCAACTCCCGACATGTCACCGTAGTTTTTTGAATCATGTTGATATTTTTGAGTGTTTCATGACTGTTTGCACGTTTTTGAGTGAGGATGGAATCATGTGCAACTGTCGTGACATTTGCAGTCGTGCAGTGCGAACTGTAAGGCCTTGCAGTCGAGTGTGCAGTCCATACAGTTCATACAGTATCTACTGCACTAGCGACAAGCCTAGTGACGATCAGAGTTTTTGCAAATTTACGCGAATCAGTTCATAGTTTCATAGTTTCTTAAGAAAGAAACTTCTTCTTAACATTCTTCTTTTTTACTCTTGTTTTTGATGATGTGCGACGGTATCACAAGGGGGGGCGACCCTATTTTCAAATCATTTATTGTGTGTTTTCACATTTTTTCATGTTAAATTCTACATTGTAACATATGTATTTCTT
>JAAELO010000401.1 GCA_024226555.1 Desulfobacterales bacterium | reverse complement strand
CCACACACCACACACACGCACATACACCCACTATACGTCAGGATACAGTCGCCCCTTGGGAACACTGTTGGGAGGCGTCGAGAATTGTGAACCAGAATCCCACCTCGTACACGGCTGTGTATTGCCAGCTGTTTTTGCCCCCGGTGGCGAGAAGAACCTTCCCCACGCCACCCATTTCATTATCTATTTAGCACCCTCTCCTCCACGCATAGATTTCGGCCTGCTTACATTACGTTGTGGAATTGGGTTGGGCCATAGGCGAAGCGACACACTGTATAGCCCAGGATTGCGATACCCTACGCCACATAAACCGAATCAGGGCCATAGACCTATGTCACTATTGTGTTTAGTCGGAAGAGAGAGGAGCAGCGAAGTAGATAAAAGACATCTGGTTTCGAGCTTGTCCTTTCTGAAAAAGAATAGACAGCGTTAATGTAATTCCCTGGCCTGGATAGTGTTGAAATAAGAGCCCCTCAGGGCACCCCTAAATATTGTAAAGGAAACCCCTTTTTAATATTTCCCTCGACTCAAACTGAAACTGAAAAACATCGATACGATAATTGTCGAATATCACTGACGACCTTCAGATTTCTTCAATTTAGCTAAAAACAT
>JAAELO010000400.1 GCA_024226555.1 Desulfobacterales bacterium | reverse complement strand
TATTTCCAAAAAAAACTGTAATAAAATCGGCTCGTTATTTTTTGAAATGCCTTGTATTTCATCCAAAATTTTAATTATTAGAGGTTCCCTTAAGGGAATTAAATAATTAATAGAATTTTATGAGATTCAAGGATAATAAAAAAATAACGGGATGATTCGTTTATAAAAAAGATTTTATTTTATAAAGTTTACAGTACTTTTTTTAAGAATAATTCTGTTGTTCAATATTTTGAACAACTTAAGTATTTCGGTCAAAATGCATTTATTCTTAATTCCCTTAAATTAAAATATAATTAATACTGTAATTGATTTCACAACTTATATGTTATATAAGATTTTGTTCTTTTTTTGATGATGAAACAGAAGGTAAAAAATGATTTTATATAATAATTATGATGATATAGATAAACCATTTAATAATGCTGTAATTACTATTGGTAATTTTGATGGTGTACATAAAGGACATAAAGAGTTATTAAAAAGAACTATTGAACATGCTGATAAAAATGGTGGCAGTTCAGTAGCAGTAACTTTTGACCCTCACCCTATCAGAGTTATAAAGAAAAATGGTGATCCACCTCTAATTACACTCAATGATCAAAAAATTGAACTAATTGAAGCTGTTGGTATAGATGCTTTAGTTATTATTCAATTCACAAGCGATTTTGCAAATTTAAGTTCTGAAGATTTTATAAAAAAAATCATGATAGACAAAATTGGAATGAAAACTATCATTGTAGGGAATGATTATAGTTTTGGTAAAAATCGTGAAGGAGATATTAATAAGTTAAAAGAGTTATCAGTAAAATATGATTTCGAAATGATTGTACCTGATTGGGTCGATATAGGAAATGATTGGAATGAAAGGGTTAGCAGTACAAAAGTACGAGAACTGATCACAGATGGAAAAGTTCACCTTGCTCCAAAGCTTTTGGATCGATATTACCAAATCAGAGGTAAGGTAGAAAAAGGCCGAAACAGGGGTGGTAAACTACTTGGTTTTCCCACTGCCAATATTAAATTACATGATGAGCTTTGTCCTCTTAAAGGCGTTTATGCAGTTACTGTAGAGTGCGAATCAGGTAACTTTAATGGAGTTGCCAATATTGGTTACAGCCCTACATTTGATGATCATATATTTACAGTTGAGGTCCATCTGCTTGATTTTGATTCAGATCTTTATAATAAAAGAATAAGGGTTAATTTCATAGAGCGTTTAAGAGCCGAAATTAAGTTTTCATCCATTGATGACCTAATCGAACAAATTAACAAAGATATCGGGTTAGCCAGAAAAATTTTCGAAAATATTTAAAGGTATTAGATTTATGACAATATTAGATATAATCACATTTCCTGATAAGAGGCTTTCTCAAAAATCAGAAGATGTTGAAAAAATAGATGAAGAGATTAAAAAGTTAATAGAAGATATGGCAGATACAATGTATGATGCTCCTGGGGTTGGTCTTGCCGCTGTACAGGTCGGAGTCTTAAAAAATATTGTATTAATAGATGAAACGGCAGGAAAAGAAGGTAACAGAGACTTCATGGTTTTAATAAATCCTGTTATCAAAGAGGAAGATGGGTCATATCTTTCTGAAGAGGAAGGATGCCTGAGTGTACCCGAATATACAGCTGATGTTAAGCGTTATGCAAAAGTTAAGGTTGAAGCACTTGATATAGATGGAAATCAGATTACTGTGGAAAACGATGAATATCTTGCAATAATACTTCAACATGAAATAGATCATCTCAATGGAACTCTCTTTATAGACAGAATTAGTAAACTGAAAAGAGAACTTTATAAACGAAAAGCTATAAAGAAGACTAAAAGTGAAAAATAGTTATGATATAATTTTTATGGGAACACCGGATTTTTCGGTCCCTGCTTTGAAAGCCTTACATGAAAGCGATCATAATATTCTTTTGGTAGTAACTCAACCTGACAGACCAAAAGGAAGAGGGAAAAAACTTTTGCAAACTCCGGTGAAGGAATATGCACTCTCATGTGGCTACGAAACATACCAGCCAAAATCTCTTAATAATCAGGAAAGTTTTGAATTTTTAAAAAAATTTAATCCTGATTTTTATGTGGTTGTTGCTTTC
This sequence comes from Desulfobacterales bacterium, assembly GCA_024226555.1. Classification (GTDB taxonomy): domain Bacteria; phylum Desulfobacterota; class Desulfobacteria; order Desulfobacterales; family JAAELO01; genus JAAELO01. The sequence goes on along the minus strand of JAAELO010000400.1, from coordinate 15,755 downwards.
GGTCAAATATTAAACAAGGATATTCTTTCAGTTCCTAAAATTTCTCCAGTTAATATTCATGCATCATTATTACCTAAGTATCGGGGATCAGCCCCTATTCACAGATCTTTGTTAAAAGGAGATTCCGAAACAGGTATAACAACAATGTTCATGAATGAAGGTATGGATACTGGTGATATGTTGCTTACATCAAAAATTGATATTGAAGATGATGACACCACTGAAACCTTACATGACAAATTATCAGAAATCGGAGCCGATCTTATTATAGAAACACTGGATAACTTTGAGTCAATAACTCCCCAGGCACAAGACAATTCAATTGCTTCACATGCTCCAATGCTCAGCAAAAAAGAGGGGCTTATTAACTGGTCTAAAAGCACAGAAGAGATCGACTTTTTTGTTAGGGGAATGACATCATGGCCTGGAGCTTATACGTACCATGGTGATAAAAGACTCAAAATATTTTCTGTTGAAAAGCTATCTGAAAAAAGTTCCGAAAAGCCTGGTATTATAATCAATTGTAAAGACACTCTTCAGATTTCAACCGGTGATAGCTCAATTCTTATTAAGGAAATTCAGGGGGCGTCTGGAAAAAGAATGTATGCCGCAGATTTTCTAAGGGGTTATAAAATAAACAAGGGTGAAAGTCTAAAATAAGGTAAACTTTTAATATGAATGATGCAAGAACCTTAGCCCTTCAAAGTCTAATAAACTATTCAGAAAATAATTTTACGATAGATCGCATAATAGATGATTATAAAGATCATTTTAATGATCTTCCTCTGCGAGATGTAGCACTCTCAAAGAATTTAATTTATGGTGTTTTGAGATGGCAGGCGAAACTAGACTGGATAATTTCAAATTATTCAAAAACTCCTTTGAAAAAATTGGATGGTATTATTCTGATAATTTTGCGATTAGGTATTTATCAAATAGTAGAACTTGATAAAATACCAGTATCAGCAGCTGTAAATACATCTGTTGAGTTATCAAAAAAATTCAAAAAAAGTAATCTATCAGGTTTTGTAAATGGCGTTCTAAGAAATATGGTTAGAAGGATTGATGAATTAAAATATCCTGATGTCGAAGACGATCCCGTTACCTACATAAAAATTACACAATCATTTCCTGAGTGGCTTGTTAAGAGATGGCTTGATGAAATTGGATTTGATGAAACCTTAAAAACATGCAAGAAAGTAAATGAGATACCCCAAATAACAATTAGGCCAAATACTCTTAAAACAAATCGTGATAAACTATCTCTGCTTCTTAAAAATGAGGTTGAAAATTTAAGTTTTACAGACTATTCAGATGGAATTTCGTTTACTAATCCAAAGAAAAGTATACCTGAATTAATTGGTTTTAAAAAAGGGTTGTTTCATGTTCAGGATGAGGCAGCTCAACTTGTTTCTGAATTTTTAAATCCAGGTCCAAATGATAAAATTCTGGATGCATGTGCAGGTATTGGCGGAAAAACTGCTTATTTAGCACAATTAATGTGTAATAAAGGCGAAATTTTAGCTGTTGATAATGTAAAATTCAAACTTGATATACTTAAAAACGAGATGAATAGACTCGGTATTTCAATAGTAAAAACAGAATTATCTGATCTTTCAAAAGATACAATTTCTGAAAAATTCGATAAAATCTTAGTAGATTCTCCATGTTCGGGTTCTGGTGTGTTAAGAAGAAATCCTGACACTAAATGGTCTCTTTCTATTTCCAGGATTACTAAGAACAGTAAAAGACAATTAAAAATTCTTAATAATGTTTCTCAAATGTTAAAAAATGGTGGTATACTCGTTTATGCAGTTTGCAGTACAGAAGTTGAAGAAAACGAAGCTGTAATTGAGAAATTTCTAAAAAAGAACAGCAATTTTAAGCTTGATAGTTATAAATTTAAGAGTATGAAACAAAATGAACTTTTTTATAAAGAGCATTTTTTAAAAACATCAGTTTGTAATGATATGGATGGTTTTTTCGCAGCTCGTCTTTTAAAACAATAGTCAACCATTAATTGTTGACAATATCTTAAAAAAATTTAATAAAAAACTGTGATTAAAAAAATATTTAAATTTTTATCATATATTGCTCTATTTTTTATAATATCAGGATTCTTTTCCTACCTGACTATACATTTTATTGTAAAAAGTGAAGATACTGTTGTTATTCCAGAACTTGTATCCAAAGATGTTGTTTATGTTCTTGAGATGCTTGGTGCACTTGATCTGAATTTGAAATTTCAGGGAGCTGAATTTAGTTCATATATACCTAAATATCAGGTCATTTCACAGGATCCTGAACCTGGAAGTGTATTGAAAAAAGGCAGAAATGTAAGGATAATATTTTCTAAAGGAACAGAAAAAATATTAATGCCTGATATTAGAGGTTTAAATCACATGCAGGCAAAAATTGTATTAGAGGAAAACAACCTTCAAATTGGTCATATATCAAGAGTTTCAAGTACAAAATTCAGGAAAAATCATACAATTAATCAATACCCAAATCCTTTCTTTCAAGTTAAAAGAAATATTAAAGTTGATATGCTTATAAGTGAAGGACAGGTTTTAACGAAATATAAACTTTTCGATTTAGCAGGTTTATCACTCGATGAAGCCATATTTATGATAGAAAATAACGGTTTTAAAACAGGAAAAATAGAAACTGTTAGAAACTACAACAAACCTCAGAATTCAGTTATCAATCAAAATCCTTCAGCTGGTTACTATGTCAACGAAGGCGGTATTGTCGATCTTGTTATTAATAGAAAAATTGATAAAAAAGATACAAATTTTTCAAACACTGAGGGTTGTAAGTTGTTTACTTATCAATTGGATCATGGTTTTTTAAAAAAACATATTTTAATTAAACTTAATATATATGGCATGACAACAGAAATAATGAACGATTTCAAAAAACCTGGCGAACTTTTATGGATATTAATTCCAGGCAATAAAGATGCTACTTTATTTCTGTATGAAGATGATGAACTTAAAATTACCAAGGTTTATGATGCTTTTGAGTAATACTCATTGCATTAATTACTTGATTTTCGTATCATTGATAGATTTTGATAAAATATAAGGAAAAATGAAAATGAAAATAATTGCACCATCAATTCTTTCGGCAGATTTTACAATTTTGGGTGAAGAGATAAAATCTGTTGAAAAAGCAGGGGCAGACTGGATACATATCGATGTAATGGATGGACAATTTGTACCAAATATCACATACGGTCCAATTATTGTTGAAGCATCTAAAAAGGCCACTGAACTTCCTTTGGATGTACATCTTATGATAGAAAAACCAGATCATATAATTCCTGAATTTGCAAAAGCCGGTGCGGACTGGATTTCAGTCCATGTTGAAGCATGTACACATCTAAACAGAACAATCCAGCTTATAAAATCTCTAAACTGTAAAGCTGGTGTTGCATTGAATCCTGCAACTCCTCTTTCATCAATTGAATGGATACTTGAAGAACTTGATTATATTTTAATAATGAGTGTTAATCCAGGTTTTGGAGGACAATCATTTATTAAAAACAGTCTTGAGAAAATATCTGAATTAAGAGAGATAATTGATGAAAACAATCTAAATACAATAATTCAGATAGATGGTGGTGTAAACAAAGAAACTATTAAGGAAATATCAGAAGCAGGAACAGACTCTTTCGTTGCTGGCTCCGCTATTTTTGGTAGCCCTGATTATAATGCAACTATAGAAAACTTTAAAAGCCAGATATCCTAAGTGAAAATATGAAAAAGATATTAGTCATACATGGACCAAACCTCAATATGTTGGGGAAAAGAGAGCCAGAAACATATGGAAGCACAACATTAGAAGACATTAATAAAGGTCTTTCAAAAAAAGCAGAAGGTTTAAATCTCGAGCTATCAATATTTCAGAGTAACCATGAAGGAAATATTGTTGATAAACTTCAGGACTCTTTTAAAAAGATAGATGGTTTAATCATAAATCCTGCAGCTTATACACACACAAGTGTTGCAATTAGAGATGCTGTTTTGCTACATGACATTCCTGTGATAGAAATTCATATCTCAAATATTTATAAAAGAGAAAAGTTCAGACACAAGTCATATCTTTCTGATGTTGTTACTGGTCAGATAGCAGGATTAGGTGTTAATGGTTATAACCTTGCCCTTGATGCAATTAACGATTTACTAAAATAAACTAATGAAGATACTTGTTCTTTCGGCCGTAATATCTGAAATTCAATATCTGGAAAATAAGCTTGAAAACTTTAAATCTGTAAGTTGTTCCTACTCTATCGCCAAAACAGGATTAATAAACAATAACGAGATTTTTATCTTAACTACTGGTGTAGGGTCTGTAAATACAGCAGGAGCTCTGACTTTAGCTATTGAAATATTTAAACCTGATTTAATTATTCAAACAGGTATTGGCGGAGCTTTTAGAAAAAATTTAATTGAATTAGGTGATATTGGAATAGCAACGTCCGAAACTGATATACACTTGGGTCTGGAATCTGGTACCATTAAGGTCGACCCTCTTCCTTTTGACCTTTATTCAAGTAAAGGAAATGATAATTTTAAAAACAGGATAGAACTTGATTTAATATTAGCAAATGAAGCTAAAAATATATTAGATACAAAGTTTAGTACTTTCACAGGTTCTTTTATATCTGTTTCAACAATAACAACTTCAGATACCAGAGCATTAGATCTCTACAATAACTACAGCCCTCTTATAGAATCAATGGAAGGTTTTTCAGCAGCTCAAATTTCCCAGATGTGTGGTATTTCATATGTACAGATCAGATCTGCTAGTAATTATGTTGAGAATCGTAACAGGGAGAGTTGGAAAATAACCAAAGCCTGTAAAAATTGTGCTAATGCTGTTTATGAATACATAATTAATAAATAACTTGAGATGATAAAAATGAGTCCTTTAACACTTGGTTTTTCACCATGCCCAAACGATACTTTTATATTTCATGCATTAATTAACGATCTGACTGATTCAAAATACACATATGATTATAACCTGCATGATGTTGAAAAACTTAATAAAATGGCAATTGAAGGTTACTATGATATAACAAAGTTATCATTTGCTGCACTTGGAAATCTTACTGAAAAATATGGTCTTTTAAAAACTGGTGCTGCCCTTGGAAAGGGTTGTGGCCCACTTTTAGTTAAAAGAAAAGATAAAAAAGAGATAAATTTTGAAAATGCAATAGTTGCTATTCCGGGAGAGATGACAACAGCAAATCTTCTCCTGAATTTATATTCAGAAAAGAAAGTTAAAACCAAACCTATGAGATTTGATCAGATTTTTCAATCTCTGGTTGATTGTAAAGCAGATCTCGGAGTAATTATCCATGAAGGACGTTTTACATATCAGGATTATAATCTTGAAATTGTTCAGGACCTTGGAGAATGGTGGGAGAAAAAAACTTCTTTACCAATACCGCTTGGTGGAATAGCAGCAAAAAGAGAAATTTCTGATGAAATATTGGTCGATATTGAAAAATCTATTGGCAAGAGCATAAAATTTGCTTATAAAAATAGAGATGTATCAAAAAACTTCATAAAAGAAAATGCTCAGGAACTTTCAGGTTCAGTAATAGAAGATCACATTAAACTTTATGTAAATGAATATAGTCTAAATCTTGAAGAAACCGGTATAAAAGCTATAACAAAAATGTTTGAAATGGCTAAATCTATAGGTTTTTTTCCAAACTATTCTAATAATTTACTGGCATTGTAAAGATAGGATAAGAGCTTATAAAATGGTATTTTTAATAAATATTTTCAAAAAGTATTTTAAATTGTTTAGTCATGAAAACCTTTTAAGACTTACTTTGATTGTTATAACTGTTATTTTTGCTGGTGCTTACGGATTAACTTACTTTGAACCAAAATATAAATTTGTTGATGCATTGTGGTGGTCATTTGTTACAATTACAACAGTTGGTTATGGTGATATTTTTCCTGTAACAAGTGGTGGAAGATTTATAGCGATAGTTGTAATGCTTCTTGGGATTGGTCTTTTAAGTGTTCTAACAGCAACAATAGCTGCTGTATTTATTGAAAGAAAAATAAGAGATAAAAAGGGAATGGATATGAGCTTTTCAACTAATCACTATATAATATGTGGCTGGAATTTCAAAGGTGTTGAAGTTATTGCAGAACTTCGTGCAGACCCCAAATGCATTAATGATCATATTGTTATTATTGCTGATATTGAAGAGAAACCTATTGATGATCCACATATAGATTTTATTGCAGGAACTATTAATGTTGAAAATCTTGAAAAAGCAAACATTCCAGAAGCAAAAAGTGTTATTGTTCTGTCAGATGATAAACTTGATTCCCATTCAAGAGATGCCAGAACTATTTTAAGTACAATGACAATAAACTCCGTAAATCCAAATGTATATATCTGCGTTGAATTACTTGATCAGGAAAATATGGAACATTGTAAAATAGCAGGGGCAAATGAAATTATAGTTGTTGGTGAACTTAGTACAAATCTATTAGTAAATGCTTCCCTGGATCATGGCATATCAAGAGTTATAACAGAACTTGTCAGCAGAAGATATGGGAATGAGCTTTACAAGATGAAGGTCCCTTCTTATATTGTAGGGAAAACTTTTTTTGATGTGGTTTGTGAACTCAAAAAAGAACAAAATATAATTTGTCTTGGTGTTGAAGATTTTGATGGAAATAATTTAGTTACTAACCCTGATAACAGCTATATTATTGAAAAAGACACTAATTTAGTCGTTATCTCTGAAAATAGACCAGAAGACTTGGTTCATTGATATAAATCTGTAAACCTTAAAAGGAGGTTTCATGGAAGAGGAAAAATTTAATCTTGTAAAAGAATTTATTATGGAGATGGATTTAAGTATAGTTAGTGAAGAAGCTGATGAACACTTAGTAATTGTTGATGATGAAGATAATGGTATTAAGAATCTCATTATAGATGTTGAAGATCCAATTTTGATTATTGAGCAGATTATAATGAAAGTACCTGGTAATACTGAAGTATTATTCAAAAGATTACTGCAAATGAACAGAAATCTTGTCCATGGTGCCTTTGTTTTAGATGAGGATTGTGAATATATAATATTTAGAGATACTCTTCAAATTGAAAACATAGACCGTAATGAACTTGAAGGATCAATTCAGGCACTTAGCTTAGCTTTATCTGAATTTGGTAACGAATTGATAGAACATTCAAAATAAAAAGGAGTAAAAATATATGTCCTTCTTCAAAAGAGTTTTTAAAATTGGTGAAGCAAGTGCTCATTCAGCTCTTGATAAATTGGAAGATCCAATTAAATTAACAGAACAGGGTATTCGTGATCTTAAAAAAGATCTTCAGGAATCTATGACAAGTCTCGCTGAAGTTAAAGCTATTGGTATTAGAACAAGAAAAGATGCTGATGGTAAAAAGAAACTGGCTTCTGATTATGAAAGAAAAGCAATGTTACTTCTTCAGAAAGCACAAAGTGGTAATCTTGATATAGCTGAAGCAGAAAAATTAGCAACTCAGGCACTTTCAAAAAAAGAGGAGTTTTCTCAGGATGCTGTAAGGCTTGCAACTGAAGCTGATAAACATGAGAAAATGTCAAATACTTTGCAAGCAAGCGTTAACAAAATTAAATCTTCTATCTCAACTTATGAAAATGATCTATCAACTCTTAAAGCCCGAGCAAAAACAGCTGCTTCAACTAAAAAAATTAATGCTCAGCTATCAAAGATAGATTCTTCAGGGACAATTGCTATGTTAGAGAAGATGAAGGCAAAAGTTGATGAGGATGAATCTCTAGCTGAAGCCTATGGTGAAATGGCTAATGCTGATAAGTCTGTTGATGATGAGATTGAAGCCGCATTAGGCGGATCTTCATTAGAAGCTTCTGATTCATTAATGGAGCTGAAGAAAAAAATGGGTATGTAATAAGGGGAACCTAAATGGGTATATTTGATGTTTTTAAAAAGAAAAAACCTGAAAATGATTTTGATCCTACTAATATAAAATTAGATTCTCTAAAGCCAGGTTATTTTTTAGATTATGATCTGAAAACATGGGAGGTTGTCACTAAAAGTCATTATGATTATGATGGAGATGTCTCTTATGAATGGCAACTTAAAAGCTCTGATGAAACCCTCTACCTTGAGCAAGAGGTGGATGATGAAAGCTATTGGAGCATAAGCAACAAGGTTCCTATAGGTAAAATTGGATCCCATGTTACAAAATCTATATTAGAAAGCGATGACCCGCCAGATGCTATAACTGTTGATAGTATTGAATACTATTTGGAAGAATCTGGTGGTGGTTATTTTCATAAAGATGGAAAAAGTCCTGGTAAAGAATTTCTATACTGGTCATTTGAAAATGAAGCTGGTGATAAGTTTATCACAATTGAGAGGTGGGGCGAAAATGAATTTGAAGCATCAAAAGGTTTCACAGTTGAAGAATATCAATTTACAGATATTACCCCATCAGCTTAGTTAACTCTTCATTAAGCAACCTGGTAAACCCTAAGCTATTAATTATAGCTTAGGGTTCTACATTAAACCTTAAACTTCTCTATCATATTTTGTAAATCCTGTGCCAGGTTTAGCAGTTCATTGGCACTCATATTAACGTCCTGTCCGTTTAATTTAACACCTTCATTTGCTTTGTTAACACTTGAGATATCCTTTGCCACTTCAGAAGCAGCATTTGCCCCATGTGCTGCACTCTCGTTAACTTCATTTAATCCTTGGAATGCATTATCTATATTGTTTGATATTTCACTTGATGTAATTGATTGTTCTTCAACAGCTGATGCAATTGTATTTATTGAAATATTTGCATCATCTATAACTTTTGATACCTGTTCAATTTCAAGAGCTGTTTCAGCTGCATTTTTTTGCATCCATTTCAATTTCTCATCGGCAAGATTCGTTGATTGTTGGGTTTGATTTGCAAGCGATTTTATTTCGTTAGCAACTACAGCAAATCCTTTACCAGCTTCTCCAGCCCTTGAAGCCTCAATTGTAGCGTTCAAAGCTAACAAATTTACCTGATTTGATATATCTCTTATTCCATCTGTAACCTCATCAATATCCTGTGCAGCATCTCCTAGCTGATTTACAACTTTAGAAAGTTTAGAACACTCCTTAACTGCATCTCTAATAATATTTTGTGCTGTATTTGAATTTTTAGTTATTTCATATACAGTGCTTGACATCTTTTTTGATGCATCAGCAACATCGTGAATATTCAAAGTAGACTCTTCCATTGCTGCTGCAACAGAGTTCATATTTGTGCTCATCTGCTCAGCAGCTACAGATACTGATATAGTTTTCTCAGAAGAATCTATAACATCACTTTCAAGTTTATCTGATATATCAGTCAACTTTACTGATGATCCGGATAACAGGTTACTTCCATTTCGAATTTTAATAAATATCTGTCTTAAATCAACTGCAATAAGATTTAAAGTTTCAGAAATCTCACTTATTTCGTCACTATGATTATCAACAATTTCTGAAGTAAAATCTCCATCTCTTAACTTTCCTGAAAAATCAAGAATTCTTCTAACCCTTTTATTAACTAATTTAGCAAACATGAAATAAATTAAAAAAGTTAGAACACCAACACTTATTATACTAATTGCTATATTCTTATATTTTACAGTTGAGATAGTTGATATTGCTTTATCTTTTGAAGATAATACAGATATTCCACCCAATACTTTTTTGCTGCTTCCATGGCAATGGAAACACCTTTTTTCGTTTAAAATTGGCTTTACAATTGTGTTATAGGTACTATTTCCAATATTTTGATCAAATGATTTATCTGGATTTATACCACTTTTTATCATCTGATCAACTATTTTATCACTTTCACCAGTTTGAAAATTATTTAATTTTTTTCCTTCAACATTATTTTCAGTACTGAAAGCAATGGTTTTATTAAAATCATATATAAATATTTTAACATCTGGCAGCTTTCTTTTAAGCTGAAAGAATTGCCTTCTAACTTCATCATTATTTCCAATAGCCAGTGAATCAAAAGCCGAACTTTCAACAGCTTCAGAAAGCATTATATTTTGATGTTCCATCATCTCTGTAATTTGCTTTTCCTGATCCACTATATTTAATGTTGTCATTGTAACCATAACAAGTAAAACAACACACGAAACAGGGATCATTACACGAATCCAAAGTTTATTTTTAGCTTTAAAGATACTCATATTAGTGTGCCCCTGCATATTTCAATGGTTTAAATTTGAAACTTTTAACCCTTTCAGAGTTATGATAATGAATACAGTCATCAATTGTTAATTTCGCTTTAATATCTTCAGGGTCTTCACTTGCGATATGATCTCCACCTGGACCATGACAAGACTCACATCCATTGTTTTTGAGCTTCGGAGTTTGGGATAAGGATATAAACCCACCTTGTTTTCCATATCCTGTAGTATGACAGGTAAAACATTTCTTAAACTCTTCCTGAGTCAGGCCTTTTTCCATAAGAGCGATGTGTTTATAAGATTCTGCTTTTTTGGAATATTTTTGGAATCTCCTATATTCCTTTTCATGACAATCCTTACATTTTTCTGATCCTACATAATTGTTCTCTGTATAACCAGTTTGTGTAAAAATTAACAAGGCTACAACGAATACAAGTATAGATCTCATTTGTTATCCCCTCGGTTTAAATTTATAAACTTATTTTGTTCATTTTATGTATATAAAATTGCAGATTTATTCAAACTTTATTTTCAATAAGGTATTTATTTTATTTGATATATTTTAACTTTGATATGCGGAGAATATGAAGATTTATGAAATTTATTGAATAAAAACTAAAAAAAGATTATTGCATTAATCTTTTTTTAGTTAATTTAAATTGAAATATCTCTATTTTAACTTTTTTAATTCTTCAACAGACTTTTCTATTTTATTAACTTTTTTGAAAAGACTACTTAGGTTTCCTATATAAGCAACGCTTTTCTTCCATTTTTTGAAAGGCCTTGCAGGTGTTCCACCAACAAAGGAACCATCCTTTAAATTTCCAGCGACACAAGCTGCTCCTGAAATTATAACATTATTACCAATTTTTCTATTATCAGAAATAGCTGAAAATCCGGCCATAATCAGATTGTTACCAATTTTTGTGCTTCCACCAATTGCAGAGTGGCCAGATATTAATGATTGTTCTCCTATCTCTACATTATGTGCTACCTGCACATGATTATCAATTTTTGTACCCTTCTTAATGATAGTGTCTTCAAGTCTTCCCCTATCAACAGTAGAACATGATCCAATTTCAACATCATCCTCAATAATAACACGTCCAACCTGAGGTATTTTATGGTTTTTCCCATCCCTTTGATAGTAACCATGCCCATCACCTCCAATTACAGAGTTTGGGTGTATAGCTACATTATCACCAATAAAGCAACTATCTCTCACAACAACATTTGGGTATAGTATGCAGTTTTTACCAATTTTTGCATCATTCATAACTATAACACCAGCTCTTATTACTGATCCTTCACCAATAGAAACACCGTCATAAATAACAGCTTTAGGATCAATAGTTACACCATCGCCAATGATAGTATTTTCACCAATAGTTGCAGTCTCATGAATCTTTCCAGATCTGTATACTGGTGGATTAAGCATTTCGGCAATTTGAACATGTGTAACAAGAGGGTCATCAGATATGATTCTGTTTTTAAATGGAGTATCAAGTCCCTTTGGTTGAATCATTATAACTTTATCGATATTTATTTGATCTGTTAACTCTTTACTGGTGTCATAAATTTCTTCAAGAGCCGGAACACTTGATATATTTGTTATAAAACCAATACCACCCTCACTAAGTTTTTCAAGACCACAGACTTTTATAATTTCAATATTTCCATCACCTTCATATTCAAGACCAATATCATTTGTGATGCTTTTTAGTGTTACCATGCTATCCCTTTAAAAAAATATTTTTTATATTGTATTTAGGTTTGAAACCAGTTTCTTTCATTCTGGTATTATCAAAAATCAGGTCATAAGCAACTTTATCATAACATGCTTTGACCCACTCTCTGTTTCTCCTGAAAAAAAAGCTCAAAACTCTTGTTAATATCCACACTGATATAAGAGGTATTTTTAAAGTTAACCGATTAGGTTGAAATGTAGATTTTTTAAAAGTTGTTATTATCTCATTAAATCTATAACTATCCTCATCACTCACATTCAGTATCTGAGTTCCATTTGCCTTATTTGCAATTAGAAAGTCTATAAAATCAACAATATTCCCCCTGGCTAAAGCAGACATTTTTTGTTTTCCATTTCCAAATTTAAGATAGAATAGTTTTTTAGGAAAAAATACCCTTCTATCTAAATTCAAAGTCCAGTTACTGTCATAAACAGGAGATAATCTTAAAATATCAAGTTTTGCTAAATCTAAATTTTTAATTTTTTCTTCAGCTTCAAGTTTACTTTTTGCATATGAACTGGTTGGGTTATATGGATTGTCTTCATTTATCTTACTTTCATATCTATCTTCACCATATACAGAAATAGTTGATAAAAATATGAAATGAATATCAGGATTAACGTTAGTTGCTATTTTAGCTAAATCATAAGTCGCAGAGCTGTTTATTCTAAAATATTCATCTTCAGATACGCTACCTGCTTTCTGGTGAGCAATACCAGCGCAATGAACAATAACATCTGGTTTTAAATCAGATAAGATTTTAGTTATCTCATCCTTTTTAGTAAAATCTGCTTTATGAAAGCTATAATTCTTATCTTCAAAATCAGACAGATCAACGCCTGAGATATTATGTTTTTTATTTAAAGTCTCTCTTAATTTGCTACCAATAAATCCATTGAAACCTGTTATTAAAACTTTTTTCAAATTTTTCTCCAAATAATTAAACAGTAACCTCAATCCCTAATTTTAATAACTCTTTCTTTAAAGCTATTTTAGAATAATGTTCACCATGTACAAGTCTTACTTCTTTTGGCAATGTTTTCATTCTTTTAATAAAATTAACCAGATTGTTTTTATCAGCATGTGCTGAATATCCACCAATTGTATATATCCCAGCATTAATTAAATATTTTTTATTATTTATATAAACAAAACCACCTTTTCCATACTTTTGTATGGTTCTACCGGTTGTACCTTTAGATTGATAACCAATAAATAAAATATCAGTTTTTTCATTTTCTATCAAATTTTCTATATATCTTACAACCCTTCCACCAGTACACATACCTCCAGCAGCAATCACAATGCAGGGTCTTGAATTCTTCTTCAGATATTTAACAGTATATAGATGGTCTTTATGTGAATCTATCGTTGTTAGTTGATCAAATGAAAGTGGATCTCTTCCTGATTTAAGCTTTACCTGTGCTTCACCATCCCATACATCTTTCAGTGTTTTATAAGTCTCGGTAAATCTGCTTGCAAGAGGGGAATCAACAATAATTTCTAAATCATCCCAAATAAGATCTTCACGTATTTTATCTTCTTTAAATTTATATATAAGCTCTTCAAGCTCATATAACAGCTCCTGAGTCCGACCAATACTAAATGCTGGAACAATAACAACACCACTGTTCTCAAGAGCATTCACAATAACTTCTTTTAGACGCTCTTTTCTCTCAGATCTGTTCTCATGAACCTTACTTCCATAAGTTGATTCAAGTACAACAACATCACAATTCGCAGGTGGTTTTGGTGATGGTAGAATGGGAGTGAAAGGAGCACCTAAATCACCGGAAAATACAACATTTTTATTGTTAAAATCAAATTCCACATATGATGAACCCATTATGTGGCCGGCATCTTTAAGAGTTATTGAACAATCAATAGAATCTAATTCATATTTCTCTGAATATTTTAATGGAACTAATCTGTTCTTAATCTCATCGATATACTTTTTAATAAGATCACGATCATCTGTAAAACCGATTTTAAGTGCATCTTCTAAAACTATAGGTAAAAGGATGGATGATGCCTCAGATAAGATAATTGGTCCCTTAAAGCCTGCTGAAATGAGGTATGGAATTCTTCCACAATGATCTATATGAACATGGGTGATTATCAGTGCTTTAATATTATCAACAGGAAATTTAATACTGTGATTTAAGATAGAATCCCTGTCAGCACCCTGAAACAAACCACAATCTATTAGAATTGAATCTTTTTCATCTATCCTGAGTTCATGGCACGAACCTGTGACACCGTTCAATGCCCCATGATGAATTATATCGATATCTTTATATTTTTGATTATTATATGAAATTTTTTTATTCCTTATTTCCAATGTAAGCAGAACAAATCATATATAAGTTTCTATTAATAAAAAAACAATAGAAAATACCATAAGGTTTATGACTAATGGGTATAAAAACCTTAAAAAAATAATAAAAGAGAAAACTCAATATAAACTAATTGATTTTATAAAATTATAATAAATGCACCTCCGGTGGCTCTCCCGAGAGGCAAACTTTTGAAAAGTTTGATAAACAGATTGCTGATTCAGGTGCAAATGATCAAAAAGACGATAATAACAATAAGGAATTAATGTCTCAAAAACTAATATTGAAATATATTTCTAAACATAATATATTGTCTTAATAGTATACAATTCAATTCGCTATCTAAATTGTTGATTTTATGCTTCATTATCCACACCACATTAAAGAAATTCTGATATTTTTGTCGTGGACCTATACGTAATGTAAGATCATGTTTGATTTTATATCCAATATGGAAAAGCACAGTTGATTTCAGGAGCCTGACATACAAATCAAATAAAAAAGGAGATAACTATGAAGCGCAGCGTAATCTTAAAAACTTTAATATTTCTGGTTTCGGCTTTGCTCATCTTTTATTTTTCCATCATTCAGGCACAGGCAAAAAGCGTCACCATGCGGATGCTCATCTGGAAAGGTTATGCACCGAAAAATCTGCAAAACCAGTTTATCAAAATAGTTAAAGCAAAACATGGAATTAACGTAAAATTTGATATTAAGTTCTGTAAAGGGAATGATGCGTTTTATGGGGCTCTGAGAGCCAACAAGGCCGACCTTATATCACCGTCGATTAATGTACCTAAGGGTAACCGGTTCAAGCTGATTAAACGTAATCTTGTTATGCCGCTGGACCTCAACATGATTCCAAATTATAAAAATATTCTGCCATCACTGAAAAAAGCTGACTACTGCACGGAAAATGATATTGTTTATGCTGTCCCACACATTCGAGGCTCCTACGGTCTTGCGTACAACACCAACCTGATAAAAACCGCGCCAACTTCCTGGAATATTTTATGGGACCCAAAATATAAAAGACGTTATACCATTGGTGGGCCGGATCAATATATGCACAATGTGTCACTGGTGGCACTTGCTCACGGAATTAGCGCCGAAAATATTTATGACTTTAACAAATTAAATACTGCTGCGTTAAAGAAAAAAGTAGACTATCTTGCCATGAACGCAAAATCAATGTGGGTTGGCGTTGATGATGCAAAAACACTAAAAGGCCTTCACCTTGCTGTTGTCTGGAGCTTTTCACTTCCAAGCTGAAAAAAAAGGGCGAACTCTGGAAAATAGCAGAACCAAAAGAAGGTACAACCGGCTGGATTGATAATTTTATGGTCAATAATCATGTTAAAAAAGATTCTCTAAAAACAACTGTAGCATACGAATGGTTGAATTTTATTCTGAGCGATGATTATCAGG